>JAZQUL010000169.1:0-14049 GCA_045631285.1 Faecousia sp. | reverse complement strand
CCAGGTCTGCCATCAGCTCCTCGGGCGTTCTTGCGCGGCCGGGATAGTTGCCGGTGGTCTGAATACCGCCGGTGAGGGGCTTATTCGGGTCGGTGTCAAAACCACGGACATCGTCACCCTGCCAGCAGTGCAGGGCAAGGGGAACATTTTTAAGTTTTGCGATAGCGGCATCGGTATCCACACCCAATGCGGCATATTTTGCTTTTGCTTCTACATAACTCATAATTAGACCTCCATCTGTATTTTGAGATTACCCAAGGCAGTGGCCTCGATGGGCAATGCAACGACCTCTTTACCGGTAGCAGCTTCCGTCAGTCCGTTGAGGAATGCGTTCTTTGCGCCGCCGCCTACGATGTACAGCTTTTCATACGTTTTGCCGGTATTGGCTTCCAGCTCGTCGATGGCCTGCTTGTAGCTGACAGCAAGCGACCGGTAAGCGCAGCGAAAATAATCGCCAACACTCTTGCAGGCACTGCCTGTGGCAGCATCAAATGCAGCCTTCATACTCTTGGGCGCCAAAAATTCCTGCGCGTTGGCATCGATGAGGGCATCGCAAACGCTCTCCTGCGCCATCTTCACAATTTCCGGAAACTTGGTATCCGGGCACAGTTCCCGCTGCAGCTCATTGACCAGCCACATACCCATAATGTTCTTTTGATAGCGGTTATAGCCCACGCCGCCCTCGTTGGAGTAGTTGGCTTTTTCGCTGCCTGCATCGGTAATAGGCTTGGGGGTCTTTACGCCCAGCAGGCTCCAAGTGCCCGACGAAATGTAGGGGTGGTTTCCCTCCATAGGGATACCCTCCACCGCAGAGCCGGTATCGTGGGTAGCGCAAAGCACGACTTTAATACCCTCATATTCACCCAGAACCGTGCCGGGTTGGCTCAGCTTGGGGAATAGATGCTTTGGATAGCCCAGCGTTTCCACAAGCTCCATATCAAATTCGCCGGTCTCGGCATTCACCATACCCATAGTGGTGGCATTGGTGTATTCTCTTGCCTTCACACCGCAAAGCTTCCACAGAAGATACTCCGGAATCATCAGCATATCCGTAACGCCATCGAACCGCCCGTTTACCTTCTCGTCATAAAGCTGATAAATGGTATTAAAGGGCTGAAACTGACAGCCAACGTGGCTATATAGCTTTGAAAAAGGTATCTTCTCGTGTACCTGGGGAATCACCGCCTCTGTCCGGCTGTCCCGATAGGCGTACACAGGCAGAACCTCCTCATCTCCCTTAAGCAGAACGTAGTCCACGCCCCAAGTATCGATAGACAAACGCTCAATAGACGGATATTCCGCCTTTGCCCTTTCAATTCCCTCTTTTACATACCGTACCAGTCCTTCAATATCCCAAACAAGATGGCCGTCTTGCTGATGGACACCGTTGGGGAAACGGAAAACTTCCTTTGCTTGAATTTCGCCATTTTCCATCCAGCCCACAATATGCCGGCCGGAGGATGCGCCAATATCAATCGCTAAATAGTAACGCACAAAAAGACCTCCTTTCTTATTCTAACGCCATATTACTATGGCAAGAACAAAAAAAGGAGGTCTGTTATTTTGTAAAAAAGTATCCTCTCTTGCAACCTTAACTATCCCGGTAATGCTTAGGGGATTTGCCGTAGGCCTCGGCAAAAATCCGGTGGAAATAGCTGATATTTTCATAGCCGACGGCTATGGCAATGTCAGACACGTTTTTGTTTGTATTACGAAGGAGGAAAGCGGCCTGGGCAAGTCTCTTTTCCTGCACAAGCTGGGTAAAAGTCTTTCCGGTTTTTCGCTTAATCTCCCGGGAGAGCCAGGAGGCATCATAATGGAGCTGACTTACCAAGTCCGCAAAGCTGCCGGCTGCGTAATTTTCCTCTATGTACCGCAGTGTCTGCCAGGCAATGGTATCTTCTGGGTCAGAGGTGGTCAGCGCCTCTGTATGCGCCAGCAGCTGCATAAGTACCAAGGTCATTGTCATCTGGCTCATTTTTCGCTTGTTTGGTGTCTCCTGGGTGAGTATCCAAAGCAGATTTTCCAATAAGTTCTGGATGGGTTTGACTTTCGCAACGCCAAAATATAAATAGCCCACGCCGGTGCTTTCCCCGCAAAGGCAATCAATGAGAAATTTCCGCAATGGTGTGGGTTCTTCACCGATTGCAGACAGCGGCTTGGTAAAAAATTCAGGCAGAACAATAAAATTCACCGCAATGTCCTTTTCTCCCGCCTGACGCACTTCGTGGGTAGTGCTTTGACTCAGAAAAAGCAAATCGCCCTGTTTTAGCTTAATTTCCTTTCCGCCTACAATATGTGTGGTTTCTCCGCTGTACATATAGACAACTTCCACATAGTCGTGGGTGTGCTCCGGGAAGTGGATAAACCGGGTATGGGGACGAATGGTAATAAGCTTTCCGGCATCCAGCAGCTTGCGGCTGTTAATGGTACTCCCCTGCCCCTGCATATAGAGATTGCGGTCAATATCCCTGCGGCCATCCAGGATTTCCTGCTCCTCGGCTGTAATAATACGCAGTTTTTCCAATAGTATGGCGTCCATAAATCACCCTCCCGGTACTTTCCTTTGTCTTATTATAACACATTCTTTTAGAAAAGGACAAGCCCGGAGGCTTGTCCTTTCAGCCATATTTATTTCCCGTACTTGCCGTAATTGCCGTACTTGCCATACTTTCCGTAGTGGCCGTAGTAGCTGTAATCCTTTCCGGAGGCATCCTGTAAGTTATACTGGTTAATGACCGTTCCCAAAATCTTTGCATTCACAGTCTGCAGCTTATGGGCCGCGCCCTGTACCATATTCTTATTGGCAAATCCCTGCCGGATTACAAACACCACACCGTCGCACAGCGCGCCAAGGGCGGCCGCATCGGTCACAAGGCCCACGGGCGGTGTGTCGCATATTACAAAATCGTAATTTTCCAGCGCCTGCTCCATCAGGTTTACCATTGCCTGAGAGCCGATAAGTTCCGCAGGATTAGGCGGTGTCACGCCACCGAGAAGCGCATCAAAGCCGTAGACCGTCTCCACAATGCTCTCCTGTAGCTCCGTCAGACCGGCAAGGACCGTGGCCACATTCTTCTCCGGGTTTTTCTTAATACTCAGGTAAAAGTTAAGAGAGGGCTTCCGCAAGTCTGCGTCGATAAGAAGAACACGCTTACCTACCTGCGCCAAAGAGATGGCAAAGTTGATTGCCACGCTGCTCTTGCCCTCATCAGGCACAGCGCTGGTCACAACCAGCTTCCGGTTTTCACTGCTTGCTGCCAGATGGGTAAAATTGGTCCGCAGCGCCTTATAAGCCTCTGCATATTCAAAGGGAACCTCTCCGCTGATCAGCGGAACCGTAGGAATTGGGGGCAGTTTTCTCATTCCAGCTCACCTCTCACCTTCTGGCGCTTTTTCCCGCAGCTTTCCACAGAAGGGATTACTCCCAATACTGGAACGCCAAGAGCCTGCCGAATGTCGTACTCTGTCATAAATGTATTATTCAGCAAATGCAGCGCGATAAACAAACCGCAGCCAAGCACAAAACCAAGCGCAGCATACAAAACGGCAGTGCCGGTGAGACTGAGGGAAATCGGCTTATCCGAAGCATAAACACCCTCTACCTCTTTTACGGAACTGGCCTCCAATGCCTCCTGAATGACCGCTGGCGCCACTTCCAAAATCTTAGCGGTTATCTTCTTGGCAATTTCCACATTTTCATAACGAACTGTGATTTCCATAACCTGCGTATCATTAACCGATGATACGGAAATTTTGGAGGCAAGGCTGGTACTGCTGTCAGGCAGGTTCAGCTCCCGAATAATAGGATTTAACACGGTGCCGGTGCGAATAATCGCTGTACAGGTATCCACCAGCTTCATAGAAGCCGCCAGCTGGTCGCTGTCGTAATCCGGTCTGGAGTTTGCGTTGGCATTGACAATCATTTTGGCCTGCGCCTGATATACAGGCTTTGTCGTGAGGACACTGATAGCCACGCCGATAATCGTCACAAGAATGGTAATGAGCACAATGTACTGCGCTTTTTTCAGCAGCACACGGAGCAACTGGCCAATATCCAATTCCCGTTCCATCGTTTCTCTCATAGGGAATACTCCTTTTCTTCCAAACTACAATGCATAGTATCGCATTTTCTATTATTATACACCATCCGAGAGAAATGTCAATAAAAGTCGTCAGCTTTCTTCGCTTCCATATAGGGAGATGGTAAACTGCCGCAGCGCCTTGTCCCTTTTTCGGTAGATGGTGGAAGTCTCTGCCCCCAACTCGCTGCAAAGGCGCTCCACACTCCCCTTCTCCGGGTGAATATAAAACCGCTGCAATACCAACCTCTCCTCCCGGGTCAGCGCTTCCAACGCCCGGTCCATACAGTGGAGCCAGCTTTCCGTCTGTTTGAGCCGCCACAGCAGTTCCTGCCGGCCCATCATATTATCCAGCAGCTTTTCCTCCTGCCGATTTCCGCCGGACAGCACCGCGCATCCGTCCGCGCGGCCACTGCGGATGGCCCCCGAAAGCTCCTCTAACCTACGAATCTCCTGCGGGATATTTTTCGCCGCCAAAAGCATACTCTCATATTTCCGCAGCCTTTCCATTGCCTCATTTTTCCAATTCATATCCGTTCTCCTTTCTGACTTCCTCCCAAATTTTCTTTGCCCGGCAAGGTGTCTTGCACAAATCGCGGGGGCTGCCGCAGCCATCGCAGGGATTCTTTTTGCAATAAGCTCTTAGCTGGTCCGGATGGAGATAATACCGTCCTCCCACCGACACGCCCAAGGGTTTCCCACCCGGGCTGTCCATCTGCGCCCGGGGGAATGCGCGGATATGCGCCCAGCTTTCCCAAAACCATCTGCGCCATATGGCGCAGCCCCGGTTATTACAGCTCCTGGCATCCGTTACCCGGGTACACCGGCGGCAGGGCGCAGGCAGTTCCGTCCCTCTCATAGCGCCCCCACCTTTCGCACAGCTTGCATAGCTTTTCTTCCTGTCCGTACAGCTCCATCCCGCAGCCCGGGCACCAGCCAAAAGGCGCTGCCGCCTGCAAATCCTCCCCTGTCCGGTAAGGTGTCAGCCGCACCGGCCTGCGTCTTTCTGTCCGTAAGTAAATGACCTTTTCCCACACAGATACGCCTCCTTCTTTTGTACTTGTCTAAGTACTTTTCCCGTGTGTATCTGTATATTAGTACTTGTTCGCGTACTTGTCAATAGGTAATTCGCACTTTTGTTCTAATTTGTGTACTTGCACAAGTACACCCCTCTTTTTTTATGAAAACTGCACAAAATGCAAAAGTACCCCCGATGCGAAGCATCGGGGGCTGTCCTATTTATCAAGCTTTCTTATAACTGAAAACACTCTCTACTCGTAGTACCAACTCCACTCGTAGTACTCTGCTATGGCATCTTCAAGATCAAATTGGAATTGTCCGTAGGGTCGGCCACTTACAATAGCATAAGCCCTCATGTCACGCTCGTAAATGCTAATCAAACCCATCAGTCTTTCATTTTCCCACTCTGCCCTTTCCTCATCGGTGCAATCATCCAAGCTGAAACCGTAGGGTTTCAAAGCAGCCAAAGCCTCCGAAACCTCCATTTGTGAAAGCTGCGGCTTACCGGTCACCACTTCCTTGCCGTCTGCAAATTCCAAAGCAGAGGGTCTTTCTGTACGAGGAGGATCGGTAGTCTCTGCCGCCCACGGAAATTCACAACCGGCAAATGTAAGCAGCAGCATTACTGCACATAGAACAGAAATCAGTCGTATCTTCATTTGCTTTCCTCCTTACATCAGCTTACATCGTACTCAGGCTCTACACTCCACGGATAAATGCAGTACGACCCCACACAGGGACGGCTGATCCATTCCGTACCCATACTCTCACCGCAGTCAGGGCAGATATATTCAAATTCGTAATAATGCACCTTTCCGGAATGATAGTCGTTTTCCGTCCACGCCTGCATTAGGGTGCCGTGCGACTCCTTGTAGGACATATAAATAATGGCGCTGTCGTAGGTAATTGCCGGAAAATAGTATCCTGCTCCATCAACAGCTTCACTCGTCCATACCGTCTCATTGTCGGGTGCAGACTTAAACTTCAAGACAGCAGCCGGTCCCGGCTTATGATACCAACCATCACTTTTCATCTTTGCAAAATGGTAATCGTTAAACGGATCATAACTGCCATCAGGTAATACTAACGCAACATCATAAGTCGTATCCTTCCGCATAGCGATTATATTGCTCCAATTGCCGAGAGAGGTCGGTCGATTGTTTTGCTGCAAGATACAGTCGTAACCCAAGCTGCCAAGATCATTGGATACAAGAATTGCAACGGAGCTTATGCTTGCAGCATCATCGTAGTTAAGGCCACACTTGAATCCCGGATTGCATTCCTTCAGCTTACCATTCTCTTTATAATCGATAGCATAGGCATAGCAGTTGTAATTGACCATCTCCGCATTCCATTCATAGAAATCACTATAAATTAACAACGAGGTTAATTGAGATGATATGCCGCTTGCTTGGACGTGGGTTGCGAAGGACAAGAGCAGACAAACGATCAACAGGACGGACGATAATCTTCTTACTTTCTTCATAGTGTTCTCCTTTCTCGTGTCAGTCGGATTTACGAACGAACATTGTGCAAGGAAAAACACCCACACTTCTATGGTAACATATGGAAATTAATATGTCAACCAAAACTCTTTAAAAACCCTCCCGCTTATCGCGGGAGGGCAATATGCTTTCTATTTTTCAACAGCAACAACAAAAGCAAGACGGTCACTCGATCCAAAGAAGGCAGAGCCGGCGACCAGCACATCTGCGCCGTTTTCCTTACAGGTTTCCGCGGTGACAAGATCCACGCCGCCGTCTACCTCTAAGTGGCAAGCGGGGTTCTTTTCATCAATCATCTGACGCAGTTCCTTGAGTTTGGGCATCATATGGGCCATAAATTTCTGACCGCCAAAACCTGGCTCTACTGTCATTACCAGCACCATGTCCACTTTTTCTAAGTAAGGCGCTACTGCTTCCGCCGGGGTGTTGGGTTTCACCACCACACCGGGCTTTACGCCCAGAGACCGGATGAGATCAATGGTCTTGTGGATATTTTCAGGGGTATCCGCCTCTACGTGGATGGTCAGGTAATCCGCGCCCGCCTTGCAGAATTCCTCTGCATACTTAATAGGCGTATCAATCATCAGGTGAACGTCCAGCACAAGGTCGGTAATTTTCCGCATTGCTTTCACCCAGGAATAGCCAAAGCTCAGATTGGGCACAAAATGGCCGTCCATAATATCCACATGGAGCCACCTGGCACCGTCTTTTTTGGCGCGGTCCATATCCTCGTGGAAATGCATATAGTCGGCAGAAAGAATAGAAGGCGCTAAAATTGCCATAAAAATACCTCTTTCTTCCCCATTGGGGGTAATTTATCTTCGTAATTATATCATCCTAATTGTCAATTATCAACTGTCAATTAAAAAACAATAAGGAGTACCAAGTGACGATATTGCCGCCGTACTGAAATTCCAGCCCCAGAGCATCCAGTGTAGTTGTCAGCACGATGCCGTGGCTCTCCACACAGGGGTGCATCCGCTGTGGGAAGCGGCAGGGCTGTCCGTCCAAAATGGCGCATCTGTCGCAAGCCGCGCAGGCTTCGCTGGAAAGGATATAAGGCTCAATTCCCTGCTGCCGCAGCAAATCTCCCACCTGATTGGTCACTTCTTCATGAGGCCCCCGGGTAGCCAGACAGGCGTTAATATCCGCCACATCATCCACCTCTGTAATCGTACCAATCAGCAGACAGTTTTCATAAGCCCTGCACTTATTTTCACATTCCGCCACCTCTCCTACACCGGGCGGGCAGGCCCAACTCTTTCCATACATCGGACACTCTGCCTTACATATGTAGCGAATACGCTGGGAAAAATCCAGTTCTTTCGGGTCAATATAAAAATAGGCATACAGCGGCAGCTCTGATAATTGCCGCTCAAAAAGTTCCTTGTTCATTCCGTCAGCTCCTTCAGTATCCGGGCGCAGCCCTCCTCAATGTCCGCCCAAGTCCGTGAGAAATCTCCGTAAGGCCAGGGATCGCTTACATTCCGATCCGGCAGGAAAGGTAAATAGCCGGTTTTCTCCGGATAGTCCCGACGCAGCCGCCGGGCGTTGCTCTCGTCCATATAATAGATCCGGTCAAAGCGGTCAAAATCCGCCTGCGTAATCTGCCGGGCGTGGTGTCCGTCGCAGGAAATTCCCCGCTTTTGCAGCTCCCGCCGGGCAGGCGGATACACAGGATTTCCCCACTCCTCGTTGCTGACACCGGCAGAGTCAATTTCAATTTCGACCCCCGCCTTTTTCGCCATATCCCGCATCACATACTCCGCCATAGCGCTCCGACAGATATTGCCATGGCATACGAATAGTATTTTAATCATCGTTCAAAACTCCAAACTATGCGAATTTATACCAACTTATGCCGAGTTTACTATAAAACTTAAAACATTTCAAGTAGTATGCTTTTTCTGATTGGTAGCATATCTCGGCATATAGTGGCATATCTTTGCCATCAAAGGTAGTATAAAAAGTAGTAAATTCAAAAAATTCTTCAAATTTACTACTTGGGACTTTTAAATTTCACGTTTTTCTAAGTAGAATTATAACATATAAAGGGATGTTTTTCAACCTTGTAGGGGCGGTTATCAGCCGCCTGCGATTGCCGCCCCTATATTTTCTTTGGATGGGTATATACTGGATAGATCGCCACCTCCAGATATTCCCCGCAATGGTATTTCTTCTGTCTGTATCTTCTCTGCATATATGTTTCCTTTCCCAGATGGTCGTTGTGTTAATACTTTATACAAGCCAGCCATACGGGAGGTTAGTCCATCCCGTCGGCAAAAGTTACGCCATTAACATAGAAGCCGAAAAAAGCGACTTTTAAGCGGCGGGAAAATGCCGATTATATAAAAAACCCGCTACCATCATCATAGCTTGGTTTTTTAGCTATGGACGGGCAGCGGGAATGATGGGCAGAATTTGCTAGTTTTTCCAAAAAAATATTGAATCAAGAGAACAAATCAAGTATAATAAGCCACATAAACCATTGATATACAACAAAATATGCGTTTTTAATAAGATATCGAAACGAGGAAGCCTATTTGAACAGAACAAAACTAACGGACTCTGCGTTTGCCATATGGTTAAGAACAGCATTTTATCCTATAACCATGTTGTTAAGCAAAACAAAGGTCCGATACAGGCTTATAATAGAAAACGAATATTCTCCGATTGCAGACAAACCAATTATTTTTGCTTGTAACCATTCAGCCTTTACAGATATTCCACTTGCGCTGAGGTCTGCTAAAAGACATTGCTATACATTCATTGGAAAACAGAATCTTGCTTTTGTGGACAAGGTATTTTTCTTCCTTGCTGGTGCAGTATGGGTAGATCGAAAAAGCAAGGAGAGTTCCGCTTGTTCCAAGGAGCGCATTGTTGCGTACTTAAACAAAGGAAAGGCCATTTTATGGTTTCCAGAGGCTACTTGGAATTTGACAGATAATCTGTTAATGCTCCCAATGCGGTGGGGTATTATGGAAGTTGCGCAGAAATCGGGGGCGCAGATTATTCCTATGGCTCTTGATTATGATAGGGAACAGCAGATTTGCTGTGTTCGTTTTGGAAAACCATTAAATGTAGAATCATCCGTAAGTAAGCAACAAAGCATCGTTGCTTTGCGTGATGCAATGGCAACTCTGCGTTGGGATTTTATTAGTCGAAATAAGGCAACACGGCAAAGCTTGAATATAGCAAACGAGCGCACAGACCGTTTTCAAGCTGTCCGTGATTATCCGCCACTTGATTGGAATTATGAAGAATCTTGTATTTACCGCATTCCAGGGATAGTAAATCGTGAAGAAGCCTTTGCACATCTAAACACTGTCCACCCAACAATGCAGAATGCATTTCTATATAACAAGAGATTGAAATAACCTAAAGAGGAGTTTTGGCTATGAGTCCTACTGTTTTGCTTAAGCCCGAAGATTTAGACCAGAGAGTTGATGAATATATTTTTAGCACTCCTGTGCCATATGGTACAAAACGAGTATTAAACATTGCAAATTCAAAGATTCAGCAGATATTTGGTTGCTCTAAAGATGAACTTTTAGTTTCGTTAAAACGCTTGAAAACCAGTGGGAAGATGTTTGAGTGCTACATTGGAAGAGGTGGCATCAGCATCATTATTTACGGAGATAATGGGTCTCCACCACAAAAAATCGGATATGATGTCTTTGTTTCTCACGCAACCAAAGATAAAATCCCGTATGTGAATGACTTATATAAAGAGCTCAAAAAATTAGAGGTTAAAATATTCTATGATCAGGTAGAACTTTCCTGGGGCGATAACTGGAAACGACGGATTTTGGAAGCAACAAAACGAAGTGAATTTGCAATAATAGTTATTTCAAAAAATTTCTTTGACCGTGAATGGACAGAACGAGAACTTAAGGCTTTTTTATCCCGCCAAAATAAAAGCAAGCAAAAAATCATTCTTCCGATTTTATACGATGTTACACAGGAAGAGTTCCTAGCGCACTATCCCCAGTTAAAAGAAATTCAATATATTACAACAGACAAATATACCAAAAAAGATATAGCAATACTGTTTGCTAAGGAATATATAAAACGCATTAAGGAATGAGGAGAAATAACGATGCCTACAGAAAAGAAGCTGACGGAGTAGCCTTTATGTGGAGAAATATTTTACTAACACGGGTGCTAACATCTACCCCAAAGACCTTTGCAACATCTGTTGGCTTTAAAATTCGTAGGTTTATTAAGCCTGCGTTGAGACCAGTGTTGCGGTTGGCATCAGGGCGGAGGATTCATGTGGAATCCTATCCCAAACTGGAGAAGGGTGTGCCGTACATATTTGTATCCACCCACTCCTTTGTGGATGACATCATTACCAACTATGCCGTTGTTGATCGCTGTGCTTATACCCTAATCGGCACACCAGATCAAGTGGAACATAATCCTTTGTTATATGCGGCCTGGTTGTGTGGTATGGTTTTCGTCAACAAGGTAGATCCGCAGAACCGAAAAGATTCTGTAGAGAAGATGGTGCGAGTTCTTGAGAATAACACCAGCGTAATTGTTTATGCCGAGGGTGCATGGAACAATACGGAAAACTTGCTTGTGCAACCGCTGTTTGCAAGCCCTTGGATTTTGGCACAGCGGACAGGATGCAAAGTCGTTCCGATTGCTATGCATCAAGAGTATAAGCAAAAGGATATTTGGTATCGTGCGGGTGAACCGCTGGATTTGGTCGGCTTAGATAAGCGAGAGGCATTGGACAAGTTGAGGGATGCTATGGCAACCTTAACCTGGGAACTGATGGCAGACCACGCCACTACCTTGAAACGGGCCGAACTTGGCGTAGAACCTCGCCTGGACTATATGGACGAGCGAATGCGGGAATATCTCTGCACCAAATGGACAAGGGATGACTGGGCGTTAGAGGTAACCATTTATCGGGACAAAACTCTTCCCCCCACCCCCGAAAAAGTCCGTGCCAGCTTTGACAATGTTAAGATCACTCCGCAAAATACTGCCATTCTGGCACCCATTCTTGCCCGCCGTGAGGAGGACAAGAGGTATGACCTTATTAGCTATATGCAGAAAAACTGGAAGAAGAAAGACAGATAAAGCTGCACAGCCGCCTCCGTGATGGAAGCGGCTGCGCTGTTTTCTGTCATGTTGGGGGCAAAATGTGGTTATTTTGAAAAGTAGTATGCGAGTAGTACAAAAGGGGCAAACCCGTTGCAAAGGGTGGTATAGCATTGCATAGCTTGGTATGTCGTACCTGGCTTAAATCTTGCCATGGCAGACAAACAAAATTTTCGTCATCCAAAAGCCCTCGCTTTCTTTGTGCGTATTATAGCACAACCAGCCACGAATTGCAATAAACTCTCCCTTTACACAATGGAGACTCCCATCCCATCCCATCGGCAGGAAGCGGTACTTGGGGATAGCCGCAAAACAGCCGCCTACACCGTAGGCGGCTCTAATTTTTATAATTGTGGGATCAGTCCCATGACGAATGAAATAAGTGCTATGCCCGCGCAAGCCGTCCAGCCAATATAGCGGGACGCAATTTCCCAATCAGATGGGTATAAGTTCTCCGTATTATAGACCCGGAAAGACATCCGAAAACGGAAAAGCTCATCGGGGAACAAAGCATACAACGCTGTGCAGACAGCAAAGTACATACCGGCTATCCATCCCCACCAATTTGCCTTGTGAATCAGCTTTGGCCCTGCCAACAAGCTAAGGATCGTATATTCCGTGGGCTTCATACGGTCATTTGTATCTTCTTCATCGTGTATCCAATTATTGCCGTTGGAAATTATAATATTGTGGTTGGGGTCTGTGTCAGTTTCCTCCACAAGCCGCATAGACAAACTCTCTTCATCGAGCATCAAAACACCGCCACGAAACAGTACTTCCTCCCCTTCCCGAATCTCTACACCAACCATATCACGCGCAGCGCCATTGGTTTTCGGGACAGCAGAAGGATCTCTCCGCGCCGTAAAAGGGCCATAGGTCTTATCCCCGTAATAGCAGATGAGGGTGTCGGCTTTCTCTACCCGAAAGGTGAGCTTCTTTCCTTTCACCCAGCCTTCGTAGACCGTAATCCCATCCTCCTTCCGCATTTCCAGAAAGGCACTCGGATATGCATAATCATTGTTGCACATAAACCCAACCCTGGGATACAAAAGCGGATATAGTACGGTAAAAATCACAATCATCGCAAGTGACAGAAAAAGGACGCCCCTTTGATATTTCCCCATTTCCTTAATTCGTTCCATGGCATCTCCTCCCTGTTTGTCTTTTTCCTCTTTTACATTGTCTATTGCCGCTGGAAGCCCAAATAGCGGGTGCCTTGGAAGCTAAGCATTCCCTTGTCCCCTTCCACCAGCATCCCGAACTCCGTTCCGGTCATATGCAGTTCCATCCGGTCACCACTCTCCACCTGAAAGGTCACATAGTAGGTGGTAGAATGGGTCGTATGATGGACATTGCCACCGTGATGGTGGTGGGAAACATTGGTCCGCTTGGCAACCACCGTTGCAGGAACGACCAGCCGGGGCGAATGGTTATTCTTATTCCACTGGGAAAGCCCCTTTACCGCAGTTACGATAAAGATACCAAACACAAGGGCAAAAACCAGTGTGAACATAATTTCAAAAAGACCAAACATACTTACTCTCCTGTTACTGCGTGGGGTCTTGCCGCTTTGGCAAGACCCCGTTTTTTGTTATTCCTTTTCAGGGGTGTCCTCGGAGGGGTTTACGATGACCACCGGGGGATTATTGTCAGATACCATCTTGCCGCCCAAGGCGCCCAAAATCAGGCTCTTAATATCAATGCCCATACCGGCGCTGATGCCCTCAGTTACTTGTGTCGTGCCGTTTACGATGTCGGAAATCAGCTTGGCACTGTTACCCTCGCCATACATCGTAATCTTATCCACCTTGCTCAGCGGCTCAGCCACATTCTTGGCAATCTCGGGCAGGGCAGCCATAATCATCTCAATGACAGCAGCCTCGCCGTATTTCTTCATAGCTTCCGCCTTCTTGTCGATACCTTCCGCCTCAGCCAGCGCTTTCAGCCGGATAGCTTCCGCTTCCGCTTCACCCACGGCGCGGATACCTTCCGCTTCCCGCTGGCGCTCGATCATTTTGGCTTCCGCTTCCTTGGTGCGGCGGAACAGTTCGGCCTCTGCCGCCTGCTGGGCAGCATAGCGCTCCGCGTCTGCTTTGGCGCGAATTTCCGCGTCCAAGGTCTGCTTGGTAACCTCAACTTCCTTCGCCTTCAGCTCGGCAGTACGTTCCGCACGGGCAATGTCTGCATTGGCAGACTCCACCTCGATGCTCTTACGCTGGGCCTGCTCCTGAATGGAGTAGGCTGCATCGGCCTCTGCCTTTTTCACGTCAGACTGCTGCTTCAGCTCTGCCTGACGGATGGCAAGGGAGGTCTGCTTTTCGGCAATA
>JAZQUL010000168.1:0-6102 GCA_045631285.1 Faecousia sp. | reverse complement strand
CGACACTCGGACCAAAAAGACAGGAAAGGCTTTTGCTTTTCCTGTCTTTTTATTTTCCTCGTGTGCCGAGATTCGAAGACCTTAAATGCAACAGTCCGGTGGACTGTTGCTGATACCAGTGCAAACACTGGTATCTACCTTAATTTTCTTTTGCGGTTGCAAAAGAAAATGCAGACGAATCTCGACACTCGTTTTTATATTTTCCATAATCTCAATAATAGACTATAAATAATTCCCGAAATATTACAGAAAAAATGTAAAATTCTACTTGCATTTTGCAGTAATCCGTGATATTATATCTCGGTCTGAAAACAAGGTGAGTCCTCTGCAGTGCCGGCAGCCATATCGCCGGGTTAATCGCTGGAATGAACGCCTAATATTTAAGGAGGACAAAGATATGGATTTGGTAAAGACTCTGTCTAACCAGTACATGAAGGAAGAGCTGCCCGAAATGCGGGTTGGCGACACCGTTCGTGTACACGTAAAGATCAAGGAAGGCTCCCGTGAGCGTATTCAGGTGTTCGAAGGCACCATCATTGCCCGCAAGCACGGCGGCATCGGTGAGACCATCACCGTTCGTCGTATCAGCTACGGCGTAGGCTGTGAGAAGGTCTTCCCCGTACACTCTCCCCGGATTGCCAGCATCGAGACCGTTCGCAAGGGCAAGGTTCGCCGCGCTAAGCTGTACTACCTGCGTGAGCGTTTCGGCAAGTCTGCTAAGGTCAAGGAGCAGGTCTAAGACAAAAAAGTATAAAAAAAGAGGGGCAACCCTCTTTTTTTATTTGTAAAAATCGTTTATAATATATAAAATTACCTTATTATGGAAAGGGGGGAGCCACGATGCAGGAAGAAGAAAAGCGGCCGGAATCGGAAATGACAGGGGAGACTGCGCCCGCTGAGGAGGCGCCCAAGACTCCCAAGCCGAAGAACAGCGCAAAAAAGACAGCGCTGACCTATCTGCACGACATTGTGTATTTGCTTGCCGCGGTGCTTTTGCTGTTTTTGCTGTTTGTGCGCGTGGTGGTGGTCTCCGGGCCGTCTATGAACGATACGCTGGTAAATGGGGACTACCTGCTGCTCCTCAATAGTGTATTTATTAACGAATATAAGCCGGGCGATGTGATTGTTGCCAGTAAAGACAGCTTCCGTGACGGAGAACCCATCGTTAAGCGCGTTATCGCCACCGGGGGACAGACGGTAGATATCAACTTCGATACAGGCGTCGTTACTGTTGACGGCGTTGTACTAAATGAGCCGTATATCAGCACGTCCACCAATCTGGACTCAGGCGTTAAGTTTCCGCAGGTAGTAGAGCCGGGTCATATTTTTGTGATGGGCGACAACCGCAATAATTCCAAAGACAGCCGTTCTCCTGAGATTGGGCAGATAGACTGCCGGGAGGTACTGGGAAAAGTGATTTTTCTGCTCATCCCCGGTGGAGAACAGGGCAAGCAGGATTTTGGCAGAATCGGGGTGATTGACTGATGGAACAGGAAAAAATGCATATTCAGTGGTATCCCGGTCATATGACCAAAACCCGTCGGCAGATAGAGGCAGATTTAAAGCTGGTGGATGCCATCTGCGAGATTGTGGATGCCCGGATTCCTATGTCCAGCCGCAACCCGGATATTGACGCCATTTGCGGCAATAAGCCCCGGATTATCATCTTAAACCGTATGGATTTGGCTGACCCGGAGGCTACGAAGAAGTGGATGGCCTATTTCCGCAGCCGTGGGATGGCGGCGGTGGCTACCGACTGCAAGACCCGCCGTGGCATTGCAGAGTTCCAGCCTGCCGTTCGGTCTGTGTTAAAAGAAAAGCTGGAGCGTAACGCCGCCCGGGGTATGAATAAGCCCCTGCGGGTTATGATTGTGGGCATCCCCAACGTCGGTAAATCCACTTTAATCAATCAAATCTCCGGCAGAAAGGGCGCAAAGGCGGAGAACCGTCCCGGTGTGACCCGAGGCAAGCAATGGGTGACCGTAGATAATGGACTGCTGCTTCTGGATACGCCCGGTATTTTGTGGCCCAAGTTTGAAGACCCGGAGGTGGGTATGATGCTTGCCTATACCGGCGCTGTGAAAGAGGACATTATCGACATTGAGGAACTGTCCTGCCGGCTGATGACACTCCTGAGTACCTACTATCCCCAAACCTTGATTGACCGCTATGGTATCACTATCCCGGAAAATGCCACCGGCTACGAGCTTTTGGAGCTGACCGGCAAAAAGCGTGGCTTTTTGATGGCCCGGGGCGAAATCAATACGGAACGGATGGCCCGGGTGCTTTTGGACGATTACCGCAGCGGCAAGCTGGGCAGACTGACCTTCGAGCTTCCGGAGGAGAAGTAATGGAAAAGAAAGATATGTGGCAGATTGAAAATAGCCACTTTGAAAAGGGCATTACCTGTATTTGCGGTGTGGACGAAGCCGGCCGCGGCCCCCTTGCCGGCCCGGTCTGCGCGGCGGCGGTGATTTTACCTGCAGGCTTGGAAATTCCCGGCCTTGACGACAGCAAAAAGCTGACCGATAAGCGCAGACGGGAGCTGTTTCCTATCATTAAAGAGAAGGCAATTGCCTACGGCGTTGCCTTTGCCAGCCACGACGAAATTGACGAAATCAATATTCTCCAGGCGACGTACCTAGCAATGGAGCGGGCAATGAACCGTCTCTCCGTGCGCCCGGAACTGGCGCTGATTGACGGCAATCGGGCAAAGGATTTTGGACTGCCTGTACAGACGGTGGTAAAAGGCGACAGCCTCAGCGCCAACATTGCGGCCGCTTCTATCCTTGCCAAGGTCACCCGTGACGATTATATGGAGGAAGTGGCAAAGACCTATCCTCAGTACGGTTTTGCGGTACATAAGGGCTACGGCACCAAGCTGCATTATGAGAAAATCGCCCAGTTTGGCCCCAGCCCCATTCACAGAATGACATTTTTGAAAAAGCTTTATGGGACAAAATAACTTGGTCGGCGCATGGGGAGAGACTGTAGCTGCCGAATATCTGCGGAAAAAGAAATATAAGCTGCTGGCCGCCGGTTACCGCACACGCTTCGGGGAAATCGACCTGATTGCATCTAATCGGGAATACCTGCTATTTGTGGAGGTAAAGCTGCGAAAGAGCGACCGGTTTGCCCAGGCCCGGGAGTTTGTCGACTTTCATAAGCAGGGGAGACTTCGCGCGACCGCGGAGATGTACTTATCCCGCTATCCCACGAAGCTGCAGCCCCGCTTTGATGTAATAGAAGTTTACGCGCCCCAGGGGATTGAAACGAAAAATCCCCAAATCATCCATATAGAAGGTGCATTTGAATGAGTTTCCCTGTATTTGACCTGCATTGCGACACCTTGAGTCGACTTCTCGGACGGAAGATGGAGAGTTTTGGCTCGCTTCGCGCCAATGACTGTCATATTAACTTAACCCGTGCAGAAAAATTGCCCGGCTACGCCCAATGCTTCGCAGTCTTTACCACCGATTTATGGAAAGATAAAAGTTCCATTTCTCCTGTACAGGCCTTTGAACGGCAGATTGTCCAGTTCCAGCGGGAGATGAATAACAATCCGGACAAAATTGCAATGGCATACAGCGCCCGGGACGTAATCCATAATTTTGAAAAGGGCCTGATGTCCGGTATTCTGACCATTGAAGGCCCTGCGGGCTTTGATTTTGACCCGGCGCTTCTTGCGGATTTGTCTCTTGTGGGTTTTCGGATGACCACCCTGGGCTGGAATGAAAAGAACGCCCTTACCGGCTCCAATGTCACCGGCGGCGGACTGACTGAGCAGGGCAGGGAATATGTAAAGGAAGCCCAAAGAAATCAAATGATTGTGGACGTGAGCCACATCAGCGACGAGGGCTTTTGGGACATTATGAACATTACCGAAAAGCCGGTAATTGCCTCCCACTCCAACAGCCGCGCGGTACATAATCACAGCCGGAACTTAACTGACGAAATGTTTCTGGCGCTGTGCCAGACCGGTGGCCTTGCCGGCATCAATATGTATACCGAATTTCTCGGTGAAAAGGCGGATATCGAGACTGTTTGCAATCATATCTGCCACTTTATGGAGCTTGACCCCACCGGAAAGCACATCGCCCTCGGCGGCGATTTGGACGGCTGCGAGAGCCTGCCGGCGGGAATGGACGGTATTGACGATTATCCCGCCATTGCCACGGCGCTGCAAGGCCGGGGGCTTGACGACGAAATAATCCGGAATATTTTCTGGAATAATGCTTTGGGAGTGATGACGGAATGTTGTATGTAACCACAAGAAGTTACTGTGACACCTATACTGCCGCGAAAACCCTGACGGTGGATACGGCAGCCGACGGCGGTCTTTTCGTGCCATTTCAGATGCCGTCCTTGACCGTCAACGAATTGCAGGGAATGTCCCACGCCCAGGCTGTCGCCTATGTTTTGGGGCTGTTTTTCCGTGTTCGTCTGACGGAGGATGATATTACCCAGTGCATTGGCAGTAATCAGTTTACTGTGAAAATCGCTGACCGTAAAGTATGGGTTTCCCAGCTTTGGAATACGGCAAACCGCGCTTTCGAACAAATCGAGTACGCCATTTACCGGAAACTGTGCCGGGAGGTCACGCCCCTCGACCATACGACCGCGTGGCCGAAAATTGCCATCCGCATCGCGGTCCTTGCGGCGCTGACTGCAGAGCTTGCCGGAAAAGAGACCTTGGACATCGCCCTTAATGCCGGTGATTTTACAGACCCCATTGCAGCCTGGTACTGCCGCCGTATGGGACTTCCCATCGGAAAAATTCTGTGTACAACCAACGAAAACGGCGGCCTGTGGGAGCTTTTCACCTATGGGCAGGCAAGCTGCGGTGCATCAGTGCGGAAGACTGCGATGCCGGAACTTGACGTAGCGCTGCCGCCCCAGTTGGAAAGGCTGATTTTCGGCATTTACGGCCGTTCCGAGGCAATGCGCTTTGCTACGTGTATGGAACAGGGAAGTCTTTATAAAACGGCGGCCATCGAGCAGCTCTCTGAGGGCCTCAGCGTCTCTGTGGTCAGCACCCAGCGGGTAAATTCCGTGATTCATAAAGTCTTCAGCACCAACCGCTGCATTTTGGACACATACAGCGCCCTGACCTTTGGCGGTCTGCAGGACTACCGTGCTACCTCCGGTGAAATTCGGCAGACCCTGATTCTCTCTGTTTATTCTCCGGTCATCCATAAAGACGCAGTTGCGGGCGCGCTGGGTATCCCGGCGTATCAGCTTGCCGAACGGATTTGAGGTGTATTTATGGCGCTGTACGCAATCGGCGACCTGCACCTCTGTCTGGGCGCGGAGAAGCCAATGGATATATTCGGGGGCGCTTGGGTCGGTTATATGGATAAGCTCCGGACAGGGCTTTCCTGTATTACGCCTGAGGACACCACCGTGCTTTTAGGCGACCTTTCCTGGGCGCTGTCCCTTGACGGCGCGACTGCTGATTTCGCCTTTATTAACGAAATCCCCGGCAAAAAGATTATTCTCAAAGGCAACCACGACTATTGGTGGAGCACGGCGAAAAAATTCGGAGAGTTTTGCGATAAAAACGGCTTTTCCGATATGCATATCCTGAATAATAACTACTTCACATATGAAAATATTGCCATTTGCGGCACACGCGGCTGGTTTTACGAAGAAAGCCGCAGCGGCAAGGAAGATGAAAAAGTGTTCCTTCGGGAACTGATTCGTCTGGAAGCGTCCCTAAAGGCAGCAGGGGAGCGGGAAAAGGTGGTTTTCCTCCACTATCCGCCTCTTTATAAAGGCTACCGTTGTGACGAAATTATGGCGCTTCTCCATAAGTATGCGGTTCGCAGGTGCTTCTACGGCCATCTCCACGGCGCAAGCCACACTCTGGCAATGGAGGGTCTTTGGGAGGACATTGATTTCCGCCTTGTGGCCGCAGACAGGGTCAATTTTACCCCTGTGAAAGTAATTTGATAAAATTTTAGAAAAATAGTGGACAATCGCTATATTTTCTGCTAAAATATCTAAGTTTGAAAAAAAGAATACAAAAGGCCCGCAAGGCCGATATTGGAGGACAATTATGAACATCAAGAGTACTGAAAGAAATGGCAATCTGACCACCAT
>JAZQUL010000167.1:0-11030 GCA_045631285.1 Faecousia sp. | reverse complement strand
AAACGAACGCTTTGCAACAATAAATGGCACCAAATTGTGGTGTCTGCACAAATTGGGGCCATTTAAATGCAATTATGGTTTTTCGCAATTCTGGATAACCACTCTGGAAGCAATGATTACCGGTGTTCTTCGTTCGGCTTCTTTAATTCTTCATATTCTGCGCAGGTCATTTTCGAGGCTAAGATTTTCACGGAGATACCGTCAGAATTTGTGTTGCGGGTTACGCTTAGACCACAGGGCGCACCGTAGAACAACACCAAGCGTTGGTGAATGTTTTTTAGACCATAGCTTTCTGTGCTGATGTCGATGGGTTTGTGGATTTCTGCATTCAGCTTATGCATATCCTCCGCAGCCATATTTAAGCCGTTGTTTTCAATGGAGAAGAGCATGGTGTGCTCGTCCAGAGATTTACCGGTAACGAGAAGATAGTTATTGGCCTTGGCGGTATCAAAGCCGTGGACAAAGTAATTTTCAATAATTGGCTGGAATATATTTTTGATAATTCCGTAGGAGAACAGTTCACTTTCAATGTCGTAGCGTATCTGCACAGAGTCGCCGTATCTGGCGCTGAACAGGGAAAGGTAGTGCTTTGTGAAGGCCAATTCCTCGTTTAGCGGAACGAAATTTCTGGAGCTGATTAATCCCCGGAAAATCTTGGTCATATCGGAAATCAGATTGGCAGTTTCGTCATCACCGTTAGCTTCACAACGGGACCGAATCATCTCCAGCGTGTTATACAGAAAGTGCGGGTTAAATTTTGATTGCAGTTCCGATAGTTCCGTTTCCCGCTGTTTGATCTCGTAGTGATAGGCTAAGTGTACATTTTTCTCAAGCCGCTGGGCCATACGATTGATGGATTGGGCGATTTGGGATAGCTGATCCTGCTGGAAACGGTCGTCTATTTGGTATCCCAAGTTGTTTTCACTAATCTGGTCTAAACCATTCTGTATGACAGCCACTTCCTGATACATTTTTTTCAGCGTCTGCGTATATATCCAGATGGAGACCGAGGCGAAAACTACAAACAGGAGAATAAACAGAGGGCTGTCGCTATTGCAATAAAGGAATATTTCCCACTGAGAAGCGCTATATGAAAGTTCAGAAGCCTTTCTTCCGCAGGTATCGGAATAGAAGGTGACGAGTTTGCTACCCTGAAGATATAAGTTGTTGAAGTTTGGAACTTTTGACAAATTGTCAGGCAGTACTGCGTTGGGGCCTCGATATTCAAAAATGACGGAATCGTTACTGGTGAGCCGATAGCACAAACTATCAAGATGAAAAGCTGTGCTGTTGCAGATGCTTTGGAAAGAAGCGGTGCTGTAACCTATGAGGATTTTTCCTTTTCCCATAAAATACGGAAGACCACCGCAAATTGCGAAGGTGCTTTCACCTGCACTCGGTTGAGACAATGGCTTTATGCCATAGACCTCCATTGCATAAGAATCGGACTGAAGTTCCTCCATATAGGGAAAATCGCCAGGGAGGAGGTTTAGCCCGGAGGCGTCGCCGGAAAGAATGTAGTTATCGGAACGTTCCTCACAATAGATAGCGATCCATTTCACATTGTCATTTCGCAGAAGCATCTGCTGCAGCGTATTATTTAAGTCTCGCTTCTCAATGGGCGTTAAAGGCGTATCCGATTCTGGTGTAACGTAATTTTGCAGCACATCATAGGAATCTGAGGAGTATTCAAAGAATGGCATATACAGTTGCCAAACATTGTTGACGATACTTTTATATTCATCAGAGAGTTTTGTATATACGCCATTGATTTGGGTTGAAATCTCGTTGTGATACCGTTGATAGGAAAAACAACAGGGAAGCAGAATGGTAATCAGGATGAGCATAGCATAAAAACTGAAGAGGAAGCCAAAGGGATAACGTTTAAAGCGAAATGCTTTATGGGCGCTGTCTTTTTTTGAGGTCATAGAGATGAACCATTCGACGTCCTTGTAAATAAGGGCATAGGAAAGAAGGATTGGTCGCCTTTCATAAAGTAATGGGTGACATTGCGTTTGGGTCAGGGGATGTTGGCGCCTGTGGCAGTAAATGCCTGTGTCCGATACTTAATGGGGGACAGGCCGGTCTGCTTGCGGAAACAGGTTATATAGTAGTTTGTAGACGAAAAACCCACACGCGCGGCAATATCATTAATTTTCAAATCAAAATCCAACAGGAGCGGAATCGAATTGCTGATTCGATATTGGGTTAGATAAGTGTTAAAAAAGGAACCGGTTTCCAGCTTGAACAGATGACCGAGATATGGAGCGCTTACTTTTTTGATATTACAGAACTCCTGAATAGAGATACTTTCTGAATAATGGGCGTGGATGTACTGAATGGCGGACTGTACTATGGGAGAGAACAAATTGGTATAGTAACGGTACAGAAAATGGGCGTGATTCAGCAAATCGACAGCTTCTGCCCGTAAAGAGTCCCAATCGGGAGAATCCTTAATCAGCCGCGCCCGGTTGGCAATTTGCTCCTGCACATCCGGAAGTTTCGGAAATTCCTGATGGAACAAATTGCGAATGCTGCGGACTAACAAAGATTGTGCGTAGGAAATACCTTTCTGCGAAGTGGTGAGAATCAGGTTCTCAACGAAAGAATAGCATCTATCCGGGAAAGAATCGTCATCCTCATCGTGTAATAGGATATTCAGCTGCTGAACGACCAATTCCTTGTTAGGCTCGACATCCTGACCCTCACGCAACACAGGGATACTGTCAATGTTGCTGTCCTGAGGCGTAACGCTTTCCAATAGATTTTGCGCGGCATAAAAGCTCTGGGACAGGCTGGAAGAACTTGAAACAATGCTTCCCACCGATATGGTAAACATATTGCTCAGCCCCATACGAAGCGCAATTTCTGTAAGATTGGAAATGACAGGACTATCTGCCAGAAATCTGCCGCCTACAATAAAAATATGACATTCTGAATCATCTTTAAAATGGTAGATGTCAAGTGTGCCCTCCAACTGCTTCACGCACGCAAGACAATAGGAGGACAAGGAAAGATCCCGCCGGTTCTTTTGTAAAATAAACACTTGGTACTCTGGAAGGTACAAATTGATTTTCAGCATAGCCGCGCGGTCGGCCAATTCGTTCTCTGCAATGGTGCCTTTGACCCACCGTATAAAGATATTGCTCCGGAAAAGCTGCTGGGAAGCGTTTCTGTTTGAATAGATGTTGTCGAGCGCCCGCTCAATGCTTTCTACCAGCTCCTCTTTCTGAACAGGTTTTAGCAAAAAGTTTTCCGCGCCAAGGGCAATTGCCTGACGGGCATATTCAAACTCGGAATGGGCGGATACCAGAATGATGTGGGTATCCGGGTAATTGCTGCGTACATATTTTAAAAGAGAGATGCCGTCCATATAAGGCATCCGAATATCTGATATGATCAGATTAATGGTATTTTCCTTAAGAACCTCAATTGCCTGCTGCCCGTCCGGCGCGGTAAACACAGCGCGGACGCCAAGCTGCTGCCACTGTATGCTGGCTTTAACAGATTCAAGCATAGTAGGCTCATCGTCAACCAATAGTACTGTAAACATTATTATTAACCCTCACGTCTAAATTTGTCGCAAATTACCTATACAGTATACCATAAATATGACGCAAATGTAAATGAGCGGTAATGAAACGTAAATTTTTATAATTTTCGTAAAATTTTTAAACAGTTAAAGAATACTTAATAATTGAAACTATTCTAAATATTTGAGATTTCCAAATGGGGGACAAGTGCGTATAATATGTAATGGAATAAGTGGATTGTCTATATATCATTACATACGCGGAGGAGACAAGGATGGGTGGCCTGTTCAATTATGACGGTCCGCTGATGCGCGGATTGAACAGAATTGCGGATTTGCTTATTTTGAATATTCTGTATTTGATGTGCTGTATTCCTATTATAACGATTGGACCTGCAACCAGCGCGCTGTACTATGTGACGCTGAAAATGGTTCGGGATGAACAGGATGGCGTTGTTAAGGAATTTTGGAAATCCTTTAAGCTGAATTTCCGCCAGGCGATCGGTTTGCACCTGTTGTATTTTGTGGCCGCCTTTATTTTTGTTGCGGATGCTTGGTTTGCGCTCCATTCTGTGCAGAGCCACGGCGTAATGAATGACATTCTGCTTGTCTGCGCCTGCTTCCTGTCGCTTGTGTTGGCTGTCTCAGCTACCTATGCCTACCCGTTGCTGGCGAAATTTGAGAATACCACAAAAAGACTGCTGAAGCTCTCTTTGCTTCTGGCGATACGGCACTTGCCTACAACAATTGCGCTCCTGGCAATTACAGCGGTACCGATATGGTTGCTCTCAATCATGGGGGAGGAGGTTATTAGTTTTCTGTTTTTGTATTCGCTGTTAGGCTTTGCTACGGTGGCGCATCTGCATTCGCGTTTTCTTAGAAAAGTGTTTGACAGGTATATTCCGGACCCGGAAGAAGATGCCGCTTCGAGTCAGGAAGATGTGTCCTGAAAAGCAGTTAAACAAATTATGGGCATAATTGCCATTAATTATTGAAACAATCGTAAATTTTTGTGATTTAAAACGAATGTCACTGACATTATAATATAAGAAAAGGAAGGTGTTACCCCTATGATCGTTGCCAAACGAGAAACCAAGCAAACACAGGGAGCTGCAACACTGCGCCACAAGCCCAAAAAGGAATTCAGATTGCTCCTTTATGTGCTTCCGTGCATAGCGCTCATCTGGATTTTCAAGTACAAGCCGCTGGAAGGCTGGGCTTACGCGCTGTATGACTACAAGCCCGGTTATGACCTGGCGGATTGCAGATATGTTGGCTTGGAGAATTTCAAGTTCCTGTTTAGTAATCCGCTGATGCTCAGACAGGTGATGAACGCCCTGAAAAATACCTTTGGTATTAATTTCCTGAGTTATCTGTTTTCTCCGTTGCCTATGTTCTTCGCTGTGTTCCTCAGCGAAATTCGTAGCAAGAAGTTCCAGAAGGTCGTGCAGACCGTTGCTTCTCTGCCGAACTTTATCAGTTGGGTTATTATGTATTCTCTGGCAACCGCGATGTTCGGTACAGATGGCTTTATCAACTCCGTGCTCGGTTCCCTGGGATTGGATCCTATTCCTAACATTCTGGTCTCCAACAAGAATGTTTGGCTGACCCAGGTATTGCTGCAGCAATGGAAGAGTTTGGGCTGGAGCGCTATTGTGTATTTCGCCGCCATAGCCGGCTGTGACCAGACTATTTACGAAGCCGCCAGCGTAGACGGCGCCAACAGAATGCAGAGAATCTGGCATATCACCTTGCCGCAGTTGATTCCTACATATTTCGTTCTCTTGGTTATGCACGTGGGTCACGTGATTACCACCGGCGTTGACCAGTATATGGTCTTCGGTAACGCACTGAATAAGGAGTCTATTGAGACCCTGGATTTGTATATCTATAACATCGGTATGGGAAGCGGAAGACTTTCCTATGCCGTTGCGATTGGCTTGTTGCAGTCTGCGGTAGCGATTATTATGTTCTCTCTTACGAACTTGGCTTCCAAGAAGATCCGCGGTACCAGTGTATTCTAAGGAGGGCATAGTAATGGAAAAACGCAGAAAAAAGCTTCACACAGAAGACGTGGTTTATCACGCAATTACAGTACCGATCTTTATTCTTTTTGCGCTGATTTGCGCCTACCCCTTCTATTACCTGCTTATCGGCAGCTTCAGTACCGGTAAGTACATAAACCTTGGACAGGTTGTTTTCCTTCCTAAGGGCTTTACCCTGGCAAACTATCTAAAGGTTCTGAACTACAAGAATATCGGCAGGGCTGCGATGATTTCGGTCACCCGTGTCATCACCGGTACAACTCTGAGCATTCTTGTCAGCGCCTATGCGGGTTATTTCTTCTCGAAGACAAAAATGTGGGGACGTAAGTTCTTCTACCGTATGACTTGCATTACAATGTACTTTACGGCAGGTATGATTCCCATTTATCTGAACTACCGTTCTTTGGGCCTGCTGAACAATTTCCTGGTATACATTGTCCCCGGTGCATTCAATGTGTACAATATGATTCTGATCAAGACCAATGTCGAGGCCATTCCGGCAGAGCTGGAAGAGTCCGCAATGATAGACGGCGCGGGCTACTTTACCCGCTTCTTCAGAATCGTACTCCCGCTGATCAAGCCCATTCTTGCGACCACGGCGCTGTTTGCAGCCGTTGCCCACTGGAATGATTTCTTCTGCTCAAAGATGTATATTACCAAGTCCGCGCTGTTTACGCTGCAATACCTGCTCTACGAGTTGCTTGAGCAAATCAAGGCTATGATTGAGCAGCCCGGTGGTTCCAGCCAGGCTCTCAGCTTCTCTGGTCTCCGTATGGCGCTGACCGTGGTAACTGTAACACCCATTATGTGCGTCTATCCCTTCATCCAGAAATATTACGTAAAGGGTGTAATGATTGGCGCTGTTAAGGGCTAAACCACTCCATTTCGTAATAAATCAGGTTTGACCCTGATTTAAATAAATTTAAAAAGGAGCAAAGACTATGAAAAAACTCATCAGCATCTCTCTGGTTCTGGTAATGATGCTCAGCCTGCTCGTTGGCTGTGATCTTTTCCCGAACGACGAAAAGCAACTGTCTGAACTGACCGTTTATCCCGCCCATACGCTGTCCGCAGGCGAGGTAACTGGTTACCGCGCCGACGCTCTGGCAAAGCATGCCGGTGTCAAGGTTGAAATCTGGGCACATTCTACTGAGAAGACCAACGCGATTCTGGCTTCCGGTGACCTGCCCGACATTATGTACGTTCCCGTTGGCGAGCACCTGCAGGCTCTGGTTGAGACCGGTAAGGTTCTGTGCCTGGACGACCTGCTGGACGACATTCCTCTGCTGAAGGACGTTGAACTGATCAACGAGAACCTGGACTACCTGCGTAACGAGCTGGACTACACCAACGGTAAAGTTTGGGGCATTCCCGTACAGTGCGGCACCAAGGATATGTCCGCTGCTATTTTCGATGCAACTTCCGGCCAGCCCGTCAAGCTGAACTGGTCTGTCTACGAGAAGATCGGCGCTCCCGAGATCAAGGACTTCGACGACCTGCTCGACGTTATGGAAGCTATGCTGAAGGCTGAGCCTGTCAACGAAGACGGCGCCAAGAACTACGGTACTGTTCTGTCCAAGGCTACCGGCGCCTACTGGAACAATATCAACTGGTGGATGACCGCTCACGGCTATCACTACAACCAGCTGCAGTACTTCTGCGACCTGAACCTTGATACCTCTACCGCTTCCTCCATCTTCGATGACAACAGCATGTACTATCAGGGTATGAAGTGGCTGAACGAGGCATGGCGCCGCGGCCTGATCGATCCCGATTCCGTTACCCTTAGCAAGAGTGAGCAGGTAGCTAAGGTTGACACCGGCCACTGCATGGTTCCCGCTGGCAATATGCCCGGCTGGCAGGCTGGCGGCTTCTATGAGTACCTGATCCCCGGCACCAAGATCTACACCAAGGTTGCTTCCTACATTCCTCTGGAAGTTATCTGCATCAACAAGAACACTGAGAACCTGGAAGGCTGCCTGGCTTTCATCAATATGCTGTGCAACCCCGATGCTATGTTCGAGTACGAGTTCGGCACCACCGGTGATATGTGGTACACCGCTGAGAATGGCGTTTCCCATGTTTCCCGTGACTATATGCTGTGGCGCCGCACCGGCAACCCCATCAACGGCTTCCCCATGAGCGACGGCACCGAGTGGACTGCTGGCCTGAACCTGAAGGCTGTCTTCAACTCTGGTAAGACATCCCTGAAGGATGCCGACGGCAAGAACCTGCCTTTGTCCCCCGACAGCTGGCCCGAGATGCTGAACGACCAGATGCAGAACGAGACCTTCAAGGCATGGCAGAAGACCACCGGTCAGTACCGTTGGATGGAGTGGCTGGAAGAAGAGGATGCATTCCTTGCTTCTACTCCTTACGACAACTTCAGAAAGTGGATCGACAGCGAAAAACTCCCCTCCGAGCTGGATGGCGCTAAGTCCGCTGTCAACACTCTGGTTTACGATCAGAGCTGGGCACTTCTCCTTGCTGAGTCCGAAGAAGCTTTCGAGCAGATTTGGGACAAGATGGTTGCTGACGCTATGGCAGGCGGTGCACAGGCTATTATCGACTGGAGACTGGGTCTCTTCGAGGCTGCTCAGGCTAAGTACGACTCTATGTACGGCAAATAATTCCCTTTTCACCTAAAGTTTAATACTTAAGCATTTTTCGGGGTGCTACTGTTTACTCTCGAGGTAGCAGTAGCACCTCATTCTTATGTTCATTTATAGATAACTTACGCATTAAAAACATTTAAATAGATTTTTTAAGGAAGTAAAACAATTAAATTCGAACACGCCGACGGCTTGCCGTCGTGAATATATACACTATGATAAAAGGTGCGTGAATAGTATGAATGAGTTTTTAATCGGTTGTAATTACTGGGATTCTGCGTCCGGTACAGATATGTGGAAAAACTGGGATGAAGATGTGATTGAGAAAGATTTGGCAGCACTGGAAAAGTGCGGCGTCAAATGTCTCCGCGTCTTCCCCAACTGGCGGGATTTTCAGCCCGTGGCCAAGCTGTATAGCTGCAGAAACGGTTTCGGCGAGTACGTCAACGCAGAAGATGAGGGTGGTTTGGAGTACAATGTCAGCGGCGTTAACCCCGTTATGATTGAACGCTTCCGCCGTTTTGCTGAGATTGCAGACAAGCACGATATGAAGCTGAATGTGGGCGTTCTTACCGGCTGGATGAGCGGTCGTCAGTTTAAGCCCGTGGCCATCGATTCCAAGAACCCCATTACCGATCCTGAGGCAATGATGTTTATCCATCGGTTCATTGATACCTTTGTTTCTGCCGTAAAGGACATTCCTAACATTGTTCTGTGGGACTTGGGCAATGAATGTAATAACTTGGGTGCTGCGGATAACCACTATCAGGCATATGCTTGGACTGCCTTTGTCCGCAATGCCATCCGTCAAGCAGACGATAAGAAGCGTCCTATCGCTTCCGGTATGCACGGTCTTGGTGTCGGCACTGTCTGGAGCGTTGCTGATCAGGGTGAGCTAACAGATATGATGACCACCCACCCCTATCCCTCTCCCTCCATCAACGGTGATATTGAGCCGTATAATGGACTGCGTACCACTATCCTGCCCACCGCCCAAAGCATATATTACAGCGGTCTTGGCGGAAAGCCCTGTATGATTCAGGAGCAGGGCGTATTTTCTGAAATACGCGGCAATCGCGATATGGCGGCCCAATTTGTTCGTGTCAATATGATGTCCGCTTGGGCGAATGACCTGACCGGCTACCTATATTGGTGCGGCGCTGAGCACACAAATCTGGACAAAGCGCCCTATACCTGGTCTATTATGGAGCGTCAGCTCGGAATTGTGGATATTAACCGCGAGCCTAAGCCCGCCGGTTTGGAAATGGCAAAAATGCAGCGCCTTGTCAGTACGATGCCCAAATTGCCGCCCAAGCAGGTAGATGCAGTATGCGTGCTGCCTCACGAGGGTAATCCTATGCTCAAGGGAACAAGCGCGTTTATTCTGGCGCAGGAAGCAGGCTTTAATCTGACTATGCGCTGCACGGATACCGCAATGCCGGAAAGCGAGCATTACATTGTTCCCTGTATTGAGGGCTGGTCTGTAATGAGAAAGCGCACTCTGGACTTTTTACTTGACCGCGCCAAGAATCACGGCGCGAAGGTGCTCTTTACTTATGACGGCGGTGACTTTATCTGTGTTGATGAGGTTTTTGGTCTTCGTTCCAATGGCCTGTACCAGCAGAATCAGCGTCATACCGCTAAATTCCCCTTTGGCGATTTGGAGTATACTGCCAAGTGGAACAATCGTTTTGAGTCCATAGGCGCGGAGGTAATTGCCAGAAATGAGGAAGGCAATATCGTTATGTCCCGCAATCCCTACGGCAAGGGCGAGATTTGGTTCTTGAATTTCCCCTTGGAAATGCTGCCTTGCAATACTGTGGACGGCTACCGTCCGGATGTAACCCAGCCGTATTACCAGGTCTATCGTCTGTTTGCCCAGAACGCAGTTAACAGCTACGTGATGCAGACCGAGAATCCTTATATTGGAATTACCCAGCATATGGGTGAGGATGGCGTAGGATATATCACTGCGATTAACTACTCTAATGCGCCCCAAAAGCCGGATTTCACCGTGAAAAATGGCTGGAAAGTGGAACAGCTTCACGGCGATTCTTTGGAGATTCCCGCTTGTGACGGTTCGATTTTCCGCGTGGAAATGAATAAATAAGCCCGTAAAATGCTGCTTCAAAAGTGAAGTATCAGTGTGCTTTCGCACTGCTGTCCAAAGGATAGAACGGCAGGCGAAATGTGTTAAGGAGGTTTTTCCTATGTACTATGCAAATCCTGACAAAATTATGAGACCCTGGACACCGGTTCAGGCAACAGAAGAAAACAATGCCTGCAAGATTGGCGTGTGGGGCAGAGAGTATACTGCTTCCGGCAGCCCGCTTCTCTCTTCTTTAGTATCTCAGGGCAAGGAGCTTTTGGCAGGCCCTATCCGTGTACTGGCAACCGAAAACGGCAAGGATGTATCCTTTGAAAATGCCAAGTGCTACTTAATGGATGACGTTACTACGGAATCTGCGGCTTTCTGCTGCTGCGCAGAAGCAGAAGATCTTTTGGTGGATACCACCTGTAATGTTGAGTACGACGGACTTATGTCCTGGACTTTAACGGTTGCTCCTCAGGGCCTTTCTGTTGCCGCAGCTTGTGGCGTTAAGGCAGACGAGGTCTATTCCTGTAATCTTAGCCGGTTCTGGCTGGAAATTCCCCTAAAAACAGAGCTGTTTCCTTATTTCACTTTTGCACCTGTGAATAGTTACCGTATCAACGGTGTGAAGCAGGAGGCAACTACGTTGACCCGGTGCGGCCTGATTGAGGATCATATTGAGCTGCCGTTTAGCTACCAGCTGTATCTGTCCGGTGAGAATACCGGCCTGGCGTTCCTTTGCGAAAGCG
>JAZQUL010000166.1:0-8435 GCA_045631285.1 Faecousia sp. | reverse complement strand
CCTTCTCCCACCAACGGTGGAGATAACGGTAACAATGCGGGAGGCGGCAAAGGCATTCTGGGTATGGGCTAAGCTGGGTTTTACCCAGCTACATATTAAAAAACGGTGACATAGCGGGCCAGGTTGTGGCGCATACGCTCGGCGGCATCCTTTGCCGCTGCCAAATAATCGGCATTTTCCTCTGCCTGCCAGGCGCTGACAATGCCGTCGTTGCAGATAAGCGCGCCGTGACCGAGGCGGTCAAAGGCAAAGCCGCAGTTTTTGGCATTTGCACCGGGGGCGGTATAGCCGTCTACAATTAAAAACAGGTGCTTATATTTTTCCCGGAGATTGCGGAGACTATCCGGGGCGGTGGCAGAAGCGACTGCGCCCAAAGTGGAATAGCCGCAGCGGGTAACGATGCTCTCGCCCAGCCGGGAGATGATATCGGCAGCGGCAGTATGGACCAGGCGGCCGCCGGTCAGCAAATCCTGCAGCTCGGACGCGCTCTTATTGGCGCTTCGCAGCAGCACAAAGACATCCTTGCCGCTCTCCTTACTGCGGGAAAGGAACGGCTTTACCGTATCGCTGCCCAAAAAGGCAGACATAATCAGACCGTCAAAGGTATACGGGCCTTCTTTCGCAAAAAGAACAGCAGCGTACTGTTCTGCAGCGGCAGCGGAAAGAATTTCCGGGCAGTCCAGCAGCACATAATAGCCGAGGCTGGATGCCTTTTTTAAGAGTTCCTGCAAAAGGGCAAGACCGCCCTCTTGGAGGCAGAAGCTGCCAAAGGCGAAACGGACAGCAGCTACTTGCCCACGGAGGGCTTCCAAAAGCTCCGTATAATATTTACCGCAGCCCTCCACTGTCTTCTCCAGCATTGGGGGCACAACGCTTGTATCCAAGGAGAAACAGAGGGCGCAAGGGTTTTTCTGCTTGCGAATTTTATCCTGCAACACATCTATCGCCATAAAAATACCTCATTTCAGCGCTTTTTCCTTCATTATAACACAAATTTTCTGCCTTGCAAGGAAAAACCTTACACGACATAATTTTTCTGCCCGGGATATACTATGGATAGTCCAAAAAAGTTAGGAGGGAGCATATGCAGGTAAAAACTTGGGCAGCAACCTTAGGTCTGGGCGCGGCAGTTGGCGCGGTGGCCATTATGATGATGCCGCGGACAAACCCCACAAGAAAGCTGGCTGTGAAAGCCGCCAACAGAATTGAGGATGCCGCTTGGCGGGTTTCCGAAAAGCTCAATAACGAATTTGATTTTTAATTTGCTTTTTAAAGGCTCCCTTTGACGAGGGAGCCTAAATTCTCATATTCGCAGACCTTTCCGTTCACGCAAACAGATACAATCTGTACGGATTCCACGATTATCTGCGTTATAGAAGTTTTACACGGGGCTGGAATTGAGAGAATTTTTTCGCATTGTTTTCTTCGCTGATTAAATAATCCACATCCTCCAAGCTGCACTGGATAAAATGCGCCTTCTTTGCAAATTTTGAGCTGTCGCACAATAACACCTTTTGGGCCGCGTTTTTCAGCATAACCTCCCTGACAACCACTTCCTCCCGAGAACAGTCAGTAACCGTACCGTCTTGCATCACCGCATTGACCGAAAAGAACACAGCATCTGCGTATATGCTGCCAAAGGTTCTTTGCGCGTCGCTCCCGATAAGGCAGTTTCGGTTTTCATCACTTAAAAAACCGCCGGCAGATATAACCTTACTCTTGGAATTTGACAGCAGCATAATGATTTCGATATTGTTTGTTACTACCGTGAGTGAAGCACGGTCTGCAATCTCAGCGGCAAGATAGAAAGCCGTAGAGGATTGGTCAAGAAAAATGATACTGCCGTCCTTTATCAAAGCCGCGGCCTTTCGCGCAATTTCCCGTTTGGCGCTTACGTTTTGCTTGGTGCGATGATTAAAGGTAACAATGTTGGAATAATTGTTCTCAAGCGATGCTCCTCCATAGCTCCTTTTCACCAAACCCCGTTCTTCAAGGGCTTTTAAATCTCTGCGGATGCTGGATTCGCTTGCAAACAGGCTTTCACAAAGCTGCTTTACCGTAACAAAGCCATTCGTCTTTTTAAGTATGCTCAGTATTTCCTGCTCTCTTTCTCTATTTAACATATTATCCCACCTGATTTTGATTGATTTTGACCGACTTGCGAATAAAAAGAGAAAAGATACCATATATTTGGCATTTTTCCGTCAAACTGTTGATTTATATTGACGGAAACAGTATAACAAAAACATACCATTCTGTAAAGGGGGAACCAATTTGAATATCAACGCATTACTTACCGGCATCCAATGCGACTGCGGCAAAACACATACCTGCGACATTGAATATGTTTACATTGAGAAAAACGCCGCCAAGCGACTCAGCAAAATATGCGGTGGATATCAGCGCATATTGATTGTTGCAGACGAAAATACATTTGCCGCAGCAGGCGAAAGAACGCTGGCATCCCTCAGTGGCAAAGCGGTCACAAAATGCATTTTCAGCGGTTCCGAGATTCTCGTTCCCAATGAGGCTGCTATTGTGGAAGTGCAAAGCCATATAAACGGTATTGATTTACTCATTGGCATCGGTTCCGGTGTGATACAGGATTTGTGCAAATATGTATCTTTCCGTAAAGCCGTACCTTATATTATTGTTGCGACTGCACCCTCAATGGACGGTTATGCCTCAAACGGTGCTGCAATGATTACCGGCGGAATGAAGGTAACATACAGCGTTGGATTGCCTAAGGCAATCATTGCCGATACCGAGGTGCTGGCAAATGCGCCTTTTGCTATGATACAGGCAGGTTACGGTGATATTATCGGCAAATTCTCAGCCCTTAACGACTGGAAATTAAGCCGCTGTATAAACGGCGAATATTTTTGCAGCTACATATATGATTTAACCTTTCAACAGATAAAAACGACCCTTGCCTTAGCCAAAGGCATACTGGAACGTAATGAGGAAAGTATACAGGCGCTTATGGAAGCATTGGTAATCATCGGAATTATGATGAGCTTTGCCGGTTCTTCAAGGCCTGCATCCGGAAGCGAGCATCATCTGTCCCATTTCTTTGAAATAACCGGTCTTCTGAACAAAACAGAGTATTTCCCCCACGGAATCGATGTAGCATATGCAACTGTCATTACCGCAGAAATTCGTGAAGGCATCCTTGCGAACAAATTTCCCTCCACAATTTATCGGCCTGACAGCGGGCAGCGTCTCAGAAAAATGAAAGAAATATACGGTGCTGTCGCGGATGGATGCATCAAGCTGCAAGACAATGCAGGCAATTATGCAAAGGACCGAACCGCTGTATATTCCGGGAAAGAGGAGGAAATCAGAAGCATCTTGGCAGAAATGCCTTCCTCTGCCCAGATAAAGCAAATGCTTTCGTATGTCAACCTTGATATGGAAAATTTCTTTGCTCTTTATGGCAAGGAAAAAATAAAGGATGCCACTCTTTATGCAAAAGACCTGAAAGACCGCTATACTGTTCTTTGGATGAACTACGATTTTAACGGAGGAAATCAGGGTGCATAATTGCCGAAATATCAAGGTAATCGCAATGGACCTGGACGGCACATTGACGCAGCACAAAACGCCCCTTTCTCCCGGGCATCGGGAGGTTTTGACAGCCCTTTCTGCAAAGTATAAGCTTCTGCTGGTCGGTGCAGGTCAGGTAATGCGTATTTTTCATCAGCTGGAGCGATTTCCTGTTGATATTATAGGAAATTACGGAATGCAGTACGGCATCTATGACAAGGAGACAGCGCATATGATGCTGTTAAGAGATATCCACATTCCCTGCCACAAGCAGGAAATTGCAGATAAAATATATGCATTGCGCCAAAAGTACGGATACACCGCCTATGCTGGGGAATCCGTAGAATTTCATCCGTCCGGCTGTGTAACATTCCCGCTTTTAGGAACAAAGGCGCGGCCGGAGGATAAGCTTTCCTTTGACCCGGACAGAAGCAAACGGAGAGCAATCTATGAAGATATGGTCTGCACATTCCGTGATTACTGCGTTTTCATCGGCGGTTCTTCCTCCTTTGATATAGCGCCAAAGCCTTTCAACAAATATTACGCCCTTGACCAATATTGCAAAGAACACTGTTTCGCCCACAGCGAAGTCCTTTACATCGGTGACGACTACGATATTGGGGGAAATGATGCGTCCGTGTACAACTCAGATTTTCCCTATATTCCCATTGATAATTACCTTGATTTCCCGGAAATTGTGAAGCCGTTATTATCCGGGGGCAAATAGTCTGCTTGCTTGCACACAGGCAGCGCATATGCTTTTGCAAACAAAACGAAATCGGGAAGCAGATGCTTCCCGATTTTCAGCGTGTCAAAGAAGTGCGATTTCCACTTTGTCCCCCTCTGACGAGGTAGCTGTCACCGCAGGCGACTGCAGGAGCGACTAACTACCCCACAGTCACGCTGACCGCGTGACAGCCCCCCAGACAAGGGGAGCCGAAACTGTGAAAAAACCTATTTGCAGGGGCCGGCGCCTACGACGGCCCGTTTGGAAACGCTGCAACGTTTTACTGCCGGGGCGTCGAGGGCGCCGCCCCCTACGATTTATCTTGCGGTGATTTCCAAGGTGTCGCTGTTTAGGGTGACGGTAATTTCAGAAATGGGCGATTCGAAGGAGTCGATGATTTTTTCGGAGATGGGGTCTTCCAGTTCCTTTTGAATGGTGCGGCGCAGGTTTCTTGCGCCGTAGGTGACGGAAAACGCCTTCTTAACCAAATACTCCCGGACACCTTCACCGAAAGTGACCGTAAGACCACGGCTCTCAAGGCTGTCCTTCAACTCAGAAAGCATAATGTCTGCGATGCCGAGGAAGTTTTCTTCCGTCAGGTGGTTGAAGGTGATAATCTCGTCCACGCGGTTGAGAAACTCAGGGCGAAGGAACTCCCGGAGGGCTTTCATCGTCTTCTCCGTCACCATATCCTTATCCCTTCTGCCAAAGCCAACGCCCCCTACCCTGCCCTCAGAGCCGGCATTGGAGGTCATTACAATCACGGTATTTTCAAAGTTCACCGTTCTGCCCTGGGCATCGGTGATGCGTCCGTCATCCAGCACCTGAAGTAGCACATTCAGCACATCCGGGTGGGCTTTTTCAATTTCGTCGAACAGCACCACGCAGTAGGGTCTTCTGCGGATTTTTTCCGTTAACTGACCGGCTTCGTCATAGCCAACATAGCCGGGAGGCGAGCCGATAAGCTTGGAGACGGTATGCTTTTCCATAAACTCCGACATATCGAGGCGCACCAGAGAATCGGGCGTATCGAACAGGTCGGCAGACAAACATTTTACAAGCTCTGTTTTACCCACGCCGGTGGGGCCGACGAAAATGAAGGACACGGGACGGCGCTTGGGCGAGATGCCCACCCGGTTTCTGCGGATGGCTCTTGCCACCGCTTCCACCGCCTCGTCCTGACCCACAATGTGTTCTTTCAGTCGGTCGGCGAGACCCTTAATTTGCTGATACTCTTGGGCTTTAATTTTGCTGGCGGGAATTTTCGTCCACAGCTCGATGATGCGGGCTAAATTCTCCATTGTGACTGCGGGCGCGGGCAGCCTATCCAGTTCTTCGATTTCCGCCGCCAAGGCGCACAGCTTACTGCGGATAGTAGCCAGCCGCTCGTAATGCTCGTTTTCCGTATCCTCGGTGAGCATACGAAGCTCCAATTCGTAATCGTCCCGCTCCTTTTTCAGCTCTGCAAGGCGGGAGATTTCCTTATTTCGCAGGTTTACATCGGAACAGGCTTCGTCTAAGAGGTCGATGGCCTTATCCGGCAGGAAGCGGTCGGAAATATACCGCTCGGACAGGATGACGCACTGGCGGGCAATTTCGGGCGAGATGGTCACACCGTGGAAATCCCCGTAGATTTTGGCGATGCCCTGCATAATCTGGCAGGCTTCCTCCACCGTCGGCTCAGCAACAGACACCGGCTGGAAACGGCGCTCCAAGGCGGCATCCTTTTCGATATGCTTGCGGTATTCGTTAAAGGTGGTTGCGCCAACCACCTGAATTTCACCACGGGAAAGGGCGGGTTTTAAGATATTGGCGGCGTTCATAGAGCCTTCCGCATCGCCTGCGCCCACAAGGTTGTGGACTTCGTCAATGACGAGAATGATATTGCCGCAGGCTTTGATTTCGCCAATCAGGCTCTTCATACGGCTCTCGAACTGGCCACGGAACTGGGTGCCAGCCACAAGGGCGGTCAAATCCAGCAAAAATACCTCTTTGTTTCGCAGTTTGTAAGGCACATCGCCGCTGGCAATCCGCTGGGCAAGACCTTCCGCGATGGCAGTTTTGCCAACGCCCGGCTCACCGATGAGACAGGGGTTGTTCTTTTGGCGGCGGTTGAGAATTTGGATGACCCGCTCGGTCTCCACATCTCTGCCGATGACCTTATCCAGCTTCCCCTCCCGGGCGCGGCCTGTTAAATCCATACAGTAAGCATCCAAAAACTTATGCTTATTGCTCTTTTTCTTTTTCGGTTCTTCCGGCTCGTCCTCGGGCTGTTCCTCTTTTTTCCGGGGCAGGCTGCTGCCGAACATCTGGTTCAGCAGCGGAAAGGTTGCGGTACGGCTTTCGGTTTCGTCCTCATCCTCCCCCGCTTCGTTCTGACCGAACATACTGCTCATTTCCTCGCTCAGCTCATCGATTTCATCCTCGGAAATGCCCATTTGCTTGACCACCTGGTCAATTTGGGGCACACCGAGCTGCCGGGCGCAGCGCAGGCAGAAGCCTTCGTTCAATGTGTTGCCGTTTTCAATCTTGGTGATGAAAACCACCGCCACATTCTTTTTACATCTTACACACATCTTAGGTTGCATAAATTCCCTCCTAATCGGGACATTCAAATTTTGCTACACCGTCATCATACCACAGCCTCGTCATATAAAGACCGCCTGCCGGTACGGTGGGACCGGCAGCAGTACGGTTGCCTTCCGCCAATATGCGCCCGATTTCCTCAGGTTCGAACTTTCCCTCAGCGGCATAGACAATGGTGCCTGCCATTGCCCGGGCCATATTATACAGGAAGCCGTTGGCGCATACTTTTAAGAAAAGCATATCACCCTGGCGCTCTACATTGTAATAGTATACAGTGCGGACTGTGGATTTCACATCTGTACCCACAGAACGGACAGCGGCAAAATCGTGGGTGCCCACGAACTGGTCTGCCGCCCGCTGCAAAACCGCCTCGTCCAAGTGACGGGGATAAAACCACGCCCGGTTGACATAGAACGGGTCACGGACACGGGAGTTATAGATTTGATAGGTGTATTCCTTCCGGGCGCAGGAGCCGATGGCATTGAAATTCTCGTGGACATCAAAGGCCTTTGTCACCACTACGTCTGCGGGCAGATGGGTATTCAGCGCGTAAGGCAGACGGTCTGTCGGGATGGTGGAGAGGGTCTTAAAGTTTGCCACATAGCATTTTGCGTGGACACCGGCATCAGTACGACCACAGCCGGTCACGTGAACCGGGTGGCCCACTACTTTCGCCACCGCTTTTTCCAAGGTCTCCTGGACGGTGGGCAGGTCTTTCTGCATCTGCCAACCGTGGAAAGCCGTACCTAAATAGGTTAAATAGAGCGCAATATTTCGCATAATTTCCTCACAAACCGAAGCTTGCCAGCGCAATCACTGCCGCCACCAGAAGGATGCCCACACCGTAGGCAGAAAAGTCACGTCGGGCATAGCGCATTTGCTTCATTTTCGTTCTGCCCTCACCGCCCTGATAGCAGCGGCATTCCATAGCGGTTGCCAGCTCATCGGCGCGGCGGAAAGCGCTGATAAACAGCGGCACAAGGATAGGCACAAGGGCTTTGACACGTTCCATCAGCTTGCCGCTTTCAAAGTCCGCGCCTCTTGCCTTTTGGGCAGAGATAATTTTATCGGTCTCCTCAATTAAGGTGGGGATAAACCGAAGCGCGATGCACATCATCATACTCAGCTCGTGGACAGGCAGATGGATTTTCTTCAGAGGGCCAAGCAGAGATTCCAAGCCGTCAGTCAGCGCGATGGGCGATGTGGTATAGGTCAGCATAAAGGTAGCGGAAATCAGCATCAGTATCCGCAGAACCATAAAAATGGCGCGGATAATGCCGCCGGTGGTAACGGTCACGCCCCAAAAGGACAAAAGCACCGTACCCTCTGCGTAGAAAAACAGGTTCAGCAGTCCCGTAAAGACCAAAATGAAAATCATCGGCTTCATTCCCCGGATAAGGGACTTGGGGGGGATTTTGGAAATTGCCACGGTCAGTACCAAAAAGAGAAGGCAAATGCCGTAGGAAAGCCAGCTTACTGCCGTAAACAGCGCCACAATATAGACAATCAGCATTACAAGTTTCGTGCGGGGGTCTAACTTGTGGACAGGGGAATTTCCGGGGAAATACTGACCGAG
>JAZQUL010000165.1:0-2501 GCA_045631285.1 Faecousia sp. | reverse complement strand
CAACGCCGCCAGCACATCGTGGCAAAGGCTGTACCGCCAACCTGTACCCGGCTCAAACTCCAGCGGGGCCTTTGCAATCTCATTTATCAGCTCCACCGTGGGACAGCGCCGGTCACAAGCTTCATAATAGGCTTGCAGGGCGGGGGTCTGCAAATTATAATTGAGACCTGCAGTCATCTCAAACAGATGGTGAATCTTGATGGGATTCTTCGCCTTTTCGATGCCTGTTTCCGTTTTTACGGTCATCTCCCGGAATGCTGGCAGATAGTCCGCTAAATTATCCTCCAAAGAGAAAATACCCTTTTCCCACAGCTGCATAGCAGCCACGCAGGTAAATAGCTTGGAGCAGGAGTAAATGTGGTATTTCTCCTTACCTTGCATAGAAATTTTGTTCTCTGGGTCTGCATAGCCGCCCATATGCCGCAGGATACACTGCCCGTCCTTATAGACAATCAGGTCAAAGCCGGGGATCCCTCGCTTCAGAAAATACTGACATAACGCTTTGGTTTGTCCAAACATACACTCGCCTCCAAATCCAATTATACAGAAAAATTCTTTGATAATCAACGATAATCTCCCGTGTTTTTTCTATACCGAATGTTTTGCTTTCCTTATTTATGTACAACTGCTTGTTTTGACACCAATGCGTTCAAAGGGGCAAACCAGTGAAAACCCTAGTGTTTATGCGGGTTTGGGGCGGTTTGCCCTATTATAACACAAGCCTCTATTCTTCTCACTATTCCAGTTGCTTTCATATATCTTTCTCCTTTTCTGCGGCACTACCGTCTTTCGTTGTCATTGCGAACCAGTCCGCAGACTGGTGTGGCAATCTCCAAAACCATACTGCACACTTGAGATTGCCACGGTCGCATTGCTCCCTTGCAATGACAGAGGTAGTCGGCAGCCGTCTACAATAATTTTACAAATTACGCTGTTAGTATCTGTAAAAGGTAAGAGATTATACTTTCTTGATTATTTTTTGAGAAAACAGCGGAGTGATTAATCACTCCGCTGATGTTATTTATTCGCCTTTGATTGCCCTTATCAGGAATTTTGCAATGTCGGTGTTATCGACAGTCTTGCCGGAGAAATATTCTGTACCCTTACCCACCGCAAAAACCCGGATGGGAGTTGCGGTATGCTCAGTCTGGGTCATCAAGTCTCTCAGGCTCTCCTGTCCGGTCACAGGAAGCTGCACGCCGCCGGTTTCGTGGTCGGAGGTAATAAGCAGCAAGGTATCGGGGTTTTCTTCCATAAATTTCAGCACAGCCGCCACAGTCCGGTCCAGGGTCACCACGCTATTAAGCTTACCCTGCATATTGCCGCCGTGACCGAACTTATCCGTACCGGCGCTTTCAATCATCAAGAAGAAGCCCTTTTCATTTTGCAGGCGCTTCAGCGCTACCTCAGCGCACTGGGCAAGGTTATCGGAAGCAACGGTGGAATAACCGTTTAAAAAACCCCAGAAAGGCTTTTCGCTGTTCGGGTCAGTATCCAGTACAGAATTAAACCGTTTGAAATCCTTGGCTACCAGGTATTCATTATCAAATATCCGACGTCCTTCCTCATCCATAATAAACATTGTACTGTTATAATCCTGACTCATCAGTACATCGGGCTTGAATTTCACCATTGCGCTTACAAGTTCTTTCCGGTTGTCCCGGGAAATATTATGCACCACAAACGCAGAGGGGGTTGCGCCAGAAATATCCTCATCGGTGATAATACCAATCTTCTTTCCCTGCTCACGGGCAATTTCTGCCAGATTTTTCAGGTCATTACCGTCAGGATCTTTGCCGATGTAGTGATTATTGGTTTTCACGCCGGTAGCAAGGGCAGTACCGGAAGCCGCAGAGTCGGTAATCTCGCTGTCTGCAGAATGGGTAGTAGCAAGACCGTGATTTTTAATTTTATTGAGCACAAGGCCAAAATCATAAACACCTTTTGCGTGTTTCTCTGCCAATATAATGTCGTTTGGTCCCATACCGTCACCGATGATGACAATGACATTTTTCGGTGTAGTAAATTCGCTGCTTACGATCTTCTCAACTTGGCTTTCTTTAATGGAAATGCCGTTTGGGGAATACCATCCCTCCGGCTCCGGGGTATCGCAGGCAGTAAAGCTCAGAATGAGCAGCAAAGATAAAAATAACGCAAGTAATCTTTTCATAGGAACAACTCCTCTCTTTATCTGCTTCCATTTTATTGCAATGCCGCCCAAATGTCAAGAAATAGCCCTCCGGGATTCCCGGAGGGCAGACTTTATTTCTTAGTACATTCCGCCGGCCTGGGCAGCAGCTGCGGTAGCAGCAGCCACGTCTGCGGCAGGATCGGGCTTGGTAGCAACCAAGCTCTCAGTGGTCAGCACGCAGGCTGCAATAGAAGCGGCGTTCTCCAGAGAGGAACGGGTTACCTTGGTGGGATCGACGATACCGTTCTCAATCATATCCATATAGGTCTCTGTGTAGGCGTTGTAGCCGTAGCCGATCTTCTTGGAAGAC
>JAZQUL010000164.1:0-7745 GCA_045631285.1 Faecousia sp. | reverse complement strand
TGGCCGGAAACAACTCTGTGGGAACAAGGACTGCAAGAATCCTAACTTGTTACGATAAACCTGCACCCCTGTTGGAAGCAGCTGTGTAACCGTTCGGTGTGATGCTATCTTTTGACGTATAACCGTATACGATAAAGTGCGTCAAGTTATGTATCTATTTCAAAAAAGAGGGTTCGTTATGGATAAAAAACAGATGCCTAAAATATTTTGGCAATTGCAATCCGAAGAATATATCAATCAATCCAATATTTTGAAAACATCGGATGGTTTCTGGCTGATATACAAATCCTTGTCCGAGATACTTTCGGAAAAGGGCATCGTTGAATTTCCGGATTCAGAGGGGCGGCGGCTGAAATGCAGCAGCTTTTTTGATGATTGGTTCCTTTATGCTGTTCCCAATGAAGGTGATTATACATACGGCCTGTTAAAGCTCAGAGAGCAGGAGCATGATGCTCAAGACGGTGCTCCCGCTGATGGGGATACTCCGGGCGTGACCATATCTTTTATCTCCTTTGATTGCCGGAAGCTGATTGCTTGCCTTGCCGTTCCTACTGATGAAAACAGAAAAAAACTAAATGCTGAAATCAATCGTGTAGTGGCTTATAAAGGCCAACGCCACCATAAAGCACTGAAAAGGTATTTTAGAAATCCCCAGTCCCACGGAGCTTACCTTGTAGCCGATCTATATACAAGGCATATTGCTTCATTTGCGGAAAATGGCTGCTTAGCAGTACCGGAGCAGTACAAAAAAATCGTTCAGCAGAGCAGCTTATGTAAAAACTCCAACAAGCGGACAAGACTCCCACACTTTATTGACGCATTGAATCAAGCAGCGGGACGCGTTGTTTGTGATCATGAGCACATTTTCCTTGAAAACCGAGAGAAACCGACGGAAAAGGAAGCCGCGGCAATTCTCGCTACCCATACCGGAAATACATCCGTATTTTCCTTTGCGGCAGAGGTGGAATACCACGCCAGATTCTTAACACCTTTGGCAAGGCTTAAAATCCCCTTTGTCGGAAAATCCATTTACAATTCTGCGATTCGGGCGGATATGACGGTTGGTGACACCGAATTCGAAGGCCCGGCTCCGTTTTATCAAGAAGACTCTAAAATTGTAAAACGGCAATATGAACTGCATCGTGAAAAAATGATTTTTTAACCGGAACAAGATATATAGTAAATACGCTCCCCGAAGAGTGGTTTGAGTGACAAGATCAAGATTTCTTTTTGCCGTTATGTCAGAGAGAAACTCCTTTGAAAGGGTGAATGATCATGATCAAAAGCAGAACAGCACAATTAATTTATCAGACCGTCTACGTTACCCTTGGCCTTGTAGGCATCGTGGCAAGCCTTGGAATCTTCGACAACATGCACCTGATCCGCTGGGATTTCTACGTCCATTTCACCAACATCAGTAATTTCCTGTGTGTTGGCGTGATGCTTGCTGCACTCATTCAAACGGTAAGGGAAAAAGAAGATAGCTTCGTTTCTGCTGCGCCCCTTCTGAAGTTTATCGGAATGCTCGGAATTCTTTTGACCTTCCTTGTTTTTAACATTATGCTTGCAGGCGCAAAAGGCCGTGATCCCCAGGCAAACTGGCGTGTTGGAAGCCTTATTTTCCATGTTATCCTTCCCGTTATGTACATAGCCGACTGGTTCTTGTTTTATGAGCGGAAGAAGTGTAAATGGTATTATCCCATCGCATCTATTGCATTCCCCTTAGCTTATGTAATTTTCCTTCTTATTCAGGCACTCATCTTGAAGTTTGATTCTTCTATTCTGATTCCTACTACAGCCACACCCCTCATCTACCCTTACTTCTTTGTTAATCTTGATACGCAGGGTGTTCCCGGTGTTTTTATGTGGATCGGCATTCTTTCTGTGGCGTTTGTCGCTGTTGGATACTTGTTCTTTGGCCTGGACAGGCTCCAAAAGAAAAAACTTGATAAATAGGAGATAAACGCTTTGCTGATCCATAAGGCGGCCACAAATAAAAAAAGCGTAATCTTTCATTTTTAGATATGGGGTGTAAGGAGTAGCAATGGACAAATTGGTTAGAAAAATAGAGATTCCGCTTGCAAAGAAAGCAATTGAAAATGCGGGATTATATATTGTACAAAAAAAGGATCTTGACCGTTTGGCCGAGGTGGCGGCAGATGCATACCAGGATTATCCCTTACACAATTGGTTTACTAAGGGTAAATATGATGCCAAAGCATCCAAGTTGATTATGCAAATTTCCCTTAGAACCATGACAGAGGATGCGGTGATTTACGCTGACAGTGAGGAAATAAACGGTTTTGCGGTTTGGCTGCCCTTCGGATTTACAGGCAGCAAAACCCTGCCGTTTTTAATGAATGGCGGGCTGAGTCTGATACTTCATTCCGGCATTGGTATTATCGGAAGACTTTTAACCTACGAAACCTACGCAATGAATTTGAAAAAAGAGTTTACCGAAAATTACGATTGGTACTTATACAATCTTTCTATCAAGAAAGATGCGCAAGGAAAAGGTCTTGCCAGCAGACTTATGCGTCCCATGCTGCAGTTTTGCGATGACGAGCGCATGGTGGCCTATTTGGAAACCAACAAAGAGGCAAATGTTGGACTTTACCGACATTATGGGTTTGATTTGATGAAAGAAGAGCAAATTCCGAAAAGCACCGTTACACATTATGCTATGGTGAGAAAGCCGATTTATCAGGAATGATCATTTGATAGTTTTCCGCTTTACAAATACTGACAAGGTGCAGAAAACACATAAATGTAAAAACCAGGTTAAATAAAATGGAGGGAAACAGAATGAAAAACGAAAAGAAAGAATTAGTTAAGAAGTTCAAGGAAGTTATTGAAGATTTAATGGATCACTATGAGGAATACACAGACGAAGAAAAAGCGCAGATCAAGGATATCTTTCAAAAAGTCACCGATCTGAACACGCTGTTTGATAAATACGACATCGAACTCAAATTTGACTGGAATGAGTATGTCATTGCCTACAGCCAGTGGTTTGACGGCATGTATTATTAACAAATATTCGAATTGAAGTTAAAAAACAACCTGGTTTGGGCTATCGGCTTTAAGCCGCCAGGTTGCTTAAAGCCGATAGCGGCGTTTATACATGAGATTATAAGGAGGTCATTATGAATAACAGTTTTGTTATAAGAGGCAATATATGCCAGACAATGAACCCCAAAGAACTTGATTTGCACGAAAATGCCTTTGCAATCTGTGTAGATGGAGTTTCAAAAGGTGTGTTTGATGTTTTGCCCGAAGAATATGCCTCCTTGCCCCTTTATGACTATGCAGACGCACTGGTTTTTCCAGGCATGGTGGATCTTCATGTCCATGCTCCGCAATATGCTTTCCGGGGAATGTGTATGGATCTGGAATTGATGGACTGGCTGAATCGGTACACCTTCCCGGAAGAGGAAAAGTATGAGGATCTTGAATATGCTGAAAGAGCATATGGCATGTTTGTAGATGCCTTAAAAAGGGGTGCGACCACAAGAGCCTGCATCTTTGCTACCCGCCATCGCTATGCAACTGAGCTTTTGATGAAGCTGATGGAAGAAAGTGGTCTCATCAGTTATGTCGGTAAGGTCAATATGGATCGAGAGGCAAGTGAAGCGCTGACAGAGGATAGCGCAGAAATTTCCGCATACACCACATTCGGATGGATCAACGCGGTAAAGGACAAGTTTGCAAATACGAAACCGATTTTGACACCCCGGTTTATCCCTTGCTGTACCGATAAACTGATGGAAGAACTCCGGGAAATTCAAATGGCTTTCGGCATTCCTGTACAGTCTCATTTATCTGAGAGCAAGGGAGAAATTGAGTTCGTCAAATTTCTCCGTCCGGAAGATCCGTTCTACGGGGACTCCTATAACGACTATGACCTCTTCGGAAAAAACGACGATATCGATACCGACGTAAAAACGGTGATGGCACACTGCGTCTGGTCAACGGATGAGGAAGTTGAACTCATGCGAAAAAACGGCGTGTTTGTTGCCCATTGCCCAGCTTCCAATATGAATCTTACCTCCGGTATTGCACCTATTCGCAAGTATCTGGATTTAGGCCTTAACATTGGCCTTGGCAGTGATATTGCCGGCGGACACAGCGAATCGATATTCCGCGCGATCACCGATGCGATCCAGGTATCGAAGATGTATTTCCGGATGGTGGATGAATCTGTTAAGCCGCTGGTGTTCTCGGAAGCCTTCTATCTTGCCACCAAGGGCGGCGGTGCGTTTTTTGGAAAAGTGGGCAGCTTTGAAGAAGGCTATGCATTTGATGCTGTTGTCCTGGATGACAGCGTGCTCCCGCATCCCCAAAGCCTGAATCTTGCGGAACGAATGGAACGGGCAGTTTACCTTGGCTTAGACGAGAAGAACATAACGGCGAAATACGTAGCCGGAGAAAAGATTTCAACGTAAGGGGGGATTGTAATGTCCAAAAAGAAAAGAAAGTTTGCCGATGACGGGTGGGCTGTATGGATCGACGGTGAAGATACAAGCACGATTCACATTAATGACTGGCTCAATCCCAAAGGTAAAAGTTATGTAGATATTGCAATTCACATACGGGGCATCAAGTCAAGCAAATCGCTGAATGTGTATGTGCCGTTCCCGGTTTTGGACAAAGAAATTGAAGATGTCTCACTATCCTTTGGGGACACAAAAATACTGCAGGCAATCTTCAGCGCCGCCTGTATTGTGGATTATAAGAAAAATCAGCACACATCAGAAATAGCCTACAACGGCAAAACCGTAGATATCGTACATATCAGTACAACGAACTTCGAAGCAAGGCCGTTGTCTAACGGAACGCTGATCCGGGTGGATTTACAGAAATTACAACCATATCTTGACAACGATGAAGCCTATTTCATTTGGCGCATGCCACATAAATCTTTGGATGCCATATTCAAACCCCATGTAGATGTGGGTAATGTGATGGAGAGGCTCCGAGACCTGATTACAACCCCTGTTGTGTCGGAGAAGTATGGCTATTCGATCCGCATTAACGAATCGAGACTTTTGCCGGAGGAAGTTACGCGCATCGGCATGTTTCACCGGCAGAAGCTGAAAAAGGCGGCCATTACGATTTCAGTTGACGAAAACTACGAACTGAATGATGGTGGCTGCTACCGTATTCGCCGCCTGGAAGAAAATCTCTATAAGGCGTATCTCCCGTTGGATTATCAGACAGAAGATGTGATCACATATCAATGGAACCAAAACCGAGATGATAACTTCCAGGGACAGTTTAATTTCTATTACTGCATAACAAGAGAGTCTATCAGCAAAGGCAGCATGCTGCTGTATATGATCTTGCTCTTGTCCGTTGGTGTCCTTGGTGATGCGATCTCCAATGCAGTTCAGGCTTTGTTTACCCTGTTTTTGTAGAGAGGTGCTCGAATGAGATTAATTATCCCAGTACTACTGAACAGTATTCTTGTCCTTTCGTTATACCTGATAGATAAGTATACTCCTGTAAAAAAATTGCCGTATAGGGTAAAGCAAATTATCATCGGCGTTCTTTTTGGCAGCGTGTCTGCTTTTGCGTCAAGCTACGGCGTGGAGTGGCTCGGTGCGGTGGTGAACGTTCGTGATGCGGCACCTTTGTCCGCAGGACTTATTTTCGGCGCGCCTGCAGGCATTATCTCCGGCTTGATCGGCGGTCTTTACCGCTGGTTCTCCGTGTACTGGGGCGGCGGCATGTATACACGGCTTGCCTGCAGCATCGCAACCATCCTGGCAGGTTTTATGGCCGCGGGTCTGCGGAAGCTGATGTTCGACAACAAAAAGCCCACCTGGGGTTACGGCATCTGTATTGCCGTAGTGTGCGAAGTCATTCATATGATCCTGATCTTCCTGACCAATATGGATGACTCTGCTTATGCTTTTGAATTTGTCAAAGGCGCCACGGCTCCTATGATGCTGGGCAACTCCGTGGCTGTAGGGCTGTCTATCATCATCGTTTCTCTTTTCAGCCATGAGCGTTTTTTCAGAAAGAAAACTTCTGAGGGAATTGCCCATACTTTTCAGCGAAGGCTGCTCAGCTGCATTGTAATTGCCTATCTTGTCACCAGTACCTTTACCCTTATCCTCCAGAATGGAATGGCGCAGATTGAAACCCAGGAAGTGTTTACTGTTGCAATAAACGATGTTGAGTCAGCTGTAAGGGAGAAATCCAACCACCAGCTTCTTGAAATCGCAGAGCAGGTCAAACAGGAATACGAAAATGACCCGACAGTTTCCCTGTCCGGCCTTACGGAAAAATACGATATCAAGGAAATCAATGTTGTTGACACCAATGGCATCATCACCAATTCCACAGAGGCGGATGTTATCAACAACTATGATATGAACAGCAAGGAGCAATCCAAAGAATTTGTGGATATGCTTAAGGTTCAGAACTCCTTTGTGCAGGAGTATTCCCCCAGAGGCAAGGATGAATCTGTGTGGAGAAAATATGCAGCTGTGAATCTTACGGATGGCGGCTTTATTCAGGTTGGCTACGATGCCGAGCAGTTCCATGAGATGCTCAACGGGTTTGTCATTGATGTTACCAAAAGCCGGCATGTCGGAACCAATGGCTTTGTCGCGGTTCTGGATGAAAAACTCTGTATGGTTATAGATAATGCGTATGCAGGCAAGCATATCTCTTCGATCGGCATTATTCCCCCGGAGGAGATGAAGCAGGGTCGAACCGCCACCGCACTCTACAATGCAGATGTTATGGACGGCGTAAATGATTTGCGTGCAAAGTATATGTATGTATTCAAATTCGTTGAGGGTTACTGCCTGATCGCTGCCATGCCCGTTGCTGAGGCCATGTTCATGCGCGACGCTTCCATGCTGACAAGTGTTTTTATGCAGGTGCTTATTTTCGCTACCCTCTTCGTGTTCATCTACATTCTCATTAAGCGTGTTATCATCAATAATCTGAAAAAAATCAACAATACTCTGGCCCGGATCACCATGGGCGATCTGAATGTAAGGGTGGATGTGCGCTCTAATGAGGAATTTGCTTCTCTGTCAGACGATATCAACTCCACAGTCTCCACTCTGAAACGCTATATCGCCGAAGCGGCTGCCCGTATTGACAAGGAACTGGAATACGCCAAACAAATACAGCTTTCAGCGCTTCCCACTAACTTTCCGGACAACGAAGATTTTGGTATATACGCACAGATGATCGCGGCGAAGGAGGTCGGCGGAGACTTCTACGATTTCTATAAGCTGAACGACACGACTGTGGTATTTCTTGCCGCTGACGTTTCCGGCAAGGGAATCCCTGCGGCAATGTTTATGATGACTGCCAAGACCATTATCAAGGACCTTGCGGAGAGCGGCATGGCGGTGAACGATATTTTCACAAAGGCAAATGAGAAGCTTTGTGAGAACAATGAGTCCGGTATGTTTGTTACCGCCTGGATGGGCATCCTGGATATTACCACCGGGCAGGTGAAATTCGCCAATGCAGGCCACAATCCGCCGCTTCTGAAGCGGGCAAACGGTTCCTTTGAATACCTGAAGACCCGTGCGGGGTTTGTTCTTGCCGGTATGGAGGGTGTTCGTTACCGTGTCGGCGAACTCACACTGAACCCCGGAGACAGGCTGTTCCTGTATACCGACGGTGTGCCTGAGGCTACAAACGCAGAGAACAAGCTTTACGGTGAGGATAGACTTTTAAGCTTTATGAACCAAAACACTTCCATGGAAGCTGTG
>JAZQUL010000163.1:0-13650 GCA_045631285.1 Faecousia sp. | reverse complement strand
CCTGGGCGTACATTAGGCTGGTAGTACCCTTCTGGACCGCGATCTTGGTGCTTTTGGTTTCGTCATTGCCGCCGCAGGCGACCAGACAGGTGGCGAGCATCATAACAGCAATAACCAGTGCAATAATCTTTTTCATAACGATTTTCCTTTCTTATTTCAAATTGTTTTTTACGTACTTTATCTGTTTTTCCACGGAGGCAACACTTGTGCCGCCTTCGCTGATTCGCTTTTCCACACAGGTCAGCAAATCGATTTCGTTATACAGGTCTGCATCAAACAGCTCTGAATAACCTTTATATCTATCCAAAGGGAAGGTTTCCAGCACCAAATTCTCCCGGATGCAGTCGGCAACGATCTGCCCGGAGATTTTGTAGGCGCTGCGGAAAGGCATTCCCTTCTTCACAAGGTAATCCGCCAAATCTGTGGCGTTGATAAAACCCTTTTGGGCCGCCTGCTTCATATTGTCCCGGAGGGCGGTCATAGAAGCTATCATTGGCGCAAACACCCGCAGGCACATCTTTACGGTGTCACAGGCATCAAATACGCTCTCTTTATCCTCCTGCATATCCTTGTTGTACGCAAGGGGTAAGCCCTTGAGGGTGGTGAGCAAGCCCATCAAGTCACCGTAAACTCTGCCCGTCTTGCCCCGAACCAATTCCGCCATATCAGGGTTTTTCTTCTGCGGCATAATGGAAGATCCAGTTGTAAATGCATCAGACAGTTCGATGAACTTAAACTCCCAGCTTGCCCAAAGAATAATTTCCTCTGAAAAGCGGGACAGATGCATCATCAAGATGGAAAGCGCGCCGAGAAGCTCTGCACAGAAATCCCGGTCGGATACACCGTCCAGAGAATTCAGACAAATGCCGTCGAAACCCAGCTTTTCCGCCTCAAAATATCGGTCTGTGTCGTAGGTCGTACCTGCCAGCGCGCAACAACCGATGGGTGACACATTCATTCGTCGTCGCGCATCCTCCAGTCGCTCCACATCCCGCAAAAGCATCATAGCATATGCCATCAGCTGATGACCGAACGTAATGGGCTGCGCCCGCTGGAGGTGAGTATAGCCGGGCATAATGGCATCTTTATTTTCGTCCGCCTTATCTGCAACCGCAGAAATCAGCTTTTTTGTAAGGTCGGCAATCTCATCGATTTCCGCTCTGAGGTACATTCGCAAATCCAGCGCCACCTGATCGTTACGGGAACGGGCGGTATGGAGCTTTTTGCCCACATCTCCCAGCCGCTGGGTCAGTACCTGCTCTACAAACATATGAACATCTTCGCTGGCCATATCCACGGAAAGTGTACCGTTATCCAAATCTGCAAGAATGCCTTCCAAACCTGCGATAAGGGTATCTGCTTCCTCCTGTGTAATGATCCCCTTGGCTGCCAGCATTGCCGCGTGGGCCATACTGCCGGTAATGTCCTGACGGTACATCCGGCAGTCGAAACGGATGGAGGAATTGAAATCATCCGCGATTTTTTCAGTTGCGCCGTCCGTCCGGCCTGCCCACATTTTTGCCATACTTACTTACCGTCTACCATTGCCTGCACCTGGATAGGCAGACCGTAAAGGTTAATAAAGCCGGCAGCATCTGCCTGATTATAATCGCTCTCACCAAAGGTGGCGATCTCCTCAGAATACAAAGTATAGGGGCTCCAAACACCGGCGTTAATCATATTGCCCTTGTAAAGCTTCAGCCGGACCTTGCCGGTGACCCGCTCCTGGGTCTTATCCACGAATGCAGACAGCGCTTCCCGCAAAGGCGTGAACCACTGGCCGTTGTAAACCAACTCTGCAAAGGTGATAGACAGCTTCTGCTTTTCGTGAAGGGTCAGCTTGTCGAGGCAAATGCTTTCCAGAACGCTGTGGGCCTTGTAAAGGATGGTGCCGCCGGGGGTCTCGTAAACGCCGCGGCACTTCATACCCACCAGACGGTTTTCTACGATATCCAAAAGGCCAATGCCGTTTTCGCCGCCCAGCTTGTTGAGCTTCAGGATAATGTCCTTTGCGCTCATCTTCTCATCGTTCAGCGCCACAGGGATGCCCTTTTCAAATTCCAAGGTGATATATGTAGGCTTATCCGGCGCAACAATGGGAGAAACGCCCATTTCCAGGAAGCCGGGCTTTTCATACAGCGGCTCATTGCCGGTATCCTCTAAGTCCAGGCCTTCGTGGGACAAGTGCCACAGGTTCTTATCCTTGGAGTAGTTGGTCTCCCGGTTAATCTTCAGCGGTACATTATGGGCTTCTGCATAATCGATCTCTTCCTCACGGGATTTGATGTCCCATTCACGCCAAGGAGCGATAATGGGCATCTTGGGCGCGAAATGCTTGATAGTCAGCTCAAAGCGAACCTGGTCGTTGCCCTTACCGGTACAACCATGGGCAATGGCATCTGCGCCTTCCTTGAGGGCGATTTCCACCAAGCCCTTCGCAATGCAGGGACGGGCGTGGCTTGTGCCTAACAGATATTCTTCATAAATAGCGCCGGCCTTCATTGTGGGGATAATGTAATTATCCACATAATCGTCGGTCAAGTCAAGAACGTATAGCTTCGATGCGCCGGTTTTAATGGCTTTTTCCTCCAGTCCCTCCAGCTCATCGGCCTGACCGACATTGCCTGCCACTGCAATTACCTCGCAGTTATTGTAATTTTCCTTCAGCCAAGGGATAATAATGGATGTATCCAAGCCGCCGGAGTACGCCAGCACAACTTTTTTAATATTTTCCTTATTCATCGTAAAGCCTCCAAAATGCTTATATTCAAATTATGCACTCATTATACATCGTTTTCTGTATATTGTCAACTATATATGCATAAAAATTCATTGCGTTTTTCCACAAATCTCCTCCATCCATCCTCTCCGGAATGGGGAATATGCACAAGAAGATAGGGGGTTGCATTTTTCTTCCATATTTGTTATGATATACGCACAAATATTTGGAGGTGTTTTTATGAACTCCCTTATTAAGAAAGGAATCCCCGTTATTCTTGTTCTGCTTTTAATGGCAGCTGTATTTTCCGGTTGCGGCGCAAAGCCCATTGCCGCGCCTATGCCTACTCCCGCCAGCCGGATGGCGCAAAATAGCAGTCTTCAGCCTCTGTCCACAGACGACACCACATCCGAAAACACCGAGCAGGAAACCACCGAGTCCGGTGAAAAGGGCCCGCTGGAAGCTTTTATCCCAGAATCTGTTTTATCCAATCCTTTTGTGCAAAAGTTGTTGGCATTTTTCGATTGGTGGACAACACAGGTCAACAATTTCTTCGACCTAATCAAGACCGTATAATATGCAAACCGAAGCATCCAAAAGATGCTTCGGTTTTTTATTCCTTAGCCCTTGACAGAAGACACTTAGAGTGATATAATATCCGGGCGTGGTATTTTAGCCACCCCAATGGGCCTTTAGCTCAGTTGGTTAGAGCCTCCGGCTCATAACCGGATCGTCCCGGGTTCGAATCCCTGAAGGCCCACCAGCCAGTTTAAGGCCTTGGCCTTTGGAAATATATAGGGGTATAGCTCAATTGGTAGAGCGGCGGTCTCCAAAACCGTAGGCTCTGGGTTCAAGTCCTAGTGCCCCTGCCAGAAAACACCTGACCACATCTGTGGTCGGGTGTTTTCTTTTAAGGGTAGGCGTAGGACTTGAAAGGGTGGCACCAGTCCGCAGACTGGTGTAAGCAAGTGTCCGGTGGACATTTGCTTAGCCCGTGGGAAAGTCCATTAAAAACTAGCTGCAATCAGTAGGATTGTTGACAGTTTTTAATTTGGCAGAGCGCCAAGGTTTATATGGAGCAAAATATGTCGCCAAACCCGCAAAGTTCAAATTCTAACATTTAGGCATAAGAATTAATCACAATTCTTGCTCCTCTACTAAATCCTTTCCACCCGTTCCCATCGCCTTTACCAAATCACACATATAATCAACCTTAAAATAAATTGTTTTTTGGTCTATCAGCACCATACAACCCGCATATTCATCATCAGGATTTTCTACGACTCTAAGCTTCAGATCCATCATAGCAGGCGTCTTTCGCATTTGGGCTACTTGGATATAGAGAATCGGACAAGTCTCATCGTAAACATCGAAGCCAGCGCGCCATGCATCAGGGATATTGTATTTTTCAATGCTTTCACCCACAGTTCTGCACTCGTAATCACAACCAAATTCATCCACAAATTTCACCTCAGCAATCCTGTTATTTCCTAGATCTATGTATAGTTTAGAACAAAATGTTCAAAATGTCAATAGAACAAACCGTTCTAATATATAGTATCTATGGTGATGAAAATGGCTGAAAGATACGAAAGAATCCGTAACCTAAGAGAGGATGCCGACCTTACGCAGGCTGAAGTTGGCAAGCAGATCAATATTCCCCAAAGAACATATGCTTACTACGAAAGCGGCGAGCGTATGATTCCACCGCAAGCGCTGATTGCTTTGGCTAAATTCTATGGCGTTAGCGTGGATTATCTGCTCGGCTTAACCGACAAGAAAACCCCTTATCCGTATAAGAAGTAAAACACCGCCTCTGTTTGTGTAAACAGAGGCGGTTGCTTTCGTCTATCCCACATCGCTTCCCATTTTGGAGATGATCTCATAAAGCATAATTCCCTTTTCCGGGTCGATATTCTCCCACCGGCCGTCGTCTTTTCGTAAATAGCCGTTGGTTTTTTGCTCATAGACCTCCTGTTCCCCGTCCGAGAGCGTCACTGTAATGGTATATTCATCACCGGGAATTTGCTCCGGGTCACAATCTGCCCCAAACCGAGGACGAAGCCACCGCAAATAATTGAGGATTGCGGTCATTTTGGCACTTTTCGTATAAGTGCGCTCCAGCGTCTCATCTCCGTGATGGCTTGTCACTTCCACCTTTTCCACCACCACTGCCAGCGGTTGCTCCCTTTGACGACCACAGCCACCCAGCATCGCCAGCAAAAGCAACACGCATCCCACTTTTTTCAGTCTTTTCACAAAACCACTCCCTATACTCCAAGGATACCTGCTTTTGTGAAAAATCATACAAGGAAAAGCCAACCTGACGGTTGGCTTTTCCTGTTTTTTATCTATTTAAATAATATGCGCCAATAGTCGTAATCGACAACGCGGGAAGAAACGGTAAAGCGGTTTGCAACCTCTGTATTGATCCGCTTTATATAATCCGCTGAAAGGGGTGTTCCGTCATTGGCAACGCCCTTTTTGGTGGTGGCGTTATAGCGGCCTTGCTCTGTAATCCAACTGCGGTCATCTAAAATAACCAGCGCTTCCTTTTCAGAGAAGATATCCCGTCCTACATACAACCGGGAATCAAACGCCAAACCAAAAAGGTTGCACAATGTGGGCAGTACATCAATCGAGTAGCAAAGCTCCTCTACGACCACCGGAGTCATACCCGGCTTATAGATGATACAGCCGTTTTCGTGGATCTCAAAGGTCTCGTCGATCTTGTGGCCAAACAACTCACTGTACTGCTCTGCGGTCAAGCCGTAGGGATAATGATCTGCCACGATGACAAATACGGTGTTCTCCAGTGTACCCGCCTCCTCCAGCCGCTTCATCAGCAGTTCCAGCGAGCGGTCAAATTCCATTTGACAGGCGAGATAAGCGCGAATGGCTTCGCTATAAGGCTCGTTTTCCACCAAATGCCGGTTATTATAACATACCCGGTTTCCGGAGAAATCGTAATCCATATGGCCGGAAATGGACATATAATAGGTCACAAAAGGCGCTTTATCCGCGTAAAATCCCGTGGATTTTTCCACCACCTCCACATCGGAAGCCGGCCACTGTACCTTCACATCCAAACCGCCGCCACGGCCGCCTTTGTAATCAAAACCCAGGTTCTTCAGGTACTGATTGCGTTTGTAATAACTATAGGTGTGTCCGTGATAGGCGTAAGCGCCGTAGCCTCTGCCAATCAGTTGCTGACTCATTGTCAGCGGCATCGCATTCCCGATAGTCTTCTGGAATGCCAATTTACCGCTTATAGGCAGCGTGCCGGTCAGGAATGCGTATTCACCGTCACAGGTGGAGCCGTACCAATAAGGGGCGTAGAAATTGGAGAAATACATACCCTCGGTCATCATTTTATAGAGGGTCGGTGTCCGTACCGGGTCTATAATCTTATCGCTGAAAGCCTCTGCGGTAATGAGCACCAAATTGCAGCCTTCGAAGATACCGGTATATTCGTTCTGCTGCGTTGCCGTTTGACTTTGGAAATACTGGTGAAGTTGCGTCAGCTTGCTGTCATCGCTGTTTGCAATCAGCTTGTCGAAATCGATGTCCAGTATATTGTAGCGGGGCGGCTCCGTTACATCCTCAGCAGGACCGTCCGTTGGTTCCGGGTCTGTCGGTGGCACGATGATTACAAGGTCACCGTCCCGCTGCTCACCTGTAATGGCTTGGATCAGCTCCAAGCGAAAGCTGGTAGCAAAGCCCAGTTTGTTGACGCTCAGATACTTATCTTCGGTATTGTGATAGAGGTCATAGGCGCTCATACTGTCGGTACCATCAAACAACGGCAGGGCCGCCACCGCGCCAATATGCACGATAAGCGCCAGCGCCACAGGAAGCAGAGCCCATTGCCACTTTTCTTTCACCGGCACAAACAGCCGCCAACCGAATGCCGCAAGGCAGATCGGCGCCAGCAGGCACAAAATGAGCAGCGGCAGCGTATCCAAAACGCCCGCAAAGATGGTATCTGTGAACTGGAAAGCATCTCCGGCAACGGACAGCAGATTGATAGAATAAAAGCTGCCGAAAATCCGGTAATAAACAACCTGCGCGCCGCAAAGTACCGCAGACAGGAAACTATATCCCACAAACAAGCCATAACTGACACCTTTTTTGCCCCAAATCCACGCAACGCCATATAGCAAAAGCGCAGGTACCAGCGCAGCCAACATTGGAAAATATACGCCGCAGTTCCAAAGAGTCGTACCGCCTTTGGAGGAATAAAAATGCAATATAATCTCCGGAACAGCACCCACAATCCACAATATGGGCAAAATGGGCCACATGGGCCGGCTTTTGGGCTTTTTTGTCACTTCTTCTTTAATCGGCAGCTCCGGCACTTTACCGTCATCCCAAGCTGAAACCCTATCTACTTTCTTTTCTTCATCCATAGGAGCTTCCCTCCCCCTCTTTTTATTATATTACCATAACCGCACAAAAAATGCAATTGCCGACAAAAAAGTGCGCCCGCAATGCGGACTCACTTTTCATTACAGTTCGCAGTTGTTGACAGTTCTGGGGAAGGGCAGGACATCGCGGATGTTGCCCATACCGGTCAGGTACATCACGCAGCGCTCAAAGCCCAGACCGAAGCCGGCGTGGCGGGCAGAGCCGTACTTTCGCAGGTCCATATAAAAGCCGTAATCCTCGGGCTTCATTCCCAGCTCTTCAATGCGGGCCTTCAGCAGCTCATAGTTATCCTCACGCTGAGAGCCGCCGATGATCTCGCCGATACCGGGCACCAGACAGTCCATAGCCGCCACAGTCTTGCCGTCGGGATTGAGCTTCATATAGAAAGCCTTGATTTCCTTGGGATAGTCGGTAACAAAGACCGGCTTCTTGAATACCTCCTCTGTCAGGAAGCGCTCGTGCTCGGTCTGCAGGTCACTGCCCCAATGGACAGGGAATGCAAAGCGGTCGTTGTGCTTCTCCAGCAGAGCGATGGCATCGGTATAGGTGATGTGACCGAAATCGTTGGATACCACATTGTTAAGGCGCTCCAGCAGACCCTGATCGACGAATTGGTTAAAGAAGGCCATTTCCTCCGGCGCATTTTCCAGCACATAGCGGATAATGTACTTGATCATATCCTCTGCCAGACGCATATCGTCGGAAAGATCGGCAAAGGCGATCTCCGGCTCGATCATCCAGAACTCTGCCGCGTGACGGGTAGTGTTGGAGTTTTCTGCGCGGAAGGTAGGGCCAAAGGTGTAGATGTTGCGGAATGCCATCGCGAAGGTCTCGCCGTTGAGCTGGCCGGAAACCGTCAGGTTGGTGGGCTTATCGAAGAAGTCCTGGGCGAAATCTACCTGACCGTCCTCGGTCATCGGTACATTCTTCAAATCCAGGGTCGTAACCTGGAACATTTCGCCTGCGCCCTCACAGTCAGAGCCGGTAATCAGCGGCGTGTGGACATACACAAAGTCCCGCTCACGGAAGAACTGATGGATGGCGAAAGCAATCAGGCTGCGGACACGGAAAACCGCCTGGAAGGTATTGGTGCGGGGACGCAGATGGGTCATTGTCCGCAAGAACTCCAAGGTGTGCCGCTTCTTCTGCAAGGGATAATCCGGAGTAGAAGCACCTTCTACGGTGACCTCTGTTGCCTGAATCTCAAAAGGCTGTTTTGCCTCGGGGGTCGCCACTAAAATACCTTTTACAATCAGCGCAGCGCCCACATTGGTCTTGCTGATCTCCTGGAAATTCTCCATGGTGTCGTGATAGACCACCTGAACGGGATTAAAATAGGTGCCGTCGCCCAGCACGATAAAGCCGAACTGCTTGCTGCCGCGAATGGAACGCACCCAGCCGCCGACAGTGATTTCCTTGCCGATGTAGCTGTCTGTATTTTTGAACAGCTCACGAACAGAAATTAGCTGCATAGTTATTTCCTCACTTTTTGCATTGGTCATAGATAAATAAAAGTATACGCCAATTTAATGGATTTTACAAGAGGGAAACAGGAAAAAGTAGGAATATTTTCCCCTTTTTAACCCCATTCTCGCAAAAACAGGTCGAAGGCAAACCTCCGACCTGCTATATGACGTTTTACAGTACCGGCAAATCCAACAGCCGCACAGGGACAGTTTCAAAGGCATAGTCCCAATTGCTGATGGTGAAATTCAGCATACCAAAGTATGTATCGCCGATTTGAATATCCTCTATGGGGATATAAACCACCATAAATTCAAATTCGCCCTCCCGGGTCTTAATGGCAATAATATCGCTGTCGTCAAAGGAGATAGTCTTATCGTAAACCGTCAAATCATCGTCGTTTACGATCTGCACAGATATGTTACCGCCGGTTTTTACAAGGTCACCGTTTTGATCCCGGAGCTGAAACAAAACTGCATAGGCGTCCTTGCCGATGTCGTTGTCGTCTTCGGGGACATAGCTGACGCTCCAGTTTTCCAGCTTCCGCACCCGTCCTAAACCGGCGGCGGTTCTTGTAAACAACTTTTCCAGCGTGGTAGGATTGCTGACACTGACATTCAGCGCCTCCTCAATAGGAACGGCAAGATTTACATTTTGGCCGCCCGCAAAGGTCATTGTATTAATGCCGATCACGTTGCCGTAGGCATCAAACAGAGGACCGCCGCTGTTACCGGGAGAAATCGGTGCTGTGGTCTGGATGTAGCTTTGGTCATATATCAGCCGCAGGGCGCAGGAAACGATACCCTCAGAAAGGGAGCTGGTCATCCCCAGCGCGCTGCCAATGGTATAGACCTTATCTCCGGTAATTATGCTGCCGGAGGTGTCAAACCGCAAAGGCACGGAATTCGTACACGCTGTTTCCAAGACCGCAATATCCTTTTTGATATCGTAGCCCTTTACACTTTTTACTTCGTATTCCTCACCGTTAATTAGATAGATTTTAGCTGCAGCATAGTTCTCAATGACGTGGTAATTGGTAATAACCGTTCCTTTTTTATCACAGAAGAAACCGGAGCCGGTGGCGCCGCCGCCCTCTGCTTCCGTTCGGATTTCCACGACTGAGGCCGCGCAGCTCAGATATAGCTCCGTTGCAGACAGTTCAGTACCCAAAAATGGTCCAAGCCCTAAAATGGCACAGCCTTGCATACATAGTGACATCACACACAGCAGCACAACAAAAAAGACAGACCGTTTTTTCATATTGTTTCCTCCTTGGTTGTGATATTTTCTTTTATTATAGCATTGACTTCCAAAAAATACAAGGAATATCTGTGGTTTTCCTTTTCCTACGCCGCCGGAGATTCGTTTGCATTTTCTCCTGCAGTTGCAGGAGAAAATTAATGTAGCCACCAGTGTTTGCACTGGTGGCAGCAATATGCCACCGGCATATTGCATTTCAGGTCTTCGAATCTCCGGGGGTGCAAAAAAAGCAGATGCCCGGATGGGTATCTGCTCTTTTTGGTGACCCGCCGGAGATTCGAACTCCGGACCCATTGCTTAAAAGGCAATTGCTCTGCCAACTGAGCTAGCGGATCATATGGCTGGGATGGCAGGATTTGAACCTACGAATGCCAGAGTCAAAGTCTGGTGCCTTACCGCTTGGCGACATCCCAATATTGTACTCCGACAATGGGCACACCGTGCATTATAACACGGCTAAAAATAATTTGCAACAATTATTTTTGCCAATATCAGGTTTTTTCGGGACAGACCCCGGAAGGTCTGTCCCTTTTTTCTTAGTAGTTCGCTGCGTGAACCTCAAAATAGCTCTGAGGATGGGCGCAGGTGGGGCACAGCTCCGGTGCTTCCTTGCCGATGTGGATGTGACCGCAGTTACGGCACTCCCAAACGGTCTCACCTTCCTTAGCAAACACCTTTGCCTCTTCCACGTTACGAAGCAGGGCACGGTAGCGCTCCTCGTGGTGACGCTCCACCTCAGCAACCAGGCGGAACTTGGCGGCCAGTTCGGGGAAGCCTTCTTCCTCTGCCACATCCGCAAAGCCGGCATACATATCGGTCCACTCATAGTTTTCACCATTCGCGGCCTTGAGCAGGTTCTCAGCCGTATTGCCGATTCCATCCAGCTCTTTATACCATAACTTGGCGTGTTCTTTTTCGTTTTCTGCAGTCTTCAGGAAAAGGGCAGCAATCTGCTCGAAGCCTTCCTTCTTTGCCTTAGATGCGAAATAGGTATACTGATTTCTTGCCTGAGATTCGCCTGCGAAGGCCGCCATCAGGTTGGCTTCGGTCTTCGTGCCGGCATATTTGTTTGCCATAGTAATTTCCTCCTATGTTTTTTTCTTTTAGTATACCACAATTTTTCTCTTTTGGAAAGAGAATTTTAAAATTTACATCTTTTCAGGCGCGGCAAAGCCCAAAATGTCAATGCAAGTCTCCAAAACGCGCTTTGCAAGACCGATGAGCGCAATATAGCCAGCCTTCAGCTCCTCATTTTCCTCGGTCAGGATGCGTGTCTCGTGGTAGAACTTGTTCACCGCACCGGACAGCTCATAGATATAAGCGCAGATCAGGTTGGGAGAGAGGGTCTTCAGCGCGTTCTCCATAGTAGGACCGAACTTGGTAATTGCCAGCATCAGATCCTTTGCCCATTCATTGGCGGCAGGCGCCATCGGCAGATGCTCCCAAGCGCCATAGCGGTTCAGGATGGACTTAATACGAACCACCGTATAAAGGATATAAGGACCGGTATTTCCTTCAAACGCAGCGAAACGCTCCAAATCGAAGTTATAATCCTTGGTGGGCTGGTTAGAGAGGTCACCGTATTTCAGTGCCGCAAGCGCAATCTTCCGGGTGGTATCCTCCACCTCATCGTCGGAGACGATTTTGTTCTCTACTACCTTCGCACGGACAAAGTCGGTCATATCTCCGATCAGCTGCTCCAAACGCAGTACGCCGCCGTCACGGGTCTTGAAGGGTTTGCCGTCTGCGCCGTTCATCGTGCCGTGGCCAATATGCTCCAAAACGGTGGTTTCTTCTACGATGCCGGACTTCTTTGCTGCGCGGAAGACCTGCTCAAAGTGGAGATTCTGCCGCTTATCGGTAACGTAGAGCATCTTATCGGGTGCCCAGTCCTCCATACGCTGTACCATAGTAGCAAGGTCTGTGGTGGCATAAATGGCAGAGCCATCGGACTTTACGAGGATCATAGGAGGAACTTCCTTTTTATCCCCTTCCTCTGCCACAGGAACGACCCACGCACCGTTGGAGAGTACCGCAATCTCCCGCTTTTTCAGATCCTCGATCATCGCGGGAATGTAGGAATCTGCGTCACTCTCGCCCAGCCATTTTTCAAAGTGAACGTCCAAAATATTATAAATTCTATGCAGATCCGGCAGGCTGACGCCCATAATATGATCCCAAATGGCACGATAGCCCCGGCGGCCGTTTTGCAGTTCAAACGTAGCCGTGTGTGCCTTTTCCGCAAAGACCGGGTCGGTCTTCTTAGAAGATGCGGTGGGATAGATTTCCTCCAATTCGGAAAGGGTAAAGGGAGATTCCTTAGGATACTCCCCCGTAAAACTCTCATCAAAATACGGCAGCTCAGGCTGACGTTCCTGCAGCTCTGCGATGATAAGACCCATTTGCAGGCCCCAGTCACCCAAGTGCACATCGCCGATGGTGTTGTAGCCCATAAACTTGTGCAGCCGCTTCAGAGTCTCGCCAATGATGGCAGGACGCAGGTGTCCGATATGCAGGGGCTTTGCCACATTGGCGCCGCCGTAGTCTACAACCGCGGTAAGACCTGCACCAATCTTCTCAACGCCGAAGTCCTCCGCAGTCCGCATTTCCTCTAAGTAGCTTTGCAGGAAACTGTCAGAAAGATTTAGGTTAATAAAGCCGGGCATAACTGCGTCAATCATAGCAAAATCACCGCCATCCAGTTTTTCTGCCACAGCCTTGGCGATCTGGATGGGCGCGCATTTATACTGCTTTGCGGCAGAAAGCGCGCCGTTGCACTGATACTGGCACAGATCAGGGCGGTTGGAGACAGTGACCTTGCCGTAAGATGCCTCATAGCCGGCCGCCACGAAAGCCTGCTCCATCTTCTCGGTAATAATATCCAGAATTTTCTTCATATCTTACTTTCTCCTAAAACGTATGTCATCCTGAGCGACCAACGGGAGTCGAAGGATCTTCGCAGTGCGTTTCCCCTCATTCCCATTCTGTGGATAGATCTTTCCACTCAGGATTCCTTTTTTGAATTAAATCATTTTTCTTCTTCCGGGTCCAGCCTTTTAATTGCTTTTCTCTGGAAATGGCACTATATACATCGCTTGTTTCTTCAAAATACACCAATTTATGCGTATTGTATTTACTGGAAAATCCAGAAACAAGATGCTCTCTGTGTTCAAATAAACGGCGGGGTAAATTACCGGTTACGCCAATATATAGCACAGAGTCATCCCAATTCGAAAGAATATATACAAAATACATACATTCTCCTTATCTTGCATGCCAAGATCCTTCGACGCGCTTCGCTTGCTCAGGATGACAGGGGTTGTGCTACCTTAAATTTATTTATTTCTTTCTCTCGGACATCCAATACAGGTACTCGTCATAAGTGCCATAGCGGTCAATAATGGTGCCATCCGGCTGGAAGGCAATGACGCGGTTACAGGTAGAGGTCAGCATTTCGTGGTCGTGGGAAGCCAGCAGCACAACGCCCTGGAAAGCCTCCAAGCCCTTGTTGACCGCCTGAATGGATTCCATATCCAAGTGGTTGGTAGGCTGGTCGAGGAGCACCACATTGGCGCCGGAGAGCATCATCTTAGAAAGCATACAGCGGACCTTTTCGCCACCGGAAAGCACATCAACACTCTTGAAAACATCTTCGTTGCTGAAGAGCATACGGCCCAGGAAGCCACGCAGATAAACATCGTCCTTCTTGACAGAGTACTGGCGCAGCCAGTCCACCAGCTCCATGGTGTTGCCTTCGAAATAAGCGGTGTTGTCTTTGG
>JAZQUL010000162.1:0-2787 GCA_045631285.1 Faecousia sp. | reverse complement strand
GAATGGACTACCGGTGCGCCTACGGATGAAGCTGTGGTTTGCACTGTGGATACCGCTCGGGCTGCATTGGATCTAGTCGCCAACGGCATGGGCATCGCCTTTGTCCCCAACGAATGCGTGGAAAACCGCCCCGGCATCCGTTTTATTCCCCTACATAACTGGCACCAGGCATTGTATATGTGTATCCTCTATGATAAGTGGCTGGACCAGCCCGTCTGGGATTTCGTTGAAATCGTTGTCAAAGCGTTCCGCGCCAGAAAAGCTTAAAACATAAAACACCAATTAATGCAACAAAACAAAAATACCTGTCCTATGGCAGAATCAACCTGGACAGGTGTTAATTTATTTTTGCAAGTTTGGCTCTCCGGTTTCGTTGGTAAATTTAATTTAGGAAAGCGATTTTCCTTAGAGGCACAAGGACTTTTCAGAATTCGCCGGAATCCTGTCATGGCACATAAAAAGTACACGATTCATAACGTTTCCTCACTTTCGTGGGGATTTTGTAGCATATCAGAAAACAGACTGCAATGTTACGTTGTGTTAACGGCAGAAGCAGACACATGAAAAAGCCCCCGGTATTAACCGGAGGCTTTTTGTTGTGTTTATCCTGTGAGCATTTTCCACAGTCCTTTGAAGAAATGACCGTTGGCCATTTCCAGCATACCGGGGATCACACCGCCTTTGATGCCGCCGGCAATCTGCATGCTGCGCAGAGGACCGCCGGCAGAGGCGTTGATCATCATGCGGAACTCGGGATTCTCATAATCCACTTTTCCGCCGGTTCCTTTGGCGATGACCATTTCTGTTGCCTTGAACATAATCTTCATCACAAGGGAGTAGTCCTTCATTTCCATGACGGTGTTGTCCATGGTGAAGCTGCCCTTTGTCAAGCGCGGCGACACATAGGGCTTGCCAAGCATGGCTTCCCATTCTTTTTGTGTCGCGTTTCCCCGGCAGGTTTCGTACCAGGAATTTGCTTGCCATTTTGGTGTTTCCACCGCTTCACCGGAAACGAAAATACAGGAGGTGAGGTCTGCGATTCGGATCTTGTAAGTACCACCGGGGACTTTCCAGCCATTCTGCCATAGGGCGAAGCTGCGGTCATCCAGCTGGAAGGTCACCGTCTTGCTTTCGCCGGACTGCAGGAAAACTTTTTGGAATCCTTTCAGTTCCCGAAGGGGACGATGGATGCTATCTTGGGGTGCTGCCACATACAACTGGACAACTTCCCCGCCGGGGAGTGCGCCGGTGTTGGAAACGGTAACCGTTACCGTTCGGTTCTCTACTGTTAAGTCGGAATAACGGAAGGAGGTGTAGCTTAAACCGTGACCAAAGGGCCAGCGGACAGGTTTGCCTACCTTATCATAATAGCGGTAGCCCACATAGATGCCTTCCACATACAGCGCATCCTGCATTTTTCCAAAGACTTCCGCAGAGGGTACATCCTCATAAGCATAGGGCCAGCTTTCTGCTAAGCGCCCGGAGGGATTGGCTCTGCCGTAAAGCAGATTTCCGATGGCTTCGCCGCCGGCTTCACCGGGCAGTCCCATGTAGAGGATCGCCTTGACTTTTTCAGCCCAGGGACATTCCACCGCACTGCCGCAGAGCAGTATCACCACGGTGTTGGGATTTGCCTGGGCAACGGATTCGATCATGCGTACATGGCCTTCCGGCATTTTCATGTTATCCCGGTCAAAACCCTCGGATTCATAACGGGCAGGCAGACCAGCGAAAACAATAGCAACATCTACATTTTGTGCAGTGGTTATGGCCTGTGCAATCAGTTCATCTGTGGTGTCACCCTGGTCATCGCAGCCGGGAGTGTATATTGCATTGGGTAGGAAATCCAGGGGCTGATCCAGCTTCCGAGGATTTACATGGCTACTGCCCGCACCTTGGTAACGCATATCCTTTGCCATCGCGCCGATGACAGCGATTTTGGCATTATCACTGAGCGGCAAAATGGCATCCTTATTTTGCAGCAGTACCGCACCATGCTCGGCAGCTTTGCGGGCAACAGCATGGTGGGCATCGTAATCGCAGGCATACGGCTCTTTCAGTGTTTCCTCTGCCCGGAAAACCTGCTTCAAGATTCTGCGGACACTTTTGTTAATGTCGCTTTCTGAAAGTGTGCCGTCTGTTACCGCCTGGGCACACTCTTTGAACATGTAGTTGCTGCCGCCGGGCATGTTCAGGTCACAACCAGCCTTAAAGCCTTCAATGCGGTCGTTCATGGCGCCCCAGTCGGTGACAACCATGCCGTCAAAACCCCAGTCTGTACGGAGAATGTCTGTCAGCAGTTCCTTATGGTCGCTGGCATGGGTGCCACTTAATTTGTTATAAGAACACATGACAGTGGCAGGTTTGCCTTCTTTCACTGCCATTTCAAAGGCGGTCAAATAGATCTCACGCAGCGTTCTTTCATCCATGATAGAATCGGAAGTGAAGCGGCTCAGTTCTTGGGAGTTGGCTGTGAAATGCTTTAAACTTGTACCAACACCGTGGTTTTCTATACCACGGATAAAACTTGCTGCCAGTTTTCCAGAAAGGTAGGGATCTTCGGAGAAATACTCGAAGTTTCGTCCGCACAAGGGGTTTCGCTTGATGTTGCAGCCAGGGCCAAGAACGACACCAATGCCTTGGTCTTTGGCTTCCTGGGCGATGGCAGTGCCTACTTCCTGCAGAAGATCGGTATCCCAGCTACCCGCTGTGGTCACAGCTGCCGGAAAACAAGTGGCAGGACGAGAATTATTCACACCAAGCATATCTGTGCCGCCGCTTAAGTCC
>JAZQUL010000161.1:0-6348 GCA_045631285.1 Faecousia sp. | reverse complement strand
CTGTCCCTGGCAATGGCGGCAGTGCATGTTGCAATGACACTTTACATCCCGATTCTGGTGGGCAATGCCATTGACTGCATCATCGATGCCGGACGGGTGGATTTCGCCGCTGTCGGCAGGATCCTTACTGCGGTGATGATTTGCGCCGGTGTGGCGGCCCTGTCCCAGTGGATCATGAACGAAATGAATAACCGCGTTACCTATCGGGTGACACGGGATATCCGCAACGAGGCTTTCCGTCATATCCAGGTACTGCCGCTGAGCTATCTGGACCGACATCCTCAGGGTGAGATCGTCAGCCGTGTGATCTCGGATGTGGATACCTTTGCTGATGGCCTGCTCATGGGATTTACGCAGCTCTTTACCGGTGTGCTGACCATTGGTGGCACCCTGGTGCTGATGCTGGTCATGAACTGGCAGATCGCGCTGGTGGTTATCTGTATTACGCCGGTGTCCCTGCTGGTGGCGAACTTTATTGCCAAGAGTACCTATTCCATGTTCCAGCTCCAGTCTAAAACCCGGGGTGAGCAGACTGCCATCATCGACGAGACCATCGGCCAGATGAAGGTGGTTCAGGCTTTCGGTCATGAGAAGCGTTCCATGGAACAGTTTGAAAAGCTGGCTAAGTCCTATCGATAGAGTATACAGAGGAATAAAAATGATCATTGATTTTCACACCCATATGTTCCCCAAGAAAATTGCCGCCCACGCAATCGCTACGATTGAAATCAAGGCTGCGACCCCTGCCTACACCGATGGCTCTTTAGAGGGTCTCCGGGCATCGATGAAAGAAGCCGGTGTAGATATCAGCGTGCTGCTGTCGGTAGCCACCAATCCCCTGAAAATTGCCCATATGAACGATTTGCAGATCGCAGGCGCGCAGCAGGGCGATCCCGACCTTATTTGGTTTGGCTGTGTCCACCCCTATGCGGAAAACTGGAAGGAAGAGCTGGAGCGGGTCGCTGCCGCAGGTCTTAAGGGCATTAAGCTTCATCCCCAGTATCAGGGCTTTCTAATTGACGAACCGAAAAGCATCCGGGTGTTGGAAAAGTGCGGTGAACTGGGTCTTATGGTGGTCAATCACTCCGGCAAAGAGCCTGCCTATCCCGGTGTCTATAACAGCGACCCTAAACAAATCCGTAATGCCTTAAAGCAAGCCGGCCCTGTAACCTTTGTGGGTGCCCATTTGGGCGCGCTGATGTGCTGGGATGAAGCACTTGATATGTATGCCGATCTTCCCAATGTTTATATCGAAACCTCTTGGGGTCTGCGGCACTTAAAGCCCGGTGAGCGGGGCTATTATTCTCAGGAAGCCTTAGGTCTTATGGACCCGGATGACTTTGTAAAGCTGATACGGGATTTTGGTGCAGACCGGGTGCTCTTCGGCTCTGACACGCCTTGGCGCGATCAAAAGCTGACCATTGACGGCATCAACGCGCTGCCCCTAACGCAGGAAGAAAAGGAACTTATTTTCCATAAGAATGCGGAGAGACTGTTAAATCTCTAAAGTAATTCTGATTATTCTTAATAAAACCGGTGCATCGAGCACCGGTTTTATTTCGGGTCGTCGAGGACGCCGACCCCTACAAATAGGTTTCCCAATGCACAAAAACGCATCCACCGAAATTGGAAATCGGTGGATGCGTTTTTTTATAGCTTTTGCTTTGCTTCGCAGTAGATGCAGCGGTAGATGCCGTTTTCCTTATCCATACACTTAAAGACGTGGGGCAATTCCTGCTCGGTAGAAGAAATGCAGCGTGGATTGGTGCATTTGAGCGTATCCACCAGTACGTCTTCCGGCTCTGCCATCTGCTTGCCTTCGGCAGCATCCGCAAGGAGCTTCAGAATCAGCGCCATCCGCATATACTTTCCGTTCAGCGCCTGACGGAAATAGGCGGCTCTGGGGTCAGCGTCCACCTTTACGCTGATTTCGTTGACACGGGGCAGCGGGTGGAGAATTCGCATAGTTTCCTTGGCGTTTTGGAGTTTCGCCGTGTCCAAAATGTAGCTATCCTTCAGCCGTTCGTAGACAAAGGGATCGTCAAAGCGCTCCCGCTGGATACGGGTCATATAGAGCACGTCCAGTTCCGGCATTGCGTCCTCTAAAGAAGTGGTCTCCACATATTCCATACCGTATTTATCCAGCACCTCGCGGCGGACAAAACTGGGCAGCTTCAGCTCCTCAGGAGAAATGAGGATAATTTTTACATTCTCATAGCGGCTCAGCGCTGCCAGGAGAGAATGGACGGTGCGGCCGTATTTCAGGTCACCGCAGCAGCCAACGGTAATACCATCCAGTCTGCCGTTTTCCCGGTAGATGGTAAGTAAGTCTGCAAGAGTCTGGGTGGGGTGGCAATGGCCGCCGTCACCGGCATTGATGACCGGGATGGACGCATTTTTTGCCGCCACATAAGGCGCGCCCTCCTTGGGATGGCGAATTGCCATAATATCTGCATAGCAGGAGAGAATTTTGGCGGTATCTGCCATACTCTCACCCTTGCTGGCAGACGAGGAGCTTGCCTCAGAGAAGCCAAGCACACTGCCGCCCAGCTCCAGCATTGCCGCCTCAAAGCTGAGACGGGTACGGGTGGAAGGCTCAAAAAACAGCGTTGCCAATTTTTTACCCTTGCAGCTTTCTGCATACTGCGCCGGGTTTTCGATGATATGGCAAGCCGTATCCATCAAGCTTTGAATTTCCTCAACAGAAAAATCTGTAATATCGATAAGACTTCTCATTTTTTCGCTCCGTTCACACTGAGATAGTTTTTAATTCGGGTTACATTTTCTTCATTTGCCGGGTCTTCCTCCAAGTACTCGATGATGTCATACACATCCACAACGGAGTAGACCGGGAAACCGAATTGCTCCTCGATCTCCTGCATTGCGCCCTTTTCGGTCTGTCCCTTTTCTTTGCGGTCCACCATAATGAAGGTTGCAGCAACCTTTACGCCCTCCAAGTGGCTGAGGATCTCCATACTCTCACGGATAGCGGTGCCGGCAGTGATCACATCCTCGATGATAACTACCTCTTCCCCGGCACTGGGCACATAGCCAACGAATACACCGCCTTCACCGTGGTCTTTTACCTCTTTGCGGTTAAAGAAGAAAGGCAGGTCAAGTCCCTTTTTGGAAAGGGCAACAGCTGCAGAGATAGAAAGAGAAATACCCTTATAAGCAGGCCCGTAAAGAACAGCCTTTTTCTCTCCCATTTTTTCTAAGTATGCACGGGCATAAAACTCGCCCATTTTGGTGATCTGGTCACCGGTCTTAATCATACCGGCATTGACGAAATACGGGATTTTTCTGCCGCTTTTCGCGGTGAAATCACCGAATTTCAGCACACCTGCGCTCTGTAAAAATTCGATAAATTCTCTCTTATAAGCTTCCATAGTTTTCTCCTTTTACTTGTGCTCTTTTTGAGAGCCGGTGGGGTTTTGGATGCTGTAACCTACGTTTACAAGGTGGTCCGCCACACGCTCCAAGCCCATTACAGTGGAAGTGTAATAGGGACTGTGGGTCACGCTGCAACTATTGTTGGACAGACGGGCATAGTGGTTATTGGTGAGCTGCTCCTTCATATCATCGACTTGGTTTTCAAAAGCCGTCAGCTTAGGCAGCAGGGTGTAATCCAAGTTTTTAAAGGTCTCTCTTGCAACTGCAAACATTTCGATAACCTTATCGCACATAGCGGCAATTTCATCTTGAGCCGTCTGAGAATAGCTCAGTTCCTTTTTCTTCATTTCCTGACTCAGCTCATAGAAGTTCAGGGCGTGGTCACCGATACGCTCCAGGTCATTGAGTACGTGGAAATAAGCGCCGATGGTGGCCTCATCTTTTTCGCTGACCTGGGCAGAAGAAAGTTTAATAAGGAAGGTCGTCAAGGCGCTGTTGGTAAAGTCGATGACGTCCTCGTTTTCGCTGATAACGTCTCCATCCTTTTCACTTCCCGTGCAAAGGGCATTGAGAGAAAGGCGGATGTTTTCCTCCGCAACAGAGAGCATATAGTCGATCTCCTGCTTTGCCTGCACCATCGCAGCCGCTGGCATCGCCAGCAGATTATCATCCACATAACGCAGATGATGCGCCGACCCAGTCTCTTCTTTATCTCGGATCACCTTTTCCGCAAACTGCACCAACTGCTTTGCAAAAGGCAGCAGAAGGAGTGTAGTCGTGACATTAAAGACAACGTGGAAAGCAGATACCCGCATTTGAAGAGACATCGCATCATCTCCGGGGAACAAGCTAGTCAGAGTAGATACTACCAAGTCTTTGAGTATCCAGATAACTGCCGTAAATATAACCGTACCAATCACATTAAATGTAAAGTGGATCAGTGCCACCCGCTTGGCATTGGAAGTACCTCCAACAGATGCCAACAGTGCGGTCACACAAGTACCAATATTCGCGCCGAGCACGATGAACAGCGCCATATCCAGTCCTAAAATACCTGTGCCTACCATAGTAATGACCACACCTGTGGCAGCAGAGGAGCTTTGGATCAGAGCGGTAAAGATCGCACCCACGATAATCAGCAGCAAGGGGAAGTTAATAACGCTAAAAATGCCGGTAAACAGTTCCTTTACAAGGACGCTGCCAAAGGCTTCCGGGCTGCTCATAATGTTCAGACCCACGAAGATAAGACCCAAGCCGCTGCAAAGGCTGCCCGCGATCTGTACCTTTTCCTTTTTCACAAAGCCCATCATCACGCCCGCAAAGGCGAGGAAATACATAGCCATATTGAAAAAGTCATTTTTCAGTGCCACCAGCACACCGGTAATGGTAGTACCGATGTTGGCGCCCATAATGATGGGCACAGCCTGCATCAGGGTCATAACACCGGCATTCACAAGACCAATGACCATAACGGAGGTGGCAGAAGAACTTTGGATAATGGCAGTCACCGCCGCACCGATGCCCACGCCGGAAATACGGTTGCCGCAAATTCTGCCCAGTAGTTTCTTCATACCGGAGCCTGCGCTCTTTTCCAGCGCTTCGCTCATAAAGTTCATACCGACGATAAAAATACCTACACCGGCCAGCAGCCAAATCATACTTTGTAAAAGCTGCATAATTTCATCAGGGGTAAACATACTTTTTTATCCTTTCTTTTGGCAAATCAGTCGCAGAACTCCGCCACACAGCGCTCGTAAGCTGCCACAGGGTCAGCAGCCGCAGTGATGGGACGGCCTACCACAATATAGTCGGAGCCAATCTTCTTTGCCTGTGCAGGTGTCATTACCCGCTTCTGGTCGCCTATATCGCCGTCTGCAAAGCGGACGCCGGGGGTGATGGTTAAGAATTCTGCGCCACAGAAGTCGTGAACCTTACCTGCCTCCAAAGGAGAGCAGACGATGCCGTCAAGGCCTGCCGCTTTTGCGGTCTGCGCATAGTGCATAACCACCTTGTCAATGGGTTCCTTAATCAGCAGATCCCGTTCCATACTATCCTGATCGGTGGAGGTCAACTGGGTGACCGCAATCAGCAGAGGACGGGTGCCGTCCTCACGGGTCAGCCCTTCCAAAGCCGCTTCCATCATTGCCTTGGTTCCGGCAGCATGGAGATTGGTAATATCAACATCCAAATTCCGTAGGACTGCCATTGCCTTTTTGACAGTATTGGGAATATCGTGGAGCTTGAGATCCAAGAAAATCTTATGTCCCCGGGCCTTTAGCTGCCGCACAATCTCCGGGCCTTCCGCATAGAAAAGCTCCATACCGATCTTTACAAAGGGCTTTCTGCCGGTGAACTTATCCAAAAATGCGAAGGTCTGCTCTGCGCTGGCAAAGTCACAAGCCACAATTACATCTTTACCCATTATCTGACGCCTCCTATAATTTCATTTAATGTATCTATTCCATAGCTGTCCATCACAGTGGGCAGCTGCTCTATAATATTACAACAAACAAAGGGGTCAATTAAGTTCGCCGCGCCAACTTCTACTGCGGTTGCGCCGGCAAGCATCATTTCCATCACATCCTCGGCGCTGCTGACACCGCCCATACCTACCACGGGGATTTTTACGGCATTGGCTACCTGATAGACCATCCGCACCGCCACCGGGAAGATGGCAGGACCGGAAAAGCCGCCCATCTTATTGGCGATGATGGGCTTTCTGGTCCGCAGGTCGATCCGCATACCCAGCATCGTGTTAATGAGGCTAATACCGTCTGCGCCGGCGTCTTCACAGGCCTTTGCAATGGATACGACGTCCGTCACGTTGGGAGAGAGCTTGACGATGACCGGCTTTGTGGTTACCGCTTTGACAGCCTTTGTGACCTCCGCAGCGGCTTTGGGGTCTGTGCCGAAGCTCATACCGCCGCCGTGGACGTTAGGACAGCTTACATTGAC
>JAZQUL010000160.1:0-2152 GCA_045631285.1 Faecousia sp. | reverse complement strand
CTTTCCGTTACCCACAATCAGGGTCACGGCAGTAAACTGATGACGGGCGCGCTGCCTCATATCCGGGAAAAACTGGGCGCCTGCAAGGTGGTTGTCCACGCCCAAAAGACCGCTCAGGGCTTTTATAAAAAGCTGGGATTTACGGTCACTTCCCCGGATTATTTGGAGGAGGGCATCCCCCACGTGACGATGGAACTGGATATATGAGCATTAAAAACGGTATGAGTAGAGAGGCTCATACCGTTTTATAACATTTTTGGAAAAATAGTGGCGCTGCGAAATAAAAATATATTGAAAAAAATTGTATTGGGGCTTGCAATTTGATAAATTTATATCTATAATAATTTATCGTAATGGTACTTGTGGGCGCTGCGAAAACGGCCCAAGAAACAAAGCATCCTTGCGAGGATGAACAGACTTTTGAATAAGGGTGATTATTATGAAATACAGCTATTATCCCGGTTGTACACTGCGAAACAAAGCCAAGGATTTAGATCGCTATGCCCGTGCATCGGCGGAGGCGCTTGGTTTTACGCTGGAGGAACTGGAAACCTGGCAGTGCTGCGGCGGTGTCTATCCCCTGGGGACAGACGAGATTGCCAGCAAGCTGCCCAGCGTCCGCGCGCTGGATGCTGCCAAGCAAAAGGGGCAGGACTTGGTGGCAGTGTGTTCTGCCTGCTATCACGTGCTCAAGCGGGTCAATGACGATATGAAAAATGTGCCGGACATCCAGTCCCGCGCCAACAATTATATGGCCCTCGAGACGCCCTACAAGGGAGAGACCCAGGTGCTTCATTTCCTTGAGGTATTGCGTGACCGGGTGGGCTTCGATACGCTGAAAGAAAAAGTAGTTAATCCCCTGACCGGGCGGAAAATCGGCGCGTACTACGGCTGCCTGCTTTTGCGTCCCAGCAAGGTGATGGCCTTTGATGACCCGGAAAACCCCACCATTTTGGAGGACTTTATTCGCGCCCTGGGGGCAGAGCCGGTAGTTTATGCTTACCGCAATGAGTGCTGCGGCGGCTACATAAGTATGAAGGATAAGGAAAAGGCCGACGGGCTGTGTCATAAGATTGTCGACAATGCAGCCCAGATGCAGGCGGACTGCTTGGTGACGGCTTGCCCGCTGTGTAAGTATAACCTCAATCGGGCAGGGGAACTGCCTGTGGTATATTTCACCGAGCTTCTTGCAGAGGCGTTGGGAGTAAAGGAGGATGCCAAGTGAATAAATGTGAAGAAATCCGCATTATCAGCGGTGTCAATCCCTTAAAATGTATGAAGTGCGGCAAATGCTCCGCTTCCTGCCCGTCCTACAATGAGATGGACATTAAGCCCCACCAGTTTGTCAGCTACGTGGTCTCCGGCGACATTGAAGGTCTGCTGGCTTCTAAATCCGCAGAAAAGTGCCTGGGCTGCTTTGCCTGTATCGAGCGCTGCCCCAGAGGCGTGGAGCCGGGGAGACTGGTGGATGCCGCCCGGCAGCTGCTGGTCCGTCAGCGCGGTGAGTCCCTTTTGACTCCGGACGAAATTCCGGCGCTTTTGGACGAGGAAACACCCCAGCAGCTTTTGATGGCTGCATTCCGTAAGTATAGGAGGTAAGGCAGATGCAGAGAATAGGTGTATTTGTCTGCCATTGCGGCAGTAACATTGCGGCAACGGTAGATGTAGAAAAAGTAGCGCAGATGGCGCTGCGGGAGCAAGGCGTTGTTCACGCAGAGGACTATCCCTATATGTGCTCAGAGGCCGGTCAGTCCCGGATTGCAGCCGCTATCCGTGAAAAAGGCCTTACCGGCATTGTGGTTTGCTCCTGCTCTCCCAGAATGCACGAAGCAACCTTCCGCAAATGCGCGGAAACTGCCGGCATTAACCCCTATATGGTGGAAATTGCCAATATCCGTGAGCATTGCTCCTGGATTCACAAGGATATGACCGAAGCTACCGAAAAGGCAGTCATCTTAATGCGGGCTGCGGTGGCAAAGGTGCATCTCAACGCACCCCTGCAGGCGGGCGAGAGCGCAGTCACTAAGCGGGCGCTGGTTATCGGCGGCGGTATCGCCGGTATCCAGACCGCCATCGACATTGCGGACGCAGGCTACAAGGTGGACATCGTAGAAAAGACCCCCTCCATCGGCGGCCGTATGAGCCAGTTGGA
>JAZQUL010000159.1:0-12740 GCA_045631285.1 Faecousia sp. | reverse complement strand
CTGTCCCACGGCTGCGCCGGATGCCAGCATTTGCCCTATTTGCGCTCCGTCATAACCAAGGGATTCCAAAACCTCCTTCGTGTGCGCGCCCACAGCAGGTGGCGGTACTGTGGCAGGTGCGCTGGCAGAATTCATTTGTATCGGGCTGGTAGGCATTACATCGGTGTTACCGCTGGGGAACGCTACGTGTTCCACAAAGCCGTTTGCCCACGCCTGGGGGTCCTCGGAAATGTCGCTGAAATGGTTCATCCGAACGATTGGAATGTCCTCGGCCTCCGCCAGCCGAATCCACTCTTGGGAGGGTTTGGTGAGAAAAACATCCCGTATAATGCCGTAGTATTCTTCTGCGTTCAAATTGCGGCGGTCTTCTGTCAAATCGGGTCGGTCAATCATTCTATGTATGGCAGCAGCGGTTTTAGCGGGGTCACCCGTTGCCATAAAGATCCACTCTCCGTCCGCACAGCGATAGCTGCCACCGGGCGCACCGTTTCGGCTTCTTTTGCGGGGGAAGGGATAGCCAAAAGGCTTTTGCGAAATAATCGCCATAGTGCCCATAGTAAAAATGCCGTTGCGGAACAGAGTGGAACGGACATAGTCTCCCTTTCCGGTGCGTTCCCGGTTGTACAGAGCGGCGGAGATTTCTGCCAACAGCAAATAGCCGGTGGCAGTATCGCCTACGCCGGAAGGTGGATTGACGGGGTAATAATCATCACTGGCTACTGCCAAGTCTCGCAGGAAACCGGTACGGGACCAATATGCGGTGGTGTCAAAGGCGGGTTTTCCGGCATCCGGGCCATTTTCGCCATAACCTAAGACGATGGCGTAAATCAGTCTGGGATACAACTCTTTCAGCTCCTCGTAGGAGAGTCCCAAGCGCTTAAGAGAGTCCGGTCTGGTATTGGTAACAAATACATCCGCCTGCGCCAGCAGCTTGTGGAAAGCAGCCTTGCCCTCGGGTGTCTTTAAATTCAAAGAAACGTGTTTCTTGCCGGTATTGTAAATGGCAAACACAGGGTTTTCCTCCTGCGAGAAGCGGGGATTGTAGGAAACGCCGGTCCTTCTCCAGTCGTCGCCTCTGGGTGCTTCAACCTTAATTACTTCTGCGCCCATATCTGCCAACAATCTGGCTGTAACGGGGGCGGCAACAAAAGTAGCCATCTCTACAACCTTGATACCGGAAAGCGGTCCGCCCATACGATCACTCCTTTGTATGTTTTACGCATCAATTATAAGTAAGCGTTTTGGAATTGTCAACGAAATAAAACAAATATTTATCAATTTTACATTTTGCCTATATTTCGTTTGTTTACTTGTTTACATTAGACAAATATTTGTTTATTAAAACGATTTAGACTTTTTTATCGGTGTTTATATTGACAATTTTTGGTGCAGGTGATATCTTTTTAGTAAAGCCAGACAAAACTGAAAACAAATATTTCAAAAATACGGAGGCAATACATATGCGTAGTGTAGTTATTGTAGACGGTGTAAGAACCGGTTTTGGCAAGCTGGGTGGAAGCTTGCGCCAGTTTGGTATGTGCGATCTGGCAGCAAAAGCCATCGACGGCTTGCTGGACAAGACCCAGCTACTGGAGCGGGGCGGTAAGGTGGAAGGCCTTTATATGGGCAGCGCCCTGCACGATCACGGCACCCACGCGCCGGCAAGAATGAGTGTCCTCAAGTCCAAGCTGGGCTATGATGTCTGGACCAGCTATGTGGAGCGTCAGTGCGGTTCTGCCATTGATGCCATTAACCACGCGGCCGCGGCTATTATGATCGGAACGGCGGATATTATGATCGCCGGCGGCGCGGAATCTTACAGCCAGCTATACAGTAAGTTCTCTATGTGCGTAGAGCCCTATAAGCTGATTCCTCCTATGCCCGTTCCCCAGAGGCTGGCACCTATACCGGAGGATAACTGCGATATGATTGTCACAGCAGAGAACATTGCGAAAATGTACGGAATTTCTCGGCTGGAATGCGACGAGTTTGCCTGCCGCAGTCAGATGCGGGCAGCTGCAGCTACCGAAAAGGGTTATTTCAAGGATGAGATCGTCCCCGTAGTAATTCCTGCCACGAAGAAAACCCCTGAGATTGTTTTTGCAAGCGACGAATTCCTCCGTCCCACTACCACCATGGAGGGGTTATCCGCGCTGAAGAGCGTGAAGCCCGATGGTGTTACTACTGCCGGCAATGCCTCCGGTCGAAATGACGGCGCAGCAATGGTATTGCTGATGACCGAAGAAAAGGCCAAAGAGCTTGGCTACACCCCTTATGCTCGTTTCGTAATGGCGGGCAATACTGCGTTGGATCCCAAGCTGATGGGCCTGGGCCCTGTTAACGCCAGCCTGGATGCGCTGAAGAAGGCAGGCTTGGGTGTGAACGATATCGATGTATGGGAGTGCAACGAAGCATTTGCAGCCCAAAACCTGGGCGTAATCCGGGGCATTGAACAGGCCACCGGTTGCAGCATCGATCAGAGCAAGTGGAATCCCAACGGCGGCGCCATTTCCTTTGGTCACGCCAATGGCGCATCCGGCGCCCGAATCGCTATGTTTGCTATGCGGGAATTGGAGCGCCGTGGCGGTAAGTACGGCCTGTTTACCTCCTGCTGTGGCGGCGGTCTGGGTGTTACTACCATTATTGAAAACCTCAGAAGATAACCTCCAATGCGAAAAAGTGCCCTCGGTTTACCGAGGGCACTTTTTCTCTGCGATAAATTGGAAAGGCTTTGTGAAAGTTATGCTTGCACACTTTTGGTAAGTTCATAGAGCTTACAAAAGCGCTGATACTTTTCTTCCGTATATGCGGAAGTGTTAGGCGTATATTCCTTAGAGAAAGCGACAAGATTGTCAGCGGCTTCTTTTAGGTTGCGGTATCGGCCGTCAGCAACAGCCGCAATCATAGCTGCGCCCAGACAGGCGGCTTCCTTTTCTGTGGGAATCCTTACCTTCAGACCGGTAATATCCGCTTGCATTTGGCACCAGATTGCGCTCTTGGCGCCGCCGCCGGTGGCAATGATGGAGGACGGTATCAAGCCGGATTTGGCGATGTGGTCGCAGTTTTTACGGAGAACAAAGCTGACACCCTCCATAACGGCCCGGGCCATATCATAAGCATCGTACTCCTGACGCAGTCCCCAAAACACGCCAGTGGCATTGCTGTCAAACTCCGGCGCATTTGTACCAACCAAATAAGGCAGGAATAAAATGGGTGTGTTGTCACGCGCAGCAAGTACGGTATTTATCTGCTCGTAAGACACTTCCGTCATACAGCTTCTGCGGAACCATTCCAAGCTGACACCACCGCTTTCCGCAACCGGGAGCATCACGCGCGTATCCGGCAGGAAACCGTAATGCATGGCGATACCGGTGTTTTTTGGCGCCGGTTCTTGGCACATAACTGCCATAGCCATAACCGTACCCGTTGACAATGTAATATTGCCGGGGGTAATATTGCCGGTGCCAATCATACCGGCAAAATGGTCCAATGTGCCTACATTGACCCGACAGCAGCCTTTCAAACCCAGTCTATCAGAAATCTCAGGAAGCAGTGCGCCTGCCACAGAACAAGGCTCGCACAATTCGGGGAGCTGTTCGCCGCGGATTCCAATGGCGTCCAGCATTTCCTGCCAATAGATCTTATTGTAAATGTCAAAGTAGAAGGAGAAGGTGGCAATAGACATATCTGCCTTTTTGACACCGGTAAAGTAATACGCCACATAATCCTTCAGCAGCATATAGGTCTCTGCCTTTTGGAAGACCTCTGGTCGGTTATTCTTCAGCCACAGAATTTTGGTGGCAGGCCAGGTAGGGAGAACAGCCAGTTGACCGGTTACCTCTTCGCATTGTTCGGGTGAAAACCGCGCGGCCAAGGCTTCGCACTCTGCGCCAGAGCGCTCATCCATCCAGGAAATTGCGTTCATAAGGGGCAGGCCGTCTTTGCCGAGGACTACAAGGGACTCCGCCTGACCGGTAAAGGCCAGTTGGCGGATATTTGTTACCCGATTTTCCCGTAACATCTTGGATAGCAGAACTTCCAAATCCCGGACGTACCGAACGGCATCGAACTCTACTAAGCCGTTTTCCCGGATATATTCCACGGGCAGGCTTTGCCGGTCAATAAGCTCCATATTTTCGTTATAAATGGCAGCTTTGATATTGGTGCTGCCTAAATCAATTCCTATATACATAGCGCACTCCTGTTTGCAAAAATGCTATCCAAGAGGATAGCATTTTATGTTATACGTTTATTACAGTCATTCCGGCAGAAGCCAGATCTTCGGTATTACTGCTGTCGGTGACGACGGTGATTCCTTCCAAATCATCCCGGACGCGGGCGAAACCTGCCCGTTCAATTTTGGTGTGGTCTGCCACAATCCAAGCTCTGCCTGCGTTGGCGATCATCATACGATCCACCATCGCTTCTTCGGCGTGGCGGGTCGTGATTCCACAGGAAGTGCTGATGCCGTCAACCGACAAAATCGCCCAATTTGCCTTGTATTTTTCCAGTTGGGAAAGGGCATCCCCACCGTAAGTAAAGCCGTATTGGGCGTTTATTTCACCACCCACCAAAATTACACGGAAAGAGGGGATCTCACCCAAAATAGTTGCAACGGCCAAAGAGTTGGTTACAATATTGAGATTTGCGCGGATCTCCAGCGCCGTCGCCACATATTCGGTGGTGGTTCCGGAATTGATAAAGAGGGTATCTCCGTCACAAATCATTCCGGCTACCGTGGAAGCGATACGTTTCTTCTCTTCAATATTGCTGACAACACAGGCGGTTTGGCTGCCTTTATTTCGTGGGGGAAGAACGGCGCCGCCTTGTACGCGAATTAAATGGCCTTCTTGCTCCAGAGCTGTCAGGTCGCTTCGGATGGTAACAGGGGTCGTTCCCAGTTCCCGGCTGATGGCTGCAACAGAAACCTTTCCGTTTTGATGGAGAATATCCAGTATTTTCTGCCGTCGCACTTCGAGCTTCAGTTTGCTTTCCATAAGTTTCACCTAATTTACAAAGATTTGTTGTTCAGCCTTTCGCCTACCGCACCGCCCGGATGGATAAGCGCAAACTGTTCTGCCTGATAAGAGGTCTCCTCAATGACGGCGGTCTGCAGGGCGTGGAAGATCATACACAGGGCAGTGGTGCTGGTGGTACCCTGAGCATTCCATTTGTCCGTCTCCCGGTTAACGTGCTGCTTCAGGACAACGTCGGCTGCCAATGCCAGAGGGGACTCCAGATTTTCTGTAACGGTAATGATAGAAACGCCTTTTGCTTTGCAGATATCTACAATAGGCAAAAGCTCCTTTGTCTTACCGCCACGGGAGGCGAATACCATAACATCGCCCTTTTGCAGGAAGCCGGTAGCACCGTGTACGGCTTCTGCGGGGCTGATAAACCGTGCCGGCCGTTCGATACAGCACATCAGGTGGGCCATATGTTGGCAGATAATACCGGAGTGACCACAGCCGCAGGTGCCGATCCGGGGCGCCTTGGAAAGCAGCTCCACGGCAGCAGAAAACTGTTCGTCATCAAAATAATCCTTCATCTCACGGATACAGGCTTCCTCAATGTCGTATGCGTTGCGGGCGGCGCAAAGGGCTTCGTTAGAAATCATAGCAATCTTACCTTTCATTTTAGCAAAAATATTCCATATTGTAAAGAATACCTTATTTTTTTCTCCGGCGCAAGTCGCAAAATTACCAATAATCTGTAAAATTTTTCGTTGCATTTTACAAAACGAAAGAAAAACGAAAATGGCAATTGACGGAAAGAAAGAAAAGTGGTATATTTACCGAAGAAGGAAAACGAATAAGTGAGGTGCCTTAACAATGAAAAACTGTAAAATAAAAGCTCCTTTTTTTGAAATCGGTCCCAAGTCTTATCTTTACGGTGACGAGATTCTGGAATTGGCGCTGGCAGCAGATGCTGCATCGGAAAAGTATAATGTGGACATCATCTTTACCTGCCCCGTAGTGGATATTCGCCGGGTAAAAGAAAACACCAAGCGCATCCACATCTTTGCCCCCCATATGGACCCCATTCCCGTGGGTCGTGGCTTGGCGGACATCCTGCCGGAGTCTTTGGTAGCTGCCGGCGCAGAGGGCGTAATGCTCAATCACGTGGAGAAACCCTTGACCTTTGAAATTCTGGCAGATACCATCAAGCGGGCAGAGGAAGTGGGGCTGACCACCATTGTTTGCGCCGATTCTATGGCGGATGCCACAAAGATCGCCGGCCTGTACCCGGATATTATCGTGGCAGAACCCTCTGAACTGATCGGTACCGGTGTCAGCGTTGGACCCGAGTATGTGGCCGCTGCTACGGAATGTGTCAAGAAAGTAAACGAAAATATTCTGGTTTTGACCGCCGCAGGCATTGCCAATGGCACCGATGTGTACAATACCATCATTGCAGGCGCGGATGCCACCGGTTCTTCTTCTGGAGTTGCCAAAGCTGCTGATCGCGCCGCTATGGTCGATGAAATGATCGCTGCCGTCCGTAAAGCTTGGGACGCGCGTCATAAATAAATCCATTATTTAATTTACATATCAGGAGGAACATAAAATGGAATTCAAAATGATTCAAAAGGAAATTCAGCTTCAGTCCCGGGGTTGGATCCCCACCTTCCACGACATCTCCATTGATGTACACAAGATCGTTGAGGAATCCGGCATCAAGAACGGTACTGTTTCCGTGGTCTCCCACCACACTACTTGCTCCGTTATGATCCAGGAGTGCTCCCACGATTTCGACACCTTCGATCTGGAGTACCTGCAGCACGATCTGCTGGATATTATGCGTAAGATGATTCCCGACTTCGTAAACGAAGGCGACTACCGTCACCCCGGCCCTGTCCACGCGCAGTTCGGCCGCTATGTTGACGAGCCTGGCAACTTTACCTCTATGAATACCGACGGTCACCTGCGCTCCGTTTTCTTCGGCCGCAGCGAGACCTTGACCATTAAGGACGGCAAGCTGGATCTGGGCGAGTTCGCGCACATCTACTTCATCGACTGGGATCACGTCCGCGCTCGTCCCCGTCAGGTCAACCTGACCCTGTTCGGTACGACCGAGGATATGGGTGACCGCAAGTACAACAACGGTGAGGTTGTTAATACTCTGCGTAAGTTCCCTGCAGAGGAAAAGGCATATATGGAGCAGTACGACGAGTGGAAGAAGAGATAATTCACTTTAGCCGTAATTGGAGATATTTATGAATATGTTACAAGCTGGATACAGCAAGGTGAACATCAACCCTATGTTGGGTGTTCCCATCGGCGGTTATTTCAAGCTCCGCTTTGCTGAGGGAATACTCGACGATCTGGAGGTCGTTGCATTGGCATTGGCTTGCGGCGATGCCAAAACTCTGCTAATGTCTATCGACAATCTTCACGTGCCTACCAATCTTGCAAATTTCTATCGGGAAAGAATTTCCCAGAAGACCGGCGTGCCGATAGAGGGCATCTTTATTCACGCTACCCACACTCACACCTCCGCAATACTGGATATGGACAGCAAAGATGCGCTGGTGCAGGAGTACAGCGAGTTTGTGGGCAAGCGGTTTATGGATGCGGCTGTTTTTGCGCTGGAGGATTTGAAGCCTGCCAAAATGGGCTGGGCTGTGGGCAAAGCGCCCAACATTGCCTTTGTCCGCCGCTTCCGTATGAAAGACGGCAAGGTTCGTACCAATCCCGGTGTAGGCAACCCTGACATTCTGCATCCCATTGGCGATATTGACGATCGGGTAAATGTGATTCGCTTTGACCGGGAAGGTGCAGAGACCATCGTTTTAGCCAATATGGGCTGTCACCCCGACGTAATCGGCGGCAATCAGATTTCTGCCGACTGGCCCGGTATGTTCCGCCACCGTTTGGAGAAGTCCTTGGACAATGTCAAGGCTATCTTCTTTAATGGCGCCCAGGGTGATATCAACCACGTGAATGTGAATGCCAAGGACGGTGACTTCAACGACACCTTCCACGACTTTGACGATGTAGACCGTGGCTATGGCCACGCCCGCCATATGAGCAATGTGGTAGCTGGCGCGGTTATGCAGGTATATGACAAGGTAAACTACCGGGATGTGGATACTATCCGCTACGCATATAAGGTTACAGAGTTGCCTTCCAATATGCCTAAGCCTGAGGATATGCCCCTTGCCCATAAGTACAACGATCTGCACAAGGCCGGCCGGGACGATTTGATTCCTTATGAGGCCATGGAGTTGACTACTGTAGTTGCTGAGGCTGGCCGTATGGTTCGTCTGGAGCACGGCCCTGCATCCTTCCCCTTGGGCTTGAGCGCTGTTACAGTTGGCTCTGTTGCTTTGCTGGGTATTCCCGGTGAGCCATTCAACGGCATTGGCCGCGGCATCAAAGAGGCCGAGGGCTGGGAAATTGTTTTGCCCTGCTGTCTGACCAACGGCTCAGAAGGTTACTTCCCTATGCAGGATTCCTATGATGAGGGCGGCTATGAGGCGAGATCCTCCCGCTATAAGGCAGGTACTGCCGAGCTGATCATTAAAGAGGGCAAGGCGTTGCTCAGTACCCTTCGCTAAGGAGGACACAAAATGACCGCAATTATCAATGCCGTATTGGTTATGCGTGACCATCTGATCCCCAACGGCGTGCTGCTGATGGAGGATGGGAAAATCACTGCTTTTGGCGAGAGCCGGAAAATGGAGATTCCGGAAGGCTGCGAGATCATCGATGCCGAAGGAAAGTATGTTGGCCCGGGATTTGTGGATATCCACACCCACTCCGACGGAAAAATATTTTTCTATGACGATCCTTCTGCAGTCGGGCATCATTTGAAGCACGGCTCTACTACGGTTTTGGCAGCGCTGTATTTCAGTATGAACACTGAGGAATTTGTGGACGCTATGGGAAAAATCCGTACAGCGATGGCCGATCCCGGGTGCAGGAATTTGGCCGGCATCTATATGGAAGGCCCCTATATGAATCCCAAATTCGGCTGCGACCGGGAGCATAATCCATGGAACGGCCCCATTGACAAAGAAAAATACCAGCCCATTATTGACGCGGGCTGGGATATCGTGAAGGTATGGGGACTGGCGCCGGAGCGGGAGAATATCCTGCAATTTGTAATGGATGTCAAGCAGAAAAATCCTGCCGCTGTGTTCTCTGTGGCCCACAGTGAGGCCGCGCCTCAGGAAGTGGAGGCGCTGATGCCCTACGGTCTGCGGATTGGCACCCACCATACCAATGCCACCGGCGACCGCATCTTCTATCCGGAGGTCCGGGGCGTTTGTGTGGATGAAGCGGTGAATTACAACCGGGAAATCTATGCAGAGCTTATCTGCGACAGTATGGGTATCCACGTAGATCCTTATATGCTTCGTCTGGTGCGGCGGATTAAGGGCGATGACCGTGTCATCCTGATTTCCGATGCCTATGCCTGTGACGGCCCTGTGCCGCCCGGATATGATGGCGTGGATGATATCAATTTCGATTGGTCCGGTGAAATTGCCGGTTCGAAACTGACATTGGATATTGCCTGCCGCAATATGCTGGCACATACCGGCTGCTCTGTTTGCGATGCCTTCCGTTTTGCATCCTATAATCCTGCCCAGGCCATAGGAATGCTTGACCGCGGTGAGATTGCCGTGGGCAAACGGGCAGACCTTGTCATCGTCGATCATTGGATGGGCGTTCAAAAGGTCATTTTTGCCGGAGAGGAAGTCCAATGAGGAGCTATACGATCCATAAAATTGGAGAGAATTTGGATTGGCAGGCTGTGCCGGTTCTGCCCATTGATACGCCATATCTGCAGACAGGGAAGGACGTTGCGGCCTATGCCCAAATTGGGTATACCGATGATGCGTTACTGCTGCACCTATGGATGGACGTCCCGTATATTCGTGCAGAGGAGAGCGGCCCCTATGGCGTTCCCTGTGAGGATAGCTGCTTGGAGTTTTTCTTCCAACCGGTGCCCGGTGACGAACGTTATTTGAACATCGAGTTTAATTTTAACGGCTGCTATTATCTGGGCGTTGGCACCGGATTGCAGGATTTGATGCGTATCGTCCTGGATGGGGAGACTGATCCGTTCTCCTATGATAGCGCGAAAACAGAGACAGGCTGGGAGATATTCTATCGTATCCCATACAGTCTGGTTCGCCGCATATTCCCGGGCGCAAAACCGGAGCCGGGAATGGAAATCCGGGCGAATTGTTTCGCTTGCTCCGATTTGTCGGAACCGCCTTATTACCTTTCCTGGAATCCAATAGAGCAAAAGCCCTTTACATTCCATTACAGTCAAAGCTTCGGCTTAATGAAATTTTCAAATACTTAACTAAAAGGAGAATGCATATGAAAGACTTTATTGTCGATCCCGCGACCAAGTTTGATTTTCAGCCCCACGACTTTGTGCCTTTTAAGGACAAGGAAGTCTGCGAGCGCGTTCGCAAGATGAGCGGCAAGGAGCTGGAGCAGCGTGAGCCTTGGTGGCATCCTGAGTTCGAGGTCAAGGTTATGATGAACCCCCACCCCGTGCTCATTGCTACCCTGTTCTCCCGCCTGAAGGCGGCTTCTGAAGCGGGCAAGACCTTTACTATGATTTTGGGCAACCCCGAGCCGGATACCTATATCCCTCTGGCACAGCTCATTAACTACTTTAAGGTTGACTGCTCCAAGGTACACCTGTTTGCCGAGGACGAGTGGGCAGACCAGGATGGCAATATTGCCCCTGTCACCTACGAGGCCGGCTTCGCACACTCTATGATCAAGTACCTGTACTACCAGATCGACGAGAAGCTGCGTATGCCTATGGAAAATGTCCATTTCCCCACCAACGCCAACATTAAGGACTACTCCAAGATCATCAACGACATCTCCGAAGGCGGCGCTGACATCGCTTCCACCTCTCCCGGTTGGGCAGGCCACATGGCATTCGTCGATCCCATCCCCGAGTTCATCGGCAGCGGCGACATCGAAGAGTGGCTGAACCAGCCCGCTCAGATCGTTAAGCTGCACCCCATGACCATTATGCAGAACTCTCTGAACGGTACCTTCGGTCAGTCCGGCGATATCGCAAACGTTCCTCCCTGCGCTGCAACCATCGGTCCTCTGGACGTTATGCGTGCTAAGGAGCGTATCGAGGTTCATGCACTGGCTACCTGCGGTACCTTCTCTTCCTGGCAGAGAATGACCTCCCGTCTGTGCACCCACGGCCCCATCACTCCCTACCTGCCCTCCTCCATGCTGCAGACCAAGAAGACCCAGGTCTACATCAGCGAAGAGCTGGCTGCTCCCTTCGAGTGCTGGGAGAAGGTTGGTTACTAATCTTATTATTCCAATGGCAAGGAGCCACATCAACGATGTGGCTCCTTTTCAAAAAAGGAGGACACCCCTATGTATATTGGTGTTGACTTGGGCAGTACCAATCTGAAAGCTGCCCTGTATGATGAAAACTTAAACTGCGTTGCCCAGAAGGGCGCTCCCGTTGCCTATATCCGGGAGGGTGAATTTATCGAATTTGACGCAGAAAAATATTTTGACGATCTGGTTGCTGTTTTGCACGATCTGATGGCAGAAAACCCCGGCAAGGTGGCAGAAATTGCTCTCACCGGCCAGGCGGAGTCCCTGGTTTGCCTGGATGCAGATGGCAAGGCCGTCTATAACGCCATCTCCTGGATGGACGAGCGTTCCGGGGAGGAGTGCGCCATTTTGGAAAAGCAGTTTGATGCTGCTCTGTGCCACCGTAAGACCGGTCAGCAGGCAGTGCTGCCTACCTGGCCTGCCACCAAAATTTTGTGGCTGAAGCGCAACCGTCCCGAAATTTTCAACAATGTGGCTACCTATATGCTGCTGAAGGACTATATCGTTTACCGGCTCACCGATAAAAAGTGCGCCGATATGTCCATCGCCACATTCTCTTTTTACTTTGACATTTACGGCAAATGCTATTGGCAGGAGATGCTCCAGGCCATTGGCATTACCGATAAACAGCTCCCTGAGCTGATAGAACCCTGCACCGTGGTTGGCGGCTTGACCTCCAAGGTAGCCAAGGCCACCGGCCTTACCACCGAAACCCAAATCAATGTGGGTACCCTGGACCATTTTGCCGGTATGATCGGCACGGGCAATACTGCCCCCGGCGGTATGAATCTGTCCACCGGCACCACTATGGTGCTCACCGCTATGACCGAGGAGAAGCCGGACCCGGATTGCGACCTGGCGCTCCACTACGGTTTTATGCCGGATACCTATATTATGCTGCCGGTTATGGAAAGCGGTGGCGTGTGCCTGGATTGGTTCCGCCGCACCTGTATGAACAATATGGATTACGATACCTTAAATGCCGAAATCCTGAAAGCCCCGGAAACAGATCTTTTGTTCCTGCCCTACCTGGTGGGCACCAATGCGCCCGAGTTTGATCGGGAAGCCACCGGTGTGTTCTTTGGTCTGCGTCAGGAGCATACCAATATCCAGATGGCCAAGGCGGTTATGGAGGGTGTGTGCTTCGTTCTGCGGAAAAATGTGGAGGATATTCTGACCAAGGGCACCAAGATCTCCAGTATTGTTGCCACCGGCGGCGGCGCAAAGAGCCCTGTATGGTGCCAGCTGCAGGCGGATATTACCGGGCTGCCTGTGGAAGTCCCGGCTGTCACCGAAGCCGGTTGCCTGGGCGCTGCTATGATCGCTGCCTGGTCTGCCGGTCAGTATGAAAATCTGCAGGTGGCTGCCAAGGATGTAAAGATGATCCGCCGTTACACC
>JAZQUL010000158.1:0-4216 GCA_045631285.1 Faecousia sp. | reverse complement strand
ATGTAGGGAGCCATTTTGGGGTTCCAACGACGGGTCTGGTGACCGAAGTGAACACCGGCCTCCAGCAGTTGCTTCATAGATACGACAGCCATTTTTGATATTCTCCTTTTGTTTTGTTTGTTCCTCCACCCCGATCATCCCGCCTGTCCGCCTCCGAAGCGGAAGCACGTGAACCTGCGGTCCCCGGGTGTGTGGATTTTGAATATGCTATGGGCAGAATTTGCCCATGCCGAAATATTATATGCGATTGCGGCGCATTTTGCAAGTATTATTTCCAAAAAAATTCAAAAATATTACAAGAAATTTACGAAAAAATATGGGCAGTTTGCACTGCCCATGAACTGTTTACGGGTGCAGACCTGGCCGATGGCGGGGAACCCGGCAATCTTCCGGTCGGATGTCCACCAGAACGATATCCGGCCCGACTTTACAGATGCTGTGCCAAGGAATGCAGTAGTTATCCCGCTGACCCAATACACCCAGATATTTGCATGGGCCGGGGACTAAAATGGCGCAGATCCTGCCCTCCGGCATTTCTACCTCCACATCTTCGATAAAACCCAGCCTGCGCCCGTCGGAGATGCAGATGACTTCCTTACACTGCAGATTTGTAAATTTGATCCCCATTGCCTGACCCCTCCTGACTGATTTTGGTTCAGTCTATGCCATGACTCAGGGAGATAGAACTTCAAATTTCAGCCCTGCATAAGAATCCGTAAGCTGCTTCGCAGCAACGGCTTCTAAAGTTTATAGATCTGTTGCACCGCACCATCGAACATGTCATTCCGAGGAGGGGCGCAGCCCCGACGTGGGAATCTCCCGGTACGATGTTTGTTTCTGCACTGCTTTTCGATCTGTTGTACCAGGAGATTGCCACGGGCCTGACGGCCCTCGCAATGACAAACCTGATACATTTTGCACTTTGCATTCTGCATTTTGCATTTCGGGCAACAGCACGATAAACAGCAATTTATCCATCAGGAAACGCTGATGGATTTTCGCATGGCGCCGATGGCGCTTTTCTCCAGCCGGGAGACCTGCGCCTGAGAAATGCCCAGGCTGGTTGCTACTTCCATCTGGGTCTTACCGCCCACAAACCGCAGGGACAGAATCTGCTTTTCCCGATCCCCCAGTCCTGCAAAAGCATCCCGCAGAGTGATGTGTTCCATCCATTGCTCATCGGTGTTCTTGGTATCACGGACCTGATCCATCACGGTCAGGGGATCGCCGCCGTCGGAATATACCGGATCATACAAACTCACCGGTGCGCAAACCGCATCCAGTGCCTGAGAAACTTCGTCGGTGGGGATCTCCAGTTCTTTTGATATTTCTTCCAAAGTCGGGTCCCGGCCGAGGGCGGTGGTCAGAGCTTCCTTGCATTGCAGAACTTTGTAGGCAACGTCCCGGATGGAACGGCTGACGCGGATGGCGCTGTTATCGCGAAGATACCTGCGCACTTCGCCGGCGATCATGGGCACCCCATAAGTGGAAAATCTTACCTGCTTATCCGGATCAAAATTGGAAATAGCCTTGATCAGGCCGATGCAGCCCACCTGAAACAGATCGTCGGGGCTTTCGCCCCGCTTGTCAAAACGCTGGATGACAGAAAGAACAAGTCGCAGATTCCCCTCAATCAATTCCTGCCGCGCCAGTTCGTCCCCATTCTGGCAGCGGCGCAGCAGATGATCCATGTCCTTTTGGGATAATACCTTCAGCTTGGATGTGTTTACACCGCAGATCTCTACTTTTCCCTGCATGGCGGTCCTCCTTGCAAATGTCGATAGAGAAAGTATTTCCCGAACGGGGAATATGATACCAAAATTATTTTTTGTCAGTTTTCACAAAAATATTTTTGCGTTCCGGTAAGATGACCTTTTTCGACAGACAAATTTACAAGGAGTTTTAACAATTTCGAACTTTTTCTGCTGGAAGGAACTTCCTGACAATGGTAACGTAACATAAGCGTCACCCGGAACCGCGGCAGAATATGCAGTGCCTGATACAGAGTTTTCCACAACCGGACCCATATCTCCAAAGGTACGAAATAACTGTTGAAAACTTTGACTTTTCCACATTTTCCACAGGTTTCTCCACAAGGGTTTTCCACAGGCCCGGCGGGAAAGTGGATACAACACGAGTTTACATAAGTGTTATCGACAAGGAGTGACAAATTATCCACTTTTTTGCATCCCGTAATTTTAACAACAGTCCTCATTCCTGTGCATAAATTAGGACTTGACAACCCAATGTGGACAATCGGGAAGGGCGGAAAAATTATAAGATAACGGTGAAAAATTTTTGAAAAAAGGTATTGATTTTATGAACCAAAGACGCTATAATGTAGAACTGTATGAAAATAACGAGAAAGGAGTGCCCCTAATGCCCAACATTAAGTCCTCTAAGAAGGATGTCATTCGTTCTAAGATCGCTTACGAGAAGAACAAGGCTGACAAGTCCGAGCTGAAGACCAACCTGAAGAAGTTTGACGCAGCTCTCACTGCTGGTGACAAGGCTGTTGCTGAAGCAGCTTACAAGACCGCTGTCAAGTCCGTTGACCAGGCTGTTATCAAGGGTCTTCTGCACAAGAATAACGCTGCCCGCAAGAAGAGCAGCATGACTCTGAAGCTGAACAAGCTGGCTTAATTTCTCTGAAAATATCTCCCTCCCGACTATCCGGAGGGAGTTTTTTCATTTTATGGGGTAATTTTAAATTGATGTTTATCGCTCTAGCGCGGAGCGCTCTTGCCTCCCTCTTTGAGGGAGGTGTCACGGCGCAAGCCGTGACGGAGGGAGTGTCCTATCGTAAAAACCACACTCCCCCAGTCAAAAATCAGAGATTTTTGACAGCCCCCTCAGAGAGGGGGCCAAGGTGGTTTCGCCGCAAACAGAACGATAAACTTTAGAAGCCGTTGCTGCGAAGCAGCTTACGGATTCTTATGCAGAGCTGAAATTGGCATTTATAAGTAAAGTGGCTTCGTGGGGTTATAAGGCTGGGCTTTATAAGTAACAGAGCCGATGGGCTTACCTTCCACACCGTATTTGGGATTATAACCAAAAAGGTTTACATAACTCATTAAATCATCCCGCTCTTTTTCCATTTCTTCCATGACGGCCACCGTGGCGATCACATCATCCACCGCCCGGTGAGAATTGACCACTTTGCCGGTCAGGCCGTAGGCTTCGATGGCGTTGCAGAGCTTGTGGGGATAGCTCCGCCGATCCTTGTAGACCGTCAGCAGATCCAGCTTGTCCTTGCCTTTGAGCACCATGGGATCGCCGTCCCGCAGGAGGAAATAATAGAGAAAACTCAGATCGAAATGGGCATTGTAAGCCAGCAGCAAAGTGTTTCCCTTCATCATTTCGCCCACATCTCGGGCAACGCGGGTCTTGGGCAGACCTTTTTCCCGCAGATCTTGGGTGGAAATACCGGTCAGTTCTGTGATTTTGGGCGGCACGAAACCGCCGGGGCTCAAGGAAACCAGTTCATCATATTCCTGCACGATGGTGGGGTTGCCGTCCCGGCGCTCTACCACAACGGCGGCAAATTCGATGATCTCGTCCCGATTATATTGCAGACCCGTGGTTTCTGTATCAAAAAGAACCAAACGGTCATATTTTTCAAACAATGCTTCAAAGGCCATAAAATCTATCTCCTCCGTCTTTACTTCTCCGCCAGTGCCATGGCGCGGGCAATCTTGCTGCGGGTTTCGGGCCGCAGACCGTATTGCTGGGCCAATTCCATGGCAAAAGCGGCGGCGGCTTCTTCGCTGCCCTCTTTCAGCTCCACCTCAATTTCGCACAAAGGCTGCTCTTTTCCACCGCCCAGAAGGTATCCTTCGTCCAGCGCCAGTTCTACAACGCAGCCGGGAGCATGGATCAGCCCGGCAAGTCTGGTGAAGCGGGCACCGCAAACGGCAGCAAGTCCCTCTTTGGCGAAATAATAAAGCTGCTCCGGCGCACCTTTTCCAAGCATAGGGCCGATGGCTTTTTCAATTTTGTCGCAGCAAAATTCCCATTCGCCGTGGCCAAAACCTTCACCGGGGGTTTTTAGGGCGCAGACAGTCACACCGTTTTCTTTGCGGCTGCGAAGGGTCCAGCGGTTGGCGCGAATATCGCCCTTGGGATTATCATAGTAGGTGGTTTCCATCGTGATGGGAGATAAGTGAGGATATCGGGCGCGCAGCGCCTCATGATCCAAAGCGGTTGCCGCAAATTT
>JAZQUL010000157.1:0-2076 GCA_045631285.1 Faecousia sp. | reverse complement strand
GTATAACTCTCACCGGGCTGCAGGCAAGCGGCGGCAGGCTTATTTTCCCAAGAAATATCCTCGCTTACCGGACTGGGCGTGGAGTACCAAGGCTCAATGCACACAAACCGGGGTGTCCCCAGCGCGCTCCAAATGAGATTGTAGGGCGCATCCGAAATGTCGCAAATCACTGCCCGGGCAGACCCTTTTTCATAAATGCCCAAGGTATCGGACTTCAGGCCCACCATCAGGTGACTGTCATTGGCAAAAAGCTGCTCATCAATGGGAACGTTCCGAATGTTTTTCCCCAAATAATAGGTTTTATTGCCTGCAAGACCACCGCTGGAGGTGTCGATACAAAGGGGAGACTCCAATTTATCAAACCGCAGCTCGTAATCCGCGTATGTATGCTTGCTGTCAAAAGGAATGGCAAAACCGGGGTGAAAACCGATGCCGAAGGTAAATGCGCGGTCACCGGTATTTTTCACCCGGAGAGAGTGGTGGAGTGTATCCCCATCCAAACGGAAGGTAGACTCCAAGCGGAAAGCAAAGGGCCATTTTTCCAAGGTATCCGGGCAGGAAACCAATTCCAAAGCCAAAATATTGCTCTCACAGCGCACCATTGTATGTTCAAACCGCCGGGCAAAGCCGTGTCCCTCGCCCTGATAGACCTTTCCGTCTACCGTGAACTGACCGCCGGGCAGGCGACCTGTGTAGGGGAACAAAATCGGCGCGTGACCGCCCCAAAGGGCAGGGTCTCCCTCCCAGATGTGCTCTGTGCCGTCTGCCTTGCATACCACGCTGCAAAGCTCTGCGCCCAGAGAATCCACCGTAATTTTCAGTTTTTCATTCTCGATGGTGTATTTCATAAAGAAACCCCCTTAGAATATCTGTTGTGCAATGAACCAAAGAAGCACGATACCACCCAAAACAATGCGGTAAATGCCGAAAGCCGCAAAGCTTTTCTTCCGCACATAATCCATCAGCGCCCGGATAACCAGCAGGCTCACGCCAAAGGAAACCACGCAGCCAACGGCCAACAGGGCAATTTCCAATCCCGATGCGCCCACGCCGGAGAGCAGGAATTTAAGAAGCTTCAGGGCGCTTGCACCCAGCATAGTAGGAATGGCAAGGAAGAACGAAAATTCTGCGCCCGCAGGCCGCGCCACGCCCAAAATGATAGCGCCCAAAATGGTAGAGCCGGAGCGAGATGTGCCGGGAATGAGCGCGAGGCACTGGAATGCGCCAATCAGCAGGGCAGTGCGGTAGTCGATGTCATAAACCTCGCTGATTTTTGCAGGTTTTTGCCTGTCTTCCTTTTCCAGGAACAGAAACGCCACACCGTAAGCCACCAGCGCGATGGCCACCACAATGTGGTTATAAAAATGGGCGTCCATCCAATCGTCCAGGAGTAAACCGATAACCGCCGACGGCAGCACCGCCACAACCACCTTGAACCAAAGCTGCCAGATCTGCTTCCGCTCTTTTTCTTCTTTTTTGGGGGAGAACGGATTTAACTTATGGAAGAACAGCAAAATCACGGCTAAGATGGCGCCGAGCTGGATGACCACCTGAAACATCTCGTAAAACTCAGGGGAAACCTTTAATTTTACAAGGGCATCCAAGAGAATCATATGTCCCGTAGAGGAAATGGGCAGCCATTCCGTAATGCCCTCCACGATGCCGAAAAGCACCGCTTTCAGAATTTCAATAAATATATCCACGAAGGATACCTCCAATCACTTTATACTTTGATTATACCCGCCAAGAGAATAGAAAGCAAGCAAAAAATCTCCCTTGTACACAGTGATCGTTTTTTGTAATTGACAATTTCGGCATCGCTTTGCGATAAATATAAATATGTCTGCATAGCAGACACCACAATTGTCCATTGTACATTGTCAATTGTCAATTAACATCCCTTTGCAAACACAAAGGGATGTTAACATTTCGGGGCGGAACTCTTTACAAATTATTCACTTTTCTGCTATAATATTGGGTATAATAAGGGAAAAGCAAAACTTTCACTCAGGAGGACTGATTATGGCAACTACCATTCTTCTCATCGAGGACGACCGGAACATTTCCGAGCTATTG
>JAZQUL010000156.1:0-3241 GCA_045631285.1 Faecousia sp. | reverse complement strand
TGGTATCTTGCTACCTGAAGAGGGGACAATTTCATATTAAAAACTCCTTAAGTGAATTTTTTCGCAAAATGCTACATATAGATTATACTTCATAATAATGCAAAGGTAAATAGCCATTTCCCACATTTTTCTTTTCTTTTGCCTGTGTGTCCTTAATAATTCTCACAAAATCCGCCATTTGTGACACAGGAAATCTTCTATTTTCAATAGAAATCCCCTATTCGTAAGATTTATATTGAAAAGCGGGAAATTTATGCTATAATGATAACTGTAAAAATGCGGGATTTCCCGTGAAAATAAGAAAGGATTGAATCCAAATGGCTCTTGTTACTACTACCGAGATGTTTAAGAAGGCTTACGACGGCGGCTACGCAGTTGGTGCTTTCAACGTCAACAACATGGAGATCGTTCAGGGTATCACTGAGGCTTGCCGCGAGGAGAAGGCTCCCGTCATCCTGCAGGTTTCCAAGGGCGCCCGCGCTTACGCCAACCCCACTTACCTGGTAAAGCTGGTTGAGGCTGCTGTGATTGAATGCCCCGAAATTCCCATCGCTCTGCACCTGGACCACGGCGACAGCTTCGAGACCTGCAAGAGCTGCATCGACGGCGGCTTCACCTCCGTTATGATCGATGCTTCCTCTAAGTCCTTCGAGGAGAACATCGCCATCACCAAGAAGGTCGTTGAGTACGCCCACGACCACGGTGTTGTCGTCGAAGCTGAGCTGGGCAGCCTGGCCGGCATCGAAGACGAGGTCAACGTCTCCGCAGAATGCGCTTCCTACACCCGTCCCGAAGAGGTGGAAGAGTTCGTAACCCGCACCGGCTGTGACTCTCTCGCCATCGCCATCGGCACCTCCCACGGCGCTTACAAGTTCACTCCCGAGCAGTGCACCGTCAACGAGCAGGGCATTCTGGTTCCTCCCGCTCTCCGCTTCGACGTGCTGGAAGAAGTCACCAAGAGACTGCCCGGCTTCCCCATCGTGCTCCACGGCTCTTCCTCCGTGCCTCAGGACTACGTGGCTATGGTCAACGCCCACGGCGGCAAGATGCCCAACGCAATCGGTGTTCCCGAGGAGCAGCTGCGTAAGGCTGCCGCTCTGTCTGTTTGCAAGATCAACATCGACTCCGACCTTCGTCTTGCAATGACCGGCACCATCCGTAAGTTCTACGACGAGCACCCCGACAAGTTTGACCCCCGTGAGTACCTGAAGCCCGCTCGCGCCAACATCAAGGAGCTGGTTCGCCACAAGCTGGTGAACGTCCTCGGCTGCGCCGGCAAGGCCTAATCCAATAAAAAAGAGCCTCTCCCACTGGGAGAGGCTTTTTTTATTGGATAATTCATAATGCATAATGCAGAATTATGGTGTCTGCAAGCGGACGGAGCCTTGCCTCTCCCTCTGGGAGAGGTGTTTGGACGAATGTGCAGACGGAGGGGGCCCTCTCAGTCAGCTTCGCTGACAGCTCTCCCAAAGGGAGAGCCAAGTAGAAGCAATCTCACAATTATCAATTATCAACTCTCAATTCAAAATGTCCATCCTCCGGCACACTAAGGGTACTTCCGTAATAGGCTGTCATCGCCTTGACCAAATTCTTCGCATCCTCCACACCTGCGGTCTCATAGCAAGAATGCATCGCAAGCTGAGGCAGGCCAATATCCGCAGACAGCACGGAAACGTGGCTAAGCGAAATATACCCAAGGGTCGAGCCGCCAGGCAAATCCGCCCGGTTATAGTAAGTCTGCACCGGCACGTCCGCCCTCTTGCAGACCTTCTTAAACAGCGCGCCGGAAACGCCGTCGGTGGTGTATTTTTGCGCCGCATTAAATTTCAGCACCACACCGCCGCCAATAACAGGCGCATTCTGCGGGTCAGCAAATTCGGGATGATTGGGATGAACCGCGTGACCGTTGTCCGCAGAAACCATAAAGGAAGAAGACAGCATTGCCTTCAAGTCCCAACCCATTGCGCTACACAAACGCATAAGAGTCGCCTCTAAGAAATCCGATGCCGCGCCCTGCACCGAACCGGAGCCAACCTCCTCGCTGTCAAATACGCACAGCACAGGAACGCTTTCGCTCTCCCCTGCTGTCAGGAAGCCTTCCGTACAGCCCCAAGCGCAGGCAAGGTCATCGATGGCTTGGGCAGAGATATATTCATTGTCCAAGCCCCAGACCTTGGCGTTCTCCCGGACATAAAGGAACAAATCGTGGCCCAAAATCTTGCCGCCTGCCATTTCTTCCAGCAGAGGCAGCAGCTTTGCCCCTGCCTCCTTGCCGCCCAAAAGTGGCAGTACATCGGTGGCAGGATTCCACTTGTAACCGTCATTTGCAGCGCGGTTCATATGAATGGCAACGTTGGGAATGAGCAGTAAATCCCGGTCAATGTCGATGAGCTTGCTTTCAATGCCCGTTTCCGTCTCCACCAGCACACGGCCTGCAAGAGACAGGGGTCTGTCCAGCCAAGTAGAAATGAGCATCCCGCCGTAGCGCTCCACGGAAAGACGGCTGTACTTACCGTCGAGGATGCCATTTTCCTTCCACTTGAAGGTGGGTCGGTCAGAATGGCTTGCGGACATCAAAAAGCCCTTGGGCTGACCTTTCGGCACACGAAATGCCATAATCGCGCTGCCGCCACGGGTGACGTAGTACTTTCCACCGGGGAGGATTTCCCACTTTTCCCCCTCGGAAAGGGGGCAATAACCCGCATTTTGGAGAGTTTTCTTTAAATAGTCAATGGCGTGGTACGCGCTGTGGGCATAGTCTAAAAACGCTTGCAGTTTCTCCATTTTATCCCTCCACTAACTCGCAGAACAAATCGATTTGGTCTGCAATCATCTGCAGGGCATCTGCCCAGAACTGCTTATCCGTCAGGTCAATGTCTGCCACCTTGGCTGTCTCCTCTGCGGTGGCAATGGGGGTGGTGTAGAGGAGCTTTTTGTACTTGGGAACAAAGCTTTCGCCCTCTTTTTCGTACTGGGCGTACAAACCCCGGGCGAACAGACCGCCAAAGGCATAGGGGAAATTGTAGAAGGTAGGGCCATAGTAATGGCTCTTGCACACCCACATATAAGGATGCTGGCAATGGGGGTCGAGACCGTCGCCGTAGGACTGCCGCTGGGCATCCAGCATAAAGCCGCAGAGGGTGGCGGCATCCATAAACTTGTTTTCCCGATTTTCGAAGACCATCGTCTCAAAACGGTAACGGGAGTAAATATCGCAGATAATCTGGGTGGCATCCTGCAA
>JAZQUL010000155.1:0-5791 GCA_045631285.1 Faecousia sp. | reverse complement strand
CAGCGACGAAATTCAGTACTGCCTGGATTTGGCAGATGTAGAGGTTTTGGTATTTGGACCTGAGTTTATCAGCCGAATGGATGCGGTTGCAGATAGTATCCCCGGTGTGAAAACGCTGTTCTTCGTAGGTAAAAACGGCCCTCAGTATTCTGAGGACTGTATGTCGCTTCTGCAGTTCTGCTCCTCCAGCGCGCCTCCCGTGGCACTGTGTGAAACCGACGATGCCGCCATCTACTTTTCTTCCGGCACAACCGGCTTCCCCAAAGCCATCTTACATAACCATTTATCTCTTGTTCACTCTTGCCTGACAGAGCAAAATCACCACGGGCAGAGCCGGGACGATGTATTTCTCTGCATCCCGCCCCTGTACCACACCGGCGCGAAAATGCACTGGTTTGGTTCCTTGCTCTCCGGCTCTAAGGCCGTTCTTCTTCGGGGTGTAAAGCCGGAGTGGATTCTCCGGGCAGTCACCGAGGAGCGCTGCACCATTGTTTGGCTCTTGGTGCCTTGGGCGCAAGACCTTTTGGATGCCATTGACGACCACCGTGTTGACCTCTCCAAATTCCGTCTCGATCAGTGGCGGCTGATGCACATCGGCGCCCAGCCCGTACCCCCCAGCTTAATTCACCGCTGGATGAAGATTTTCCCCCACCACCAGTACGACACCAACTATGGTCTGTCCGAATCCATCGGTCCCGGCTGTGTCCACTTAGGTGTGGACAATGTCCATAAAGTTGGCGCCATCGGCAAGCCCGGCTTCGGTTGGGAAACAAAAATTGTGGACGAACACGGTGGTGAGGTAGAAAAGGGCGATGTCGGCGAGCTGATTGTTCGCGGTGACGGTGTAATGACCTGCTATTATAAAAATCCCGATGCCACCGCAGAGGTGCTTCGTAACGGCTGGCTCTTTACCGGCGATATGGCGCGAGAGGACGAGGACGGCTTTATTTACTTAGTAGACCGCAAGAAGGATGTTGTCATCTCCGGCGGTGAGAACCTGTACCCCGTACAGATCGAGGATTTCCTCCGCGCCTTCCATAAGATCAAAGACGTGGCTGTCATCGGTCTGCCCGATGCCCGCCTTGGCGAAATTGGTGCAGCCATCATCGAATTGAAAGAGGGCGAAAGCTGCACCGAAGCAGAAATCGACGAATTCTGCACAGCCCTTCCCCGCTATAAGCGCCCCAGAAAGATTTTCTTCGATAAAGTCCCCCGCAATCCCACCGGCAAGATTGAAAAGCCGGTACTGCGTGAAAAGTACTGCCACGGCCGCTTAGTGGAAGTACAGATCACAGGCTAATCCATTGGAGGAAAACAGAATGAAACAGTTAATTTTGGGCAACGAAGCCGTTGCCCGTGGCCTATACGAAGCCGGCTGCAGCTTTGTATCCAGTTATCCCGGCACCCCCAGCACAGAAATTACCGAAGCGGTCGCCAAGTATCCTGAGGTCTATGCCGAGTGGGCGCCCAACGAAAAGGTAGCTATGGAAGCCGCCTTTGGCGCATCTTTAGCCGGTCGTCGGTCTTTCTGCGGTATGAAGCACGTTGGTCTTAACGTAGCCGCTGACCCCCTGTTCACCATCTCCTATACCGGTGTCAACGGCGGTATGGTCATCGGTGTGGCAGACGATGCGGGTATGCACTCCTCTCAAAACGAGCAGGACTCCCGGCATTACGCCCGGGCTGCCAAAATCCCTATGTTAGAGCCTTCCGATTCCGCAGAAGCCTTGGCATTTGCCAAGCTGGCCTACGAACTTTCCGAGCAGTTTGACACTCCGGTACTTCTCAAAATGTGTACCCGCGTTTCCCACTCTCAAAGCGTAGTGGAAACCGGTGAACGGGTGGAGTGCGTCAAGGAATATAAGAAGGACATTCCCAAATACGTTATGATGCCCGGCAATGCAAAGAAGCGCCATCCCGTGGTAGAAGCCCGGACAAAGGCACTGATTGCCTATGCTGAGGATGCCGACATCAACCGTGTGGAAGATGGCAATGACCATTCTATCGGTATCATCACCTCCTCTACCTCCTACCAGTATGTAAAAGAGGTCTGCGGTGATACTTATCCCGTGCTGAAACTGGGTATGATCTGGCCGCTCCCCGAGGAAAAGATTCGCAAGTTTGCCGCATCCGTAGACCGTTTGGTGGTCGTGGAAGAGCTGGACGGCTTTATTGAGAGCCACTGCCGGGATTTGGGTCTTTCCTGCACCGGCAAGGCGGATTTCCCTAACATTGACGAGCTGATGCCCCTGACCGTTGCTGCCAAGCTTTCCGAGACTTGGGAAACCGGTGTAAAGCTTTCCGAAGCCATTCCTCCCAGACCTCCCGTTATGTGTGCCGGTTGTCCCCACAGAGGTCTGTTCTACACTCTGAAAAAGAATAAGATCACCGTTCTCGGTGACATCGGCTGCTATACCCTCGGCGCAGTTGCTCCTCTCGCTGCTGTTGACAGCGTGATCTGTATGGGCGCATCTGTTTCCGGCCTCCACGGCTTCTCCAAGTCCCAGCAGGGCGCTATGGACGGAAATACCGTGGCTGTCATCGGTGACTCCACCTTTATGCACTCCGGCATTACCGGCCTTGTGAATATGGCATACAATGAGTCGAATGCCACCGTTATCATCGTGGATAACTCCATCACCGGTATGACCGGTCATCAGCAAAATCCCACCACCGGCTTCAATCTCAAGGGCGACCCCTGCGCAAAAATCGATTTAGAGACCCTTTGTAAGGCCGTGGGTATCCGCCGTGTCCGTGTCATTGATCCCTACGATCTCAAGGAATGCGATACCGTTATTAAAGAAGAGCTTGCCGCAAACGAGCCTTCCGTTATTATCTCCCGCCGCCCCTGCGCGCTATTAAAGTATGTAAAGCACAACAAACCCCTTTCCGTCGATCCCGACAAGTGCGTAGGCTGTAAGGCTTGTATGAAAATCGGCTGTCCTGCCATCAGCATCGTAGACGGCAAGGCAAAGGTGGACGAAACACTGTGCGTCGGCTGCGGTGTCTGCGAGCAGCTTTGCAAATTCGACGCGCTGAGAAGCCCCAAGGAGGTCTGCGTATGAAAACACAAAATGTTATGATCGTCGGTGTTGGCGGTCAGGGTAGTTTGCTTGCCTCCAAGCTGCTGGGTCGTCTGCTGCTGAGCAAGGGCTATGATATTAAAGTCTCCGAGGTCCACGGTATGAGCCAGCGTGGCGGCAGCGTGGTCACTTACGTCCGTTTCGGTGACAAGGTCTACTCCCCCGTCATTGACAAGGGGCAGGCTGATTTCATCGTCTCCTTTGAGCTTTTGGAGGCCGCCCGCTGGACGGAGTACTTAAAGCCCGGTGGAAAGATCATCACGAACACCCAAAAAATCAACCCGATGCCCGTCATCATCGGCGCTGCCGAATATCCCGAAAGCTTGGAACACAAGATGAAAGAAGCCGGTATCGACTTGGATGCGCTGGATGCCCTAACCCTCGCTGAGCAGGCAGGCTCTTCCAAGGCTGTTAACTTAGTCCTGATGGGTCGTCTTTCCAAGTATTTTGACTTCCCCGAAGAGGAGTGGATGCAGGCCATCGAAGCCAGCGTTCCTCCCAAGTTCTTGGAAATGAACAAAATCGCATTTAAGCTGGGCGCCAACGCATAAAGGAGATGGTCACTATGCCCAAGTATTTTCAGCCTGAAATCGAAACAATGCCTTATGACCAACTGCGTGCGCTCCAAAATGAACGGCTCATAAAGCAGGTGCGTCACGTTTGGGACAACGTCCCCTATTACCGCAAGAAAATGGAAGAAAAGGGCGTTACCCCCGAGGATATTCAGGGTGTGGACGACCTCCACAAGCTGCCCTTCCTCTGCAAGGACGACCTGCGCCAGGCCTATCCCTACGGTCTAAAGGGCGCGCCCCTTTCCGACTGTGTCCGCATCCACTCCACCTCCGGCACTACCGGTAAGCGGGTGGTTGCCTTCTACACCCAGCACGATATTGACCTTTGGGACGATTGCTGCGCCCGCGCATTGGTCGCCGCCGGCGCAACCAATGAGGATATTTGTCACATAGCCTACGGCTTCGGTCTTTTCACCGGCGGCGCCGGTCTCAACGGCGGCTCCCATAAGGTAGGCTGCCTGACGCTGCCTATGTCCTCCGGCAATACCGACCGGCAGCTGCAATTTATGACAGACCTTGGCTCTACCATCCTCTGCTGTACGCCCTCTTACGCAGCTTACCTTGCAGAATCCATCCAGGAGCAAGGTCTCCGGGATCAGATTAAGCTAAAAGCCGGTATCTTCGGTGCAGAGGCTTGGAGCGAAGATATGCGCCACGACATCGAAAATAAGCTTGGTATTAAAGCATATGATATTTACGGTCTCACCGAGACCTCCGGCCCGGGTGTTGCCTTCGAGTGCAGCGAACAGACCGGTATGCATATCAACGAGGACCACTTTATCGCGGAGATCATCGACCCGGACACCGGCGAGGTGCTGCCCGAAGGCAGTAAGGGTGAGCTGGTATTTACAGCCATCACGAAAGAAGCCTTCCCGCTGCTTCGCTACCGCACCCGCGATATTTGCGTACTGACCCGCAAGAAATGCTCCTGCGGCCGCACCCACGTAAAAATGAGCAAGCCTATGGGTCGCAGCGACGATATGCTGATTATCCGCGGTATCAACGTCTTCCCTTCCCAGATCGAAACAGTACTTATCCAGCAGGGTTACCCCGCCAATTACCAAATCATCGTGGACCGGGTCAACAACTCCGACACCTTTGAGGTTATGGTAGAAATGAATCCCGAAATGTTCTCCGATTCTCTGGCTAAAATTGCTAGCGCGGAAAAGAAGCTGGTGGAAGCCTTGAAAGCTATGCTGGGCATTGCCGCCAAAGTAAAGCTGGTTGCTCCCAAGTCCATTGCCCGCAGCGAGGGCAAAGCCGTCCGTGTGATCGACAAACGTAAGATTTAAGGAGGTAACATTATGAGTATTCATCAGATCTCCGTATTTTTGGAAAACCGTACCGGTCAGCTCTCCGAGATTACCCGGCTGCTGGCAGAAAATCATATCGACATTCGCGCCATCTCCATCGCAGAAACCGCTGACTACGGTCTTGCCCGTATGATAGTGGACGACGCTTCCAAGGCAAGCAGCATCCTGCTGCAGCACGGTGACATTCTCTCTATGACCCCCGTATGGGCAGTGGAAGTCCCCGACCGCCCTGCAGGTCTCGCAGACCTTTTGGCAGTCCTGGCAGAAAGCCATATCGATGTGGAATATATGTATTCTCTCTTTACCCATCGTGATGGCTGCGCCTATATGGTACTCCGAGTCTCCGATGAGGAAACCTTCACCGCCGCCCTCACCGCTCACGATATTAAAATCGTCTCCGCTTCCGAACTGGGCCTAAAATAATCTATGGATTCATATCCTATTGTAGGGTCAAGCTTCCAATGCGAACGAACCGCACCACGGTTTTCGTGGTGCGGTTCGTTTTTTGTAGGGGTACTGCAGGATCGGTGTCCCTAAAATCCCTTTCAATCAACAATTGCCTGTACTGGTTGTCATTGCGAGAGCGGCTATGCCGTCCGTGGCAATCTCCTACACCGCATCCCGTTCCCCTTGTAGGGGACGGGTTTCCCGTCCCGCCGCCTCCGCACCTTCGTTTTTATTCGTAGGGACACCCGTCCTCGGGTGTCCGGTGATGGTGCGTTTTGTTTGCGGACACCCCGGAAGGGGTGTCCCTACGATGAATTGCGAAAAAGCGCACTTTACAATGGGAGATCGATGGCTTATAATAATTTTATTCTATTTT
>JAZQUL010000154.1:0-8246 GCA_045631285.1 Faecousia sp. | reverse complement strand
CACATCAGCGCAGACACAGCAGAGAACACAAGCACGATTTTAACCTCTTTCCACCCGCACATCTCAAAGTGGTGGTGAATAGGCGCCATTTTAAAAATCCGTTTTCCGTGGGTGATCTTAAAATATAGTACCTGTATAATATCAGACAGCGTTTCCACGATATATACAAAGCCCACCAAAATAAGCACCAGCGGCATATCTAACGCAAATGCCATTGCACAGACCACACCGCCCAAAAACAGCGAGCCGGTGTCCCCCATAAAGACCTTTGCAGGGTGCCAGTTATAAATAAGATACGCAAGCAGTCCGCCCACCAACGAAGCAGGCAAAATCGCCAGATCCCAGCGCTGCATTACCACGGCAACTGCCGCAAAGAAAACCATAACCGGAATCGTCACCGTTCCGCAAAGGCCATCCACACCATCGGTAAGATTTACAGCATTAACACAGCCAACCATAACGAACATTGCAAAGAAAATATAGACAATGGGATGGATGTACACAGAAATATTTACAAAAGGAATATAGAGATTGCTGGTCATGACACCGGATTTATACAGCGCATACAGGTAGATTGCGGAAACTGCCATCTGGAGCGCTGCCTTCTGAAATGCAGTAAGGCCCAAATCCCGCTTGAATTTCACCTTGCAGAAGTCGTCCAAAAAGCCCACAAGGCCAAAGCAAAAACTCACTGCCAATACATAAAAGGCGGTATATTCCTCTGTTTTCGGCAGATTAATCAACAAACACAGTATGGTAGAGCCCACGAACATAAGGCCGCCCATCAACGGAGTACCCACCTTCGTGTTATGCCAGGTAGGTCCGATATCGTGGACAGACTGGCCGGTTTTCAGCGCCCGAAGCAGGGGCAGTAAGATATATCCCAAAACACCTGATGCAACAAAGCCAATCAGGGCAGTGATTAATACTCTTGTCATTCCTATCTCCTCCGTTTTTCTTTAGTCCTGCAAAAAAGCCTCCAAAATCAGCTCCATACGCATACCGCGGGAGCCTTTGAAAAGCAGCACATCTCCAGGCCGGGCAGCAAGCTTTAGGGCCTGTACCAGTCGATCTCTGTCAGTAAATGCTCTTGCTCTGCCGGTCATTCCTCCGGTAACGGCGCCGTTGAGCATCCGCTTTCCGGTAGGTCCATAGGCAAACAGCAGATCTGCCTTTTCTGCGGCAATTCTGCCAATCTTATAATGTTCCGCTTGCGCATTCACGCCAAGCTCCAGCATATCGCCAAGGACAGCAATCCGCCTGCCCTCTTTACTCCCCAGCACATTCAGCGCGGCAGCCATTGATTCAGGACCTGCATTGTAGCTGTCATTGATTATAGTAAAATCCTTAACTTTGTAAATGCTTTGCCTGCCCTCCATATTGGAGAAAGATGCCAGTCTGCGTTGAATGTCAATGGGTGTAACGCCCATTTGCAGGCCAACGCTGATTGCAGCGAGGGCATCGGAAACATTGTGTATACCATCCAGCGGCAGCGTAACCGTAAACGCCTCTTCGCCGGCCCATACTGCAAAGTTGGTGACGCCGTCACTTTCTGTGACTTGACTTCCCCGTACTGCCGCATCCGGATTGTTGAGCCCAAAATACACCTTTCGGAAATCCTGCACAAGACGCTGCCCCCAAAGGAGGCTGTCATCACCGTTGAGGATCAATACGCCATTTTCCGGCATACCTTCCCGAATCTCCAGTTTTGCCTGCAAAATTCCTTCCTTCGAACCGAGATGCTCAATATGCATTGTTCCGATATTGATAATCACGCCAATATCCGGCTTGCCAATGGCGGTCAAATAGGCAATTTCCCGGAAATGATTCATACCCATTTCCAGAACGGCAACCTCTGTATCCTCCGGCATTGCCAAAACAGCCATCGGCATACCGATGTCATTATTATGATTCACAGGGGTCTTTGATACCTTATATGTGCCTTCAAGAACGGTTGCAATCATTTCCTTTGTGGTACTTTTACCCACAGAACCTGTAACCGCAACCACTTTCATATTAAGCCGCTGGCGCTCATACCGGGCAATATCTCCCAACGCAATCCGTGTATCCTCTACAACAATTGCTGGGTAATCCCCGTCTGCGTGGGTACAAAGCACCGCTGCCGCACCCTTTTCCAGCGCTGCGGGAATAAAATCGTGACCATCCCGAACACCTTGGAGCGCAACAAAAAGCTGCCCCTCCTGCAATTTTCGGGTATCATTATTGGCGCCCCAAAAGGCGACATCTTTATACTTAGGGTCGATCTTGCCACCGCACCACTCAGCGGCCTGCTGTAGGGTGATCCTGCCCATCTTAATTCCTCGTTTCCTCCAGATACGCTGCGACGATCTCTCTTTCATCCAAGTGATGTTTTACGCCGCAAATTTCCTGATATGTTTCGTGGCCTTTTCCTGCCAGTACAATTATATCATCTTTTTTCGCAATGTCCATAGCCAGTCTAATGGCTTCGGGGCGATTTTCTACAATCTCGTAATTATTTTTTTCCACGCCTGCCACAATTTGCCCGATAATGGACATAGGCTCTTCCGTTCGGGGGTTATCGGAGGTAATAATAGCGATATCCGCCATATCCGTACCGATTTTACCCATAATGGGCCGTTTTACCGGGTCGCGGTCACCACCACAGCCAAAGACTGCGATCAATCTGCCCTTGCAGATGGATTTTAACAGAGTCAGCACATTCTCCAGACCGTCCGGTGTGTGGGCATAGTCGATAAGAATTGTGTAATCCCTACCGGGCGTAGGGACAACCTCCACCCTGCCTTTTACGCTCTTAGCAGTTTTGAGCGCTTCTGCGGCAGCCTCCAGAGAAATACCCAAATTATGGGCAATACCCAATACCGTCAGTACATTATAGACTGTAAACAGCCCAGGAATGACAACCTGTACTTCTGCTTCCTCGCTACCGCATACAGCTGTAAAACGCACACCGTCTGCCGGCAAGGAAATATTCTTAGCATAAAGACCCGCTTCCTTTTTCACGGAAATCGTCAGTACAGGGCAAGCTGCTTTTGCGAACATCCTTTGGAACCAGGGATCGTCGCAGTTTCCTGCTGCGCTGTCACAACGGGCAAACAGTTCTGCCTTGGCATCGCAGTAGTTTTCCATCGTTTTGTGGAAATCCAGATGGTCTTCCGTCAGGTTTGTAAATGCGCCGGCGGCAAAGTGCAGTCCCGCAATGCGATCCAATGCAACAGCGTGGGAGGAAACCTCCATTACAACGTGAGTACAGCCTGCATCCCGCATCTGCCGCAGCAAACCATAAAGTTCAAAGCTCTCGGGGGTGGTGCGGGAAGCTTCCATACGCACATCCCCGATCATATTTTCCATCGTGCCCATCAGGCCAACCTTTGCGCCGATGGTTTTTTCCAAAACGTGCTTAAGAAGCAGAGTAGTAGAGGTTTTGCCGTTTGTGCCGGTCACACCGATGATTTTCATATCTGCCGCCGGGTCATCATAGTAGTTTTTGCCTAAAAGCGCCAAAGCAAGACGGTCGGAATCCACCAAAATATAGGGAACATCTTCCGCAGGCTGTATTGCGGTGACAACCGCTGCCGCGCCTTTTTGAAGCGCCATCGGGATATACCGGTTTCCGTCAGTCACAAAACCGGTTACCGCCACAAAAAGATCTCCTGCTCCCACCTTCCGGGAGTCATAGCAAACATTGCGGATTTCCATTTCCAAATCCACGTTGGATTTTAACACGTTAATGCCTTGCAGCAGCTCGTTTAGTTTCATAATTCTTTCTCCTCTGTATCGTTAATCTCTTGCCTGTGTATCTGCAAAGGTAAGTTTAATTGTCGATCCCATCTTTACTTTTGTGCCCTTGGCCTCCGACTGCGCTGTGACGACCACATCCGGGTCTAGGCTCATATTACCGGACACCAAAATATAAAGTCCCGCTTTGCCTGCCGCTTCCTGCGCTTGACTGCGGTTCATTCCCTTAAAGTCCGGTACCTCCGTGTAGGCAACTTGACTTTTCTCGCCAAAATAGAGGAGCAGTTGGCTGTCACCCGGTACGCTTTGTCCGGGAGCAGGAAGCTGGGCCGTTACCTTTTCTTCTTCCCCTTGCATAAGGGCAGTCAGTCCCTGCTCTTTGAGCAGCTTATTTACCTCTTTTACAGTCAGTCCCGTATAGTCCTCTACTGCAACCATTTTGCCGGCGGCATCCTGCTGCGTATAATTATGTCCTACCCCAAGATAGGGCAAAATATCCGCCATTACCGCGCCTACCGTGGGCGCTGCCATCACACCGCCGGAAATATAGATGCCTGTAGAGCGAGAAGGTGTGTCCAGCGCCACAAGTACAATATACTGCGGATTGTCCATAGGTGCAACCCCTACGAAGGAAACAATTTTATCCTGCACCCGCTGACCGTTTTCGTCAAACACATCAATTTTTTCGCTGGTGCCGGTTTTGCCGCCAATGGCGAAGCCTGCTACCTGCGCGTTTTTAGCAGTACCTTCTGTCACAACGGATTGCAGCAGCGCCCGCATTTTAATGGAGGTTTCCTCTTTAATCACCTGTCGAACTACCGTAGGCTCCTGCTTTAAAACCACATTTCCGTCCCCGTCCTGCACCTCGGAAACAATATACGGTTCTAATAAATTTCCGCCATTAACCACCGCAGCGATGGCGCGGACAAGCTGCAAAGGTGTCAGCTTAAAAGTCTGCCCGAATGCCGCAGACGTAAGCGAAGCAGTTCCCCATTTATCGGTATTGACAATGATTCCCTTATCAAAGAATACACCTTTACTCTCGCCGTTTAAGTCAAAACCTGTCTTTTCCAATATGCCAAAATTCCGAATATACTCATAAAACCGCTCCCCGCCCAATTTTAAGCCAATATGAGCAAAGGCTAGGTTACAGGAATTTTGCAGCGCTTGGGGTGTTTTTTGCGAACCGTGGCCTGTGGAGCGCCAGCAATGGAGCAGCTGGGCTCTGCCGGGAATCTGTTCTGCGCCGCCGCAATGGAAACCGGTCTCCAAATCCACAGCGCCGCAATCCAATGCTGCCGCCAAGGTCAGAACTTTGAACGTAGAACCAGGCTCATAGCCGTCGGAAATACAGCGGTTGCGCCATTGCTTCAACTGCGCCTCCGTCAGTGCTGTACTGTAAAGCGCCTTTGCGTTTTCGTAGGCCGCGCTGCCCGCTGGGCTATTCTCATAGGCCTGACGCAGGATTTCCAGAGATGCCCTTACCTTTTCACTTGCGATTTCTTGGTAGTTGTTGGGATCGTAGCTGCCCAAAGTTGCCATTGCTAGGATTTCCCCGGTATTTACATCCATCACCATACCGAACGCGCCGTTTTGCACATCGTAGCGGTTAATAGCATCTTCCATCTGCTTTTCAAGGATGGTCTGAATCGTTGCATCCAAAGTCAGAATTACATTGTTACCCTTTTGGGATGCCACAAACTTCTCATAGGAAAAAGGCATATCCATCTCGTTATTGCCCTTTGTGGTAATGACCTTACTGCTGCCGCCCTCCAGGAAGCTATTGTAGGCAGCCTCGATTCCCTCGGAACCTTGCCCGGAGTTATTCGTGAAACCCAGCACCTGGGCCGCCAATGTGCCTTGTGGATAGTACCGCTTGGCGCTCGGCTCCAAATGAATGCCGGATATACTGTTTTCATTAATAAAAAGACGGATTTTAGCCGCCGTTTCTTCATCAATCTGCGCGCCGATCTGCTTATAGCGCTTTTTGGTATCTTTCCCCTGCTCTACGATCCAGGCCGGATCTTTTCCCAATATTTCGCCCAATACGCGTCCAATCTCCTCCAAATTGGCTTTGGATTGCTTCAGTTCGTGCGGGTCTAAATATATGTTTTCCACCCCAACGGAGGCAGCAAGGATATTCATATTTCTATCATAAATCAGACCTCTGTCCGCCATCACCCGAGTTGTGCGGGTCTGGTTTCTCAGCGCAAGGTCTGAATAATATTCGTAATTCACGATCATCAGGTTATATAGCTGCAGTGCTGCCGGAATAAAAGCCAATATGCCCAGCACGGCTGCCACCAGCAGAACACGGCGGTGTTGCCCGCTGTCTCCCCGAACCCGACTGTATACCTTCTTTTCCCTTTTTTTCTTCATAAAACCCCGACCTTTCGATTGTGATGGGCAGCAAAGGTAAACCTCGCTGCCCATCTATACTACTTTATCCTATTGGTCGGGGCAGTCTTTATGCAAAAAGTCCTGCTAAAAATGTTCCAATCTGCTCCCAAAGACTGGCAGATGCTACCGGCTCCTCAGGAACGAACATCGTAATACCGGTTTGGGGAGCTTCCAATTTGGGGATCATCCCCAGCGCCAGCGCCAGCTGCCGAACTTCCTCCAGATCGCAAACTTCACTAAATTCCGCCTGAAGCGCGGTATTCTTTTCGCTTAAGCTATCCACATACTGGGCCATTTGCATATTTTTTACTTGCGCTGCCTGCAAACGCAGCACGCCAATGCCCATAAATACAATCATACAGACCGCAACAGCTACACCTATGATTGCAAGAGGGTCAATCGTCACTACACGGCGGGTCTTCCGCTTTGCACTCGGAAGCTGCGCCTTTTTCTTTTGCACAGGTGCGAACTTACGGGCAGCATTTCCCTCAGTGCTGAAATCTATATATCTAATGTCGATCTGATTTGCCACGTGATTCGTCTCCTTCCTGAATATCAAAGCTTTTCACAGATTCGAAGCTTCGCGCTCCGGGACCGGGGATTTACCTCCAGTTCCTCCGGGGAAGCTACAATGGGTTTCTTAGTAATTAGTTTTACCTGCGGTTTCTTTCCGCATACGCAAACAGGGAAATTGGGCGGGCAAATACAGCCCTTGGAGGCCTCCACCATTGCGTTCTTAACGATACGGTCTTCCAAAGAATGGAAAGTGATGATTACCAACCGTCCGCCTTTATTCAGCAGCGGAATAGCCGCCTTCATCGCCTTTTCCACAGAGCCAAGCTCGTCATTGACTGCAATGCGAATTGCCTGAAAGCTGCGCTTTGCAGGATGCTGTTTTTCCCGAAGCGCTGCGGGAGGCATCGCGCTTCGAATCACATCCACAAGCTCAAGGGTCGTTGCAATCGGTTTATTCTCTCTGCGGCGACAGATAGCGGCTGCAATTTGGGGCGCGTATCGCTCCTCACCGTAGTCATAGAGGATTCGCTTTAGTTCTTCCTGCGGCCAGGTATTGACAACCTCGTATGCGGAAAGGCTGTCCTCTCCGTTCATACGCATATCCAGCGGAGCATCTGCCATATAGGAAAAGCCCCGTGCGCTGTCATCCAACTGCGGAGAAGATACACCAAGATCAAGTAGGATACCGTCCACACCGGGAATCTCTAAGCTCTCCAGAACCTCTGCCATTTCACAGAAGTTGGAGTGAACCAGCTTTACATTGTTTGCAAAGGGGGCAAGCCGCTCCCCTGCTGCTTTCAGCGCTACCGGGTCGCGATCAATACCAATCAGCAGTCCCGTATCCAAATGACGGACAATTTGACCGGAATGACCGGCGCCGCCTAAAGTGCCGTCCACATAAATACCGTCGGGCTTAATATCGAGACCGTCGATACACTCCTGCAGCAGCACGGAAATATGATAAAAATCACTCATAAGCCAATGGCCTCCAAAGAAGCCAGCAGCTTCTCGGGTGTAAGGTTTTCATTTTCAAAGGCATTAAAAGCATCCACGTCCCAAATTTCCGCTTGGCCTGCTCTGCCAACAATCATTACATCTCTTCCGATTCCTGCGTAATCCAACAGATTCTGGGTCAAGGTGAAGCGGAACTGCTTGTCCGGGACGCACTCGACCGCATTACTAAAAAGCAAGCTGGTAGCGCCGGAGCGCTGGGAAATGGGAAGCGCATTATAATTCTGCGATAATGTCTCCCAGTCCTTCGCAGTATAAATGGTCAGGCAGCTGCGGCCACAGTTGATACCCACAGTAACGAAAAAATCCTCGCCCATTTCCGCGCGAAGCTTTGCAGGAACGAATAATCTGTTCTTATCGTCCAGCTTTGCAGGATATTTTCCGATCACTTTGGCCACCTCCTACTCCATTTTGCTCCACTTAACTACCATTTTGCTCCCTTTACCGACAGTATAACGTATCAAAATCAAAAAATCAATCATTTTCTTCAGTTTTTTTCAAAAAAAGTGGAGAAATTACCGGTTTTTTATGGTTTTCGAACGGTTGTTCTATATAAAATATCCGGTATTTCTCCTTTTTTG
>JAZQUL010000153.1:0-5651 GCA_045631285.1 Faecousia sp. | reverse complement strand
GCTGTGGACAAGCACATTGTCTCCCCGGGAGCAGAGGACATTCAACGCGCTGACAACGCCGCCCAAAACACCGTTTTCATAGCCGATATGTTCCTTATTAAGACCTGTTACGCCGTTGCGCTTTTCCTGCCAGCGAATGATGGAAGCAAAGTATTCCTCGGTTGGTGAAAAGTAGCCGTAAGCCATATGCTCCGCCCGGGCAATGATTGCTTCAGGAATGGTTGGTACTGTGGGGAAATTCATATCCGCAACCCACATTGGGATTACATCGAACCCCTCTCCGGGCGCAGCAGGCGAAAAACCGGGCATCGTACCGATGCTGTCAACGGCAATAGCGTCCTTGCCGCGACGGTCCATAATGGAAGTAAAATCGTATTTCATATTGATTTTCCCTTTCTATTTGTTTTTCGTCATATAAACGCTACTACTGGCATCTACCGTCTATTATATCAGCCTGCGACGTTTCTGCAAGTGTATTTTTATTTTAGGTCATAAACTAAACAAAGCCTGGCGTTGGTTAACGCCAGGCTTTGAAAATTATTTATAGCTTTTAGTTTGCAGACTTCCGGATGTGTTCTTCAATAAATGTAAGTACCGGAGTGGGGTCTTCCAAACCGTGGGGATGGTGCGCGCATTCAGGCTTCATAAAGAAAGCAAACGCCAAGTTATTTTCCTCATAGGCCTTTTTCAGCATAATGCCATTTTCGTGGAACGGAACAACCGGGTCACTGCCACCGGCAACCATAACGACGGGGATTTTGTTCTTTACCAGTTCCGGAATCTTATCCATAGGCATCTCGCGGTAGCAGATAAGCTGGGAAATGCTGTCCATCTTCAGGGCACTCAGAATTTCATCGATACCGCCCACAAGCTCATTGCCCTCGCCAAATCCACAGGGACAGCTCATAAAGTTCAGCACCGGCGCATCCAAGTAAAGCACAGCTACCAACTGGGGATGTCTTGCTGCGAACTTAATTGCAGTCAAACCGCCGCAGCTCATACCGACGCAGGCAATTTCCTTCTGCAGACCATATTCCTCCGTGACATACTGCACAAAGCGAGCCTGCCGGTCCAAATCATCCGCAGCGCCCCACCGGAAATCGTGATCCACATAGCACAGGTGGAAACCTTTTTTCAGCAGGTCGATCTCTGCTGCTTCGGGGAATGCATCCCAGTAGATCATTTTCATTGCCAAAAATCCATTGGCTGTACCGGCTTCCGGGAAAACGATGTAGGCAGTCTTTCCCTCAAATTCAAAGCTTTTCATTTCAAAGCCATTCCAAAGCTCTTGCATAGTGATTCTCCTTACATTACATCCTCTAACCGGGGCACACTAGAAATACCGCCGGGTTTGGTAGTGGAAAGGCCGGCAGCCTTACAGGCAAAGCCTACCACATCGCGCAGTTCTTCCTCCGTCAATGTATCAGGAGACTTTCCAGCCTGCAGCAGCTTCCACACCGCGCTGCCACCGAAAATATCACCGGCGCCGGTGGTATCTACCACCTTGATGCCGCTCAGGCCGGGCACGTGACCGCTGGCAATGCGATTGCAGAAATAACAACCGTCTGCGCCGCAGGTGACAAACACCAGCTTCATATCAAAGGTGTCCAGAATATACCGGGCGCCTTCCTCTACGCCAAGACCGAAGAGGAACTCCACTTCCTCGTCGCTGATCTTAACCACATCTGCCTGCTTGAGGCCCCAAAGCATTTGCTCTTTGGCATCCTCCAAGCTATGCCACAACGGCTTGCGAAGATTGGGATCAAAGGTCAAAAGCTTGCCTTTTTCCTTGGCATAGGCGACCGCCTTTTGGGTAGCCGTCTTTGCAGGCTCATCGGTAAGAGAAAGGGTGCCAAAATGGAGCACCTTTGCCTGCTCGATCAGGCCCAGGTCTACTTCTTCTGCTTTTAGCTGAGTGTCTGCGCCCGGCTTTCTGGCAAAGGAGAAGCTCCGGTCACCGGTGGCATCCAGGGTTACAAAAGCCAGGGTGGTAAATACAGAATCATCCACCACCATACCCGATGTTCCAATCCCAGCCTCATTTAATGTGCCCAACAGCAAATTGCCAAAGGCATCATTACCTACCTTGCCAATAAGCGCAGTCTTTCCTCCAAACTTGGAAACGGCCGCCAGGAAATTTGCCACCGCACCGCCGGGATGGGCCGCCATAGTGGGGTATCCTTCCGCGTCTGCGCTGACCATTGTAAAATCAATGAGCAGTTCGCCCAATGCAACAACATCCATCATTTTGCCTCCGGGTACTCGTTACACAGCAGCCGGTAGGGTGCTTCGTCCTCTTCAATGGTGGGGAAACGGCCTACGGGAGGATTGAAACGGTTGTCGGTGTTGTCATCATTACACTGGCTGACTTCGCCCAGCAGAACAGGACCGCTTCCCTCTTCCACAGAGAAATCGTGGTACATATACTGCTGCACGTGGATGCTCTCACCGGGAGTCAAACGAACAATGCTGCCGGCAGGTACCGTGTAGGTGCGGCCGTCAGTATGTACAGTTACGTCGGATTCATAGTCAATTTCTTCGTTGGGCAGGCTGTTATATACCCGAATCAGCACATTGCCGCCGCCACGGTTGATAATATCCTCCGTCTTGTACCAGTGGAAATGGTTGGGGGCGTACTGACCCTCTTTCAGGTACAGCAGCTTCTCTGCGTAGACCTTGGGGTACTTATCTGCCATAGCGCGGTTACCGTTACGGATGGTAATAAGGCTGAAGCCGAACTTATCAAAATCGCCCATACCGTAGTCGGTAATATCCCAGCCCAGCATACAGTCCCGCACCTCGTCATATTCGTGGCCAATATTTTGCCACTGCTCGGGCGTAAAGTTACAGAAGGGCGGCAGGTAGCAGCAGTGCTTTTCGCACATTGCTTCCAGTTCTTTCAGCGCTTTATTAATTTCAGATCGTTTCATTTTCCAGAGTCTCCTTTCGTGAAGGGTAATTACTCGCAATATCCGGGAGTGGTGTAGAAGGCTACGGTTCTGGGTTCTGCGCGGCCGTACTGGGCCACCACAGGAACGTCACTTTCCAGCATAATGGCATACTGTTCTTCGAACTTGGCAGTATAAGCACCAAAGTCCTTTTCCTCGTTTGTACGGAGGCAGCGAACTCTGCGGGCGCCCACGGTGATATGGATAGCATCGATAGGCTCCTTGTCCGTGTAAATCAGGGTAATCTTAATGTGGGCGTCCTCGTCGCCGGTGTTGGTAATAATGATGGATTCATGGCCGGGAATCAAATTCACGCCCACAGGAGGCAGCTCTGCATCCGGGAAAATCCATACTTTCTTTCCGTATCCCATATAAATAATCTCCTTTATTTTAATTTTCTGATAACCTGGCACGGATTTCCGTAAGCCAGGGTGTTGGATGGAATGTCGTGTGTGACCACACTGCCGGCACCGATAACGCAGTTGTCTCCGATGGTGACACCGGGCAGCACTTTGACACCGCCGCCGAACCAGACATTATTGCCTACCCGGATGGGTTTGGCTGTTTCTGCGCCGGTCGCCCGCATTTCTGCATCCAAGGGATGCAAGGCAGTGTAGAAACCGCATTGGGGGGCAATTTTTACGTCATCTCCGAAAACAATCTTGCCGGGATCTACGAAAACGCAGTTATTGTTGGCAAAGAACCGGTCTCCCGCTTCCACATTGTAGCCAAAGCCAAAGAAGACGGTAGGTTCCACATAGGGATCTGCGCCCAGCTTTCCGAAAATCTGCCGTAATATCTTTTCCCGGGTTTCCATATCAGAAGGCCTTGTCCGGTTGTATTCCCAGCATAAGTCCGCGCAGCGGAGATGTTCCGCTTCTCGCTCCGGATTGGTTGCGTCGTACAGAAGCCCTGCTTCACAGTCTTCTTTCCAACTCATAAAACGATTTCAAACTGCTCCTCGGGCTTTAAATCCACTACGGTGCAGTCATTGGCATATGTACATTCAGGCAAGATAATCATAGCAGCCAACTCGTCTGCATTGGCAGGCAGAGGCGCCAAATGCCATATTGCGGCATTCATCTTGATAAGGGTATTCTTGGGTACCAGGAACGCCTTGGTAAGATGAGTCACTGGCGTTCCGGCAGAAGCGGGTGCCACGTGGAGAATCATATCATCATTGAGAGGCATAATCATTTCCCATGTTGTGGTGTGGTATTCCACAGCGGTGACGGTCATTTTTTCAGGCTTCTTCACCAGGATAGGAGAATAGCCTAAACGGTGGTTACTGTCTGCTACCAAACGGTCCGGGAAAAAGCGGTGAAGCTCGCCGCAGAGAGGATGGCCTTTGGGATCGGCCATAGCATAGAACTGACCGAAGGGGGCAAAGGCCTCACAGGTGAGGGCTTCTACTTTAATTTGACGCATATTGTTTCCTCCTTATTGAATGGCCTGGCGAAGCCACTCCAAAGTACACTGCACCATATGCTTGCCGGTCTCTGCGCTGGCTTCTTTTGCGCTTTGGGCAAACCATTCGGTGTTCCGCTCACAGCGGCTCAGGTCAACCAATTCAGGGTAAGTACCCATCAGCAGGCTGGTCTCCCACTTGCCGGCGTGGTCAAAGCCGCCGCACTTAATCTGCGCCTCTGCGCCGATTAAGGGGATGACCTTAATGTAAGAGAAGGGGTCATCTTCGGAGCCCATATCCTCATAGTAGGTTGCATAGGCATCGCTGCCCCACCAGCCCTTACCAAGCTTCTCCTCCATATACTCCATTGTAACCTTTTTAGCGGCTTTATGGCAGGCAATGGTCATAGGCATAAGGCCTGCGCCCTCGGTCTGGTGATGGGGAACCAAATAAATATTCTTATGTCCTGCGTCAATCATAGATTTGAGAATATAGTAAAGGTAATTGACATAGGCGTCCTCATCCACATGGAAGTGGCTGGGTTTGGGAGCGCAGACAGCGTAGGAAGCTACGCCGTACCAAATGGGCGGGCACACCACAATTTCTCTTTCCTTTTCCAGCTCCCGCAGGCATCCGGTGACGACTAAAGTGTCCGTACCGCAGGAAGCGTGGCGGGCATGGTATTCCAAAGTGCCGATAGGGATGATGAACGGGACTTTCCGATCCACGGCATCCTGGATCTCATCATAGAGCATTTCCAACATTTGCATAGGTATATCCTCCTCATTTTAGGAAACCGGCGCACAGGGCGTGCGCCGGTGATAAGTTATCAGAACAGAATTTCAGGACAGACCGCGGGAATTTCAGGAGACAGCATCTCAAAGCCATTCTCCTTAACGGCGATACCCTTCTCCCAACGAGTACCAAAGGTATCAGCAGAGATGTAAGTATCAACCTGATAGGTCATATTCTCCTGCAGGAAGTAATCGGAGCTGGTCTCACACCAGGGAGCCTCGACCTCGATGATACCGGTGCCGTGGAGAGGACCGTAAACGTAGTTCTTCTCGTAGCCGTGGTCAACAAAGTACTTGTAGAAGCCCTTAGCGATGTCAGCAGCATAAACGCCAGCCTTGACCTGCTGCTCAGACCAAGTGTGGGCCTCGCGGCAGAACTGAACGATGTCACGGCGCTGGCCTTCCAGGCTGCCCAGGCAGATGGGATAGCCGATGGCGGCGGAGTAGCCGTCGATCTTGGCGGACAGGTTCAGCTGCACGATGTCGCCCTTCTCAAACTGA
>JAZQUL010000152.1:0-5453 GCA_045631285.1 Faecousia sp. | reverse complement strand
TTGATTATAACATATGCATCTTTGGTGTCAATGATAGATTGACAGGAAAATTATCCTATGGTATTTTATAGCAAAGGAGTGATCTCTATGGAAAAAATCGAAGAGCAAATTGAAGGCTTGGTGGATTCCATTTTGGACGATTACGGCTTGGGCCGGGACATTGACCGAATGGACATTGTGCGCCGTCCCGATAAGGCGGCAGTCATTGATATCATTGATAAACTGCGGTGGATTGTGTTCCCCGGTTATTCAAGAGATAAAAACTATAAGGTTTACAACGCAAAGCATAATTTATCTATGCTCATTGAGGACGTATTTTATAACCTCACAAAGCAGGTTTCTCTCATTCTGCGGGAAGCGGGGGAGGAGACGGAGGTCGCCAAGACCCGGGCGGAAGAAATTGGCATCGCCTTTTTTAAGAAAATTCCCGCTGTCCGGGCGGTGGTGCAGACCGACTTGCAGGCGTTTTACGATGGCGACCCGGCGGCCACCGATATGAGCGAGATTATTTTCGCCTATCCGGGACTGTTTGCCATTACGGTTTACCGTCTTGCCCACGAATTGCATTTGATGGGTGTGCCGCTTCTTCCGAGAATTATGACCGAGCACGCCCACAGCGTCACCGGCATCGACATCCATCCCGGCGCCACCATCGGGGAGTATTTCTTTATCGACCACGGCACCGGCATCGTCATTGGTGAGACGGCTCTCATCGGCAGGAATGTCAAGCTCTATCAGGGCGTAACTCTGGGCGCACTGTCTACCCGGGGCGGGCAGAGCCTGCGGGGCAAGCGCCGCCATCCTACCATCGAGGACAATGTGACCATCTACGCCGGCGCGTCGGTTTTGGGCGGCGATACGGTCATCGGGCAAGGCTCTGTCATCGGCTCTAACGCCTTTATTACCCAATCCATCGCCCCCTGCACTACGGTCAGCATTAAAAATCAGGAGCTGCAGATGAAGGTAAGAACCGGCTGCTGCGAAGAGTTTAAGAATTAATGCTTAATGCTTAATGCTTAATGCTTAATGCTTAATGCTTAATGCTTAATGGCTTCTGTTATCTAAATCATTATGCATTATGCATTCTGCATTATGCATTAAAAAAACCGCCCGGGTGGGCGGTTTTTTCAGTCACCGAAGGTGAAAATGTCTTTGAAGCGGTCTTTGAAGATGGCGTAGACCTGGTCGAGAATGGCTTCGTCCTGTACGCTGACGTAATTTTCATTCTCCTCGTCCACCGGCTGAATTTCCAGAATGATAATCTCAGCCGCGTCCTCCTCAGCGGGGGTCAGGACGATATATTCCTTGCCCTCGTATTCCACGCAGTCCAGATATTCAAAGCTGCAGTCCGCACCGTTCTCGTCTGTAAAGGTGACGATGGAGACTTCTTCGTCGTTCAGTTCCAATTCCTTATTATCCATAAACATGCTCCTTTCAAGGTTTTCTTTATTATAGGGCAAAGACGGAGGACTGTCAATGGGGAGAAATGGGGATTGCTTTCTTTCATATAAATTGATATAATATAAATAGTAGGGAAATGCGGTTATTCTAAGCGAGGAGAAGCTTGCATCATATAGAGAGATTGTAGGGGCGGCTATTAGCCGCCCGCTACGTTATAGGATAGTGCTATGTCGGTTGTGCGGCACGGGCGGATGGTATCCGCCCCTACGGGCATAGACGATGGTGCGGTGCGGACGACCAATGGTCGCCCCTACAAATTTTGATCTATGGAGAGCGGTATGAATATTTACCTGGAAATTTTTGGCTATATCGGCACGGCGCTGGTCATTGTCTCGATGATGATGACCTCTATGCTGAAGCTGCGGATTTTTAATATGTGCGGCGCGCTGATTAGTATGATTTACGCCATTGCCCGTAATACCTGGCCGGTGGCGGTGCTGAATTTCTGCCTCCTAGCCATTAATCTGGTGCAGACCATAAGAGCGCTGCGGCAGAGGAAAAATAAGTAAAACACCGGTCGAAAGACCGGTGTTTTTGTGTGTTATTGGGGAATTACCGGGCTACGCGGAGCGTAAATTCGATGATTTCGCCATCAACGGTGCAGGACAGAAGCACTCTGCCGGTGGCTGCGCCGGTGACCTTGCCACCCTCGATGGTTACGATGCCTTCCTTGTCGGCAGTCCACTCTACGGCAATCTTATTGCCTTCCGCGTCCTTCAGGTAGGGGTCAAGATACTCGTCTTTGCTCATATGGATGGTGATATCGTGGTCATCCTCAAAACCGTACATAGACCACAGTGTGTACTTGCCGGAGTTTACGATGCCTACCTTGTCGGAGTTCTCGAAGAGGCAGTGAACGTCGCACTGGAGCTTCACGCCCTCGTACTCCGCGTAGATGGTTGCCATACCGGGGGCAACCGCGGTGGCAACACCGTCAATAAAGGTAACGACCTTTTCGTTGGAGGAGGAGAAGGTCACCTCGCTTGCCTTGATAACACCGTCGTAAACCTTGAACTTTTCACCGGTGCGGAAGAAGCTAAAGTCGGTGCGGTTCAGGCTGATGGTCACAGGAGGCTCGGTTACGGGAGGCTCAGTTACGGGAGGCTCGGTTACGGGAGGCTCAGTCACGGGAGGCTCGGTTACGGGAGGATCAGTGACAGGGGGGTCGGTTACAATCGGTTCGGTGGGGTTTTCGGCGGGGGATTTTCCGGTCACATTGACCAGAACCAGCACGATAGCCAGTACGGCAACCAACGCCACGATGAGGACTAACAATTTGGGATTTTTCATAGCGATTCTCCTTTGCAATATTTTATCCACTATTATTTTATACGCTGCAATATGTGTTTGTCAAGGGAACATTTGTTGTTTCCAGAAAAAAGAAAAAGCCCCCGGATAGCTGTGCTGTCCGGGGAAAAGTTATAAATTGCATCATCGAGAGTTGTAGGGGTCGACCTCCCGGACGACCCGAAATAAAACCGGTGCCCGATGCGGCGGTTTTATTGCGTTGCGTAACTCGTGGGTGCGGTAACGGGGCGTCGAGGACGTCGCCCCCTACAATTTCTTTCGAAAGCGGGACGGGAGACCCGTCCCCTACGGTTAGAAATTCGCCACCTTGTCGTTTTTTAGCTGGAGTTGAAGCTTGTCAGCGATCAGCGCGATGAACTCGGAATTGGTGGGCTTTCCCTTGGTGTTACTGACCGTGTAGCCGAAGAAGCGCTGGAGGGTGTCCAGGTCGCCTCTGTCCCAGGCTACCTCGATGGCGTGGCGGATGGCGCGCTCTACGCGAGAGGGCGTGGTCTGGAAGGTTTTTGCCACTTGGGGATATAAGACCTTCGTGATGGCGTTAATGACATCCATATCATTGACCGCGATGATAATGGCCTCCCGCAGGTACTGGTAGCCCTTAATATGGGCGGGCACACCGATTTCGTGGATGATGCCGGTGACCAGCGCTTCGATGCTGCCGCTGTCCCTTTTAGGCATTCCTGCCTGCCGGACAGAGCCGCCCCTAAGTTCCTCCAAATGCTCACAGAGCGCGGTCATATCACAGGGCTTGGGCATCAGGTAGCGGACGCCTAAGGCGGCCGCTGCGGAGGCTACGTAATCGGTGATGAAGCCGGAAGTGGCAAGCACCAGTGGCTTTTTCTCTATACCGGAAATGGCTTTCAGCACGGAAAGGCCGTCCTGCTTCATAAGCATCAGGTCCAGCACCAAAATATCCGGCTGTTTCTCTTTTACGGCGGCGATGGCATCCTCACCGTTTTGTACGGTGGCGGCCACACGCCAAAGATTTGCGCGTTCTAACTGGTTTTTGAGGGAGGCGCAGAACTCCTCACTGTTGTCTGCGATGATTACACTAACTTGATTATCCATAACACTTCTCCTGAAAAAAATGATGTTCCCCTTGTTGCGACAAAGATAATTTAGCACAGAAAAAAGTATTTTGCAAGGAAGAAAGGGGAACTTTCGTGCGACCAAATGCGACATAAAAACGCAGTATCGGGAGAAAATAAAACATTTCGACGGGAAACGACGAAAGAAATTGACAATGGATATTTGATAGTTGTCTACCGCACCTGTCATTCTGAGCGGAGCGTAAGCGGAGTCGAAGAATCTACGCACCTAAGGACTGCTGAGCAAAAACGATAGTGCGAAGATCCTTCGACTCCCGTTGGTCGCTCAGGATGACACCGGAATTCTCAACTCTCAATTCTCAATTCTAATTGACGATTAGGAAAAAATGGTTTACAATAGAGAAAATGAAAAACGGAGGGTTTTCTTATGAACGGAAAATGGAACTTAGATATTATTTACAAGGGTTTTGACGACGAAGCGTGGCTGCAGGACTTTGAAAACCTGCAAAATATGCTCCGGGATTACTGTGCCTTTGCCCAGACGGTGGAGACTGCCGACCCGGTAAACGCCCTGCCGGAAAATATCAAGCGGCAGGAAGAAATCCAAAGTCTCATTATGAAGCTGGGGACTTATGCCAACCTGCGGCAGAGCGCGGATACCCGGGACCCGGAGGCTGGCTCCCAGATGGGGCGGCTGATGGCGGCCTACAGTACTGTGGCTGCGCCTATCGCCAAGGTGGAAAAGTGGGTAAGTGAAATCCCCAATTTGACGGAATTGGTGGACGGCGACCCTGCCCTGCAGCCCTACAAATTCCTCCTTTCCAACACCGTGCGGGACTGCAAGTACCTGTTACCCGGCCGTGGCGAGGAGATTATGGCGAGAATGAAGCTCTCTGGCGGCAGCGCCTGGGGCGAAATGCAGTCTTACCTTACCAGCACCGTGCCGGTGACCTACCGCGGGGAGACCACCAATCTTTCTACCATCCGCAATCTTGCCTATGACCCTGACGGCGCTGTCCGTAAGGAGGCTTACGAGGCGGAGATTGCCGCTTATGACCGTATCCGGGACGCGGTGGCCTTTGCCCTCAACTCCATTAAGCTGGAGACCATCTCCGACTGTAAGCTTCGGGGCTATGCGTCTCCGCTGGACCGCACCTTGGAGCGCTCCTTTATGAAGAAGGAGACTTTGGAGGCGATGCTTTCTGCGATGGACGATTATCTGCCCAAGTTCTGGCAGTACCTGAAGGCGAAAGCAAAGGCAATGGGCTATGAGAAGGGGCTTCCTTGGTATGAGCTGTTCGCCCCTATGGGAAAGAGTTCTACAAAGTTTACCGCCCAGGAAGCAAGAGACTACCTGGTATCGCTTTACGAGGGCTTTGACATGGAGCTTGCCAATATGGTCGCAGAAGCCTTCGACAATGACTGGATCGATTTCTACCCCCGGGAGGGTAAGGTTGGCGGCGCCTTCTGCGCCGGCGTGGATGCCATCGGCCAGAGCCGAATCCTCACGAACTTTGACGGCTCTTTCTCCGATGTGGTGACCCTCGCCCACGAGCTGGGTCACGCCTTCCATAACCTGTGCATCCGTGACCACAGACCGCTGAACAAGGACTACTCTATGCCCGTTGCGGAGAC
>JAZQUL010000151.1:0-6057 GCA_045631285.1 Faecousia sp. | reverse complement strand
TTGCGGGAACTGAGCAGCCGCCGCACCTGCTGAATCAGCGGATTTTTCCGGGAAGAGATATATTCTTTTTGTGTTTTCATAGAAAACCTCAATTGTTATATTAATGATATACAATATAATATAACAATTCTTTCCCAATTTGCAAGAGGGAAAAATAAAAAGCGTTTAAGACAACAAAATCCCGGGATGAGCTGAGGCCCACCCCGGGGTACTGGTTAGGATATAATGGGTTTATAATCAGATCGTGGAACTGCCCCTGTTTACTGTTTTGCTATAAACATACAAATTGACCATCTTGCATTTGGATATTTACATCAGAACTATCTGCAACAGCTTGATCGTGGGTTACAATAATTACGCAACGGTTTTCCTTGTGTGCCAGATCTCTAAGTATTTCAAAGATATTTTTACTGTTTGCACTATCCAGATTTCCAGTAGGTTCGTCAGCAAGAACAATAGGACTACCTGCTGCAAGTGCCCGTGCAATTGCCACTCTCTGTTGTTCACCGCCGGAAAGCATAGCGGGAAAACGTTTATACTGATCGGGTTTGATACCAACAGATTCCAGACACTTATGTGCAAGTTGGAGTGTCTCTGCCTTGCTTTTGTTGCGGATTACCAAAGGGTAGGTCACGTTTTCCTCGGCAGTAAGCCAAGAAAACAGGTTGAAGTTTTGGTAAATCAAGGAGATCTTTTCTCTGCGTAAGTGGTTGCAGTCAAGTGCGGCAGTTGTATGTCCTTCAACAGAAACCGTTCCCTCTGTTGGGAGCATTAAGCCACCGAGTAGAGATAAAAGTGTTGTCTTTCCACATCCGCTCTTACCCATAATGGCGTAAACCTTTCCAATTTCAAAGTTATAGGTGATGCCGCGAACAGCGTGAACACTTTGGTATTTGGCGTTATAACGGTAATGTACATTGTCGAGCTGTAGAATCATATCAGGCATCCTCCTTTGCAGATCGTATCAGGTCTGTGCGTAAAATCGAGCAAACCGCACTTGCAATACCTATAGTGTAGAAAACGAACGATGTAGCTAAAGCATCCCAAGGGAAATCTTTTATGCCTATCAGCCAGCCGGTTCCGATACCTGTGATTATTCCAGCGGCTGTCACAGATGTCAATTCCAGATATGTTTCCGCAAAAATATTCCCGTTGGATTGTCCCAAAATTCGCTGAAGTGCCAAGGTTTTGGTACGCTGACGGACGATCAGGTGTCCAACCACAAATCCGAGAATTAAGGATAGAACAACAATTGTTACTGTACAGAGACGGAAAACCAAAAGGTTATTCTGAAGTTCGGAAACAGTTTCCTCCAACATATCATCGTTTACCAAAAGAGCATAGGGGAAATAATCATAAACGTGGGATTCTTCCCAGACAGTAAGTTCACCTTTTGCGTTTGGTTCGACAAAGTAATGGCAGGCAGCATTTTCCCAAAAGACCGGGACACTTCTGCTGTTGCTCAGAACGGCGGTAATGGAATCAGCGTGGAGAGTACCGTCAATTTCTTGGTTTATTTCTGTGGTAATGCTCCACGGACAGTAGATCGTATTATCTTTTCCGGTATGTGTACCAACTATAAGGAACTCCTTTGTTACCGGCTCTTGCCCTGTTCTCTTAAAGCTGAGCACGATGCTATCCTGTTCCGTAAAGGCAGATAACAAAGATTTGGGAACAATGCAATATGCATCTGCCCCAGAGAAGATGGTTTCGTCAAAAGGCTCTTTCCAGTCAATATAGCAACCAAATTCTTCCTGTAATGCCCGATCTGCTTTTAAGCTCGTTATACCAACAACCTCCACGTTGCTTCCCTGCAACTTACCCTTGACGGATACTTTCACATAAACATCGGAAATGTACGATCTGAATTTTGCTGCATTCTCCTCGTCGCTATAAAAAACACCGCTGCTGTTTGGCACATTTTCTTTTCCTAAAAATATGCGGATAATCCACTCCGGGAGCCGCAGATCATCGGTTTGTGTTCCGGTGAGATTGCTTACCTGACAGGTTATGACAGCATTTTCATATACGCTATCGATTTGACAGTTTAGCCGATTGCTGCTGATATGCAGGAGGCATAACAGCAGGGCGGCTATGAAATTCAAGCCTAAGAGCAAAAATGTAGCAACAGGACGCCTTTTTATTCGTTGAAGCATATATGGAAAAGTCATATTGTCACTTCCTCCCGGAGCGTTTTTTTAGGCTTGCTGTCATCATCCAGACGAAGGAATAGACAATGATTAATATAACAAGCATTTGCAGCATTGCAATTAAAATGAGGGTACCAACAGACAGTTCCAAGGTTAAATCTGCTTTCGCCGCAGAAGCAATGTATTGTGTCATCTGCACAAACAGCACGGTGGCTGCGACACAGCCTAAAACAGTACCGGGCAAAAGAATACCGGCACTGCTGACAAAAACGTGACGGCGAATTTTGGCAGGCGGCGTACCTAAATCCCACATTCGCTTCAAATCTGGGTGAAGCTGATATGGGAACAGGAACATAAACAGCAAAACAATTCCGGTCCACAAAGCAAAACCGGCCCGCAATACCACATTGCCAACCTTATAGTATTCTTTCAGACTGGACATAATCAGGGAATAGCCCTGATCGTAACAGACAAATAAGCCTTCAAGTCCATATTCGGCAGCCAACTGCTCCAATTGGCCTGCGGTGCCATTTTCTAAGATAACGGAGGTATAAATGCCTCCGCAAATACTTTCGGTTTTCCCGGGAGCGGCGGACTGGGGCACAAAGACAGTATTTGGTGTAAAGCAATAAGTGCCGGTTGCCCATTCATTTTTTTGCCGGTATAGGCCAACAATCGTATATTCCTCTGCGGCATCCACAAATCCTGCGGCAGCAGAATAATAAGCGGGATTTGGATTTGCCTGCTTGGGGAGTGTTGTATTACTCCTGAGATCCATATCCCTTTCATAATATCGTATGGAAATGGTATCTCCCACAGTTAGACCGTTGGCGATAGCCAATGATTCAGATATGACACATACCTTCGCGCCGACAACAGTTTCCTGCTGCGTAAATGTTCTGCCGGCAACAACGGTGGCATCTTCAATGGCAAACTGAGAAACGGCATTTAAATTATCAACTGCGATAATAGGAAAACTGTGATCGTTGATACTTGCAGTATTTAGCCATTCCTGCCAATAGGGATTATCCGTTTGTGCCAGAAAATCCTGTGCTGTCGTTTCTATCCGTGCAATCTCGGCGCTCTTAAAGCGGGTGCGGTACACATCTGCGGACAACACGGTTCCAGAGCTGAGAGAAATCTCTGTTTTCCCTAAAAGCCCGCGGTCTACCAAGGGGTCAAGGCAAACCGTCAGGGAGCAACTGTTGATTTGGGCAGCATTTTTAGAGGAAATAATTAATCCTTCATCGTCATCATGCCAGTATGATGCAACAGCGTCAAATGTGGCAGCTGCAATTTCCTCTTCTGTCATCCATTCGATTTTTGCCCAGTCGATCTGTGATACATCACAGCCAAAAAATCGGGCAAATTCCAACCGCAATTGCGCATCCAGATCCTGATAATCTGTTCCGCAGAGCAGATAGCATTGACCGGGCGTTATGCACAATGCGTTCCCGTCCTCCTCCGATGCAAAACGAACCGTAATCCGTGCGGTTTTCCCGACAGAATCTAAATAACCCTGCTGGAGGGAAACCGTTTCCAAAACGATGCCGGTAACATCGATTGCGTAACCGTAAGCGGAGATATCGACCGGACGGGAGGGCTGATAATTGATGAAGGGGCGAATTTCGCCCACTTCATCAACGCGGATGGCAAGCATTGCGTAGGTGTAGGGTGTAATTTCCAACTGGTTTGTTGCATCGTTATTTGCATCAATACTTAGTGCCTTTTTACCTAAACCGTAGAAGTTCAGCGGATCCGTATCGGGGAGATATGCAGAAATTAATGCGCTTTGCTGCACGGTCTTTATAAACGCGGTATTATCCAAAGAGGGCAACTTGGAAATGAAATTTTTAACGGTCTCCGGTTGTTCGCTAAAGTAAGTGACACCGATCACATTTCCCTCATCATCCAATATTTCCTCTTGCATATATTTGGAGGTCAGCACACCGGCGGTGGTGTAATTTCCCTCTACATATGCCTGTGTTTGAACGGATGCGATATACTGCCCCAGACATACACATACTATCGCACAGGCCAGCAGGGACAGAAATATTCCCAGCAGAGTCTTCCGTGGTCTGCGCAGTAAACGAATGATACCTCCCATAATGTCACCTACCTATGCTTTTATACTTTCGTTAGGAAAAATGCCCCAATAAAGAACAGTTGCCCTTTCTGCCCGATCGTCACCAAAGAAAAATCAGACATAATCAATGCAGAAATTCTTTCTGCAACGTGTTGATATTATCTGCTCTGCCCGTCCTTTGCAAAATTCGCATATTCCACTGTAAATCATATAGTGCGTGGAGGGGTCACCTTCGTGTACACTGGATTCATATGTAAAGGTTGAAACAGTGTGTTTTTCCATATAAAAATCGTAAATATAATTTATCTCAAACCGACTATGACAATTATTGCATGTTTTGATTTCTTCGACATAAACCTCGTGATACGTTGCATCTGTCTGCTCGTAACGGTAGGAATATGAAACTGAGTAGATCGAATGGTTACAATTAGCAAGCGGAGTTACTTGACCATCACCGGGAACTTCAACCGCAGATGTGGACATAGGAACAAACAACACAAAAGCGAGAACGAACGATATAATAATGCAAAAAAACTTTTTCATAGCATTTCCTTTCTACGCTGTAGCGTACTGTTTCTGCACAAATGTTGGTATTCGTGCTACATTTGTACTGAGGATATTAACATAGCCTGCCGGGATTCGAGGAAAAAATGATTATACCATAACAACCACCACCTTGATCTCAACCAAATAACACGTAAAATACCGTATGTACCTATCTAACCAGTGCTATCTGTATTTTCAGGAGCTAACTGTTTGACATTTTTCCAAGCGTAGATGCTGGTGACAACACTTATAACATTACCTCTAATTCTACTATACCGCGAAAAAGAGAAAACGACAAGGGACGAAAGGGAAAAATTACCAAATTCGGTGATAATTTTAGATTTTACAAGTATGGAAATCTGTGCTATACTAAGAAAAAAACTTGGAGGTGCGCTATGGATGCCTATTCCCGGACTCGGCTGCTTTTGGGGCAGGAGGGTATGGAAAAACTGAAAAATGCCCACATTGCGGTCTTTGGTCTCGGCGGCGTAGGCGGCTATGTGGTGGAAGCGCTGGCGCGGTGCGGCGTGGGGACATTGGAGCTTGTGGACCACGACACCGTGAGCCTGACAAACATCAACCGCCAAATTCTCGCCACCCGGGAGACCGTGGGGAAGCAGAAGTCTGAGGCGGCAAGATTGCGTGTGCAGGCCATCGATCCGGAAATTAAGGTCATTGCCCGGCATCAGTTTTTCGGGCCGGACACGAAAGCGGAATTTGATTTTTCGGGGTATACCTATGTGGTGGATGCCATCGATACGGTGACGGGAAAGCTGGCGCTGGTGCAGGCGGCAAGAGAAGCAAATGTGCCCATCCTCTGCTGCCTTGGTACAGGCAATAAGTTAGATCCCACTGCATTTCGGATCGGGGATATTTACGAGACCAGCGTTTGTCCCCTTGCCCGCATTATGCGAAAGGAGTGCCGCAAGCGGGGCATCGAAAAGCTAAAAGTGCTCTATTCTTTGGAGGAGCCGATCAAGCCGGACATCTCGCCTGACGATCCTATTTTGGAGGAGTTGCCCGAGGGCAGAAATGCCCTGCCGGGGTCTATTTCCTTTGTACCCGCGGCGGCAGGACTTATCATCGCCGGTCAGGTCATCCGGGACATTACGGGAAAATAAAAAATGCTGTGCACACTGTGCACAGCATTTTTTTGGTTATTAGCCTTCAAAATCCTTATCTTCTGCTTCAGGAGCAGTCTCGATTTCTGCAGCCTCTTCTGCTTCACAGCAGTCGCACTCGCAAGCTTCCTCACAGCAGCAGTCGCACTCGCAG
>JAZQUL010000150.1:0-1775 GCA_045631285.1 Faecousia sp. | reverse complement strand
ACAAACTGCCATGGAAGGGGCTGAGCTCTGTCAGGAATTTGGGCAGCAAACCGAAATAGTCCAGGAATTTCAGCAGCCACACCACGAATTTCAGCACGATGCTGGGGATCAAATTCAGGGTCATGATCAAAGCATCCAGGTTGGAATCCAGTTCCTTTGTGGCTTTCACCTTTTCCACAGCAGCGTTAAGCTTGTGGTAGATATCCTCGGCGGTATCCCCGGGATGCAGATGCACTTTGATAGATGTGTCAGGGGAGTCCACGTTCATCTCTTTTTTGATGACCATGCAGTACTGAATGTCCTCGCCTCTGGAGTAGACCTTCTGGCCGTTGATAAAACGGTTGAGCTGAGGATACTTGGCAACACCGCGTACATAAGCGGCCAGCAGTACGTGGATGATACCGAAATCGGTGAGACCCTCGCGGCGCTTTTGGCGGATATAGCGGTCAATGTGGGTAATCTCGATGGATTCCTCAAAGAGGTTGGAGCAGATGTTCCGTTCCCATTGGAAGAACATGGTGATCTGCGCCATGGGCGCCAAGGTGCGGATCTTGCGACCGTCGATACGGTCACCCCAAGTGGGGTGGTATTCCCCGGCGGGATGGACCCGGATGGCAAAAATAGTAAAGAGCAGACCGAGGGTCATGAGCGCATCCGGCAGGAAGGGGAGATAGCTGCCTGCCATGAGCAGTTTCCGTCCCAAGTATAGCTCCACTGCCATAGGGAAGGACACCTGCAAAATCAGCATCAGAATAAATTTCTCTCTGCCGCTGGTGACCCGGGTATAGCAGAAGGCAATGAAAATGAGGACGATGGCATAAAGAACCGTAACGAGGAGGCCGAGTTGGTAGCTTGCGAAATTGAAAACGTAGTAGGCCATAAGCATCCAGAAGGGAATGGCGGTCTTATAAAACCGCTCCTTGCCACTTGCGATGCAAATGATGGCGTACAGCAGACCCGCTGCGATTGGCAGAACGATTTGGCGCCACACTTGAAGTTCTTCATCGGACCCTTTCACACCGATGAGAACAATGCGGACCACTGCCGAGCAGATCATACAGATCGCCATGAGCCAGGTCAGCGCGTTTTTCCGGCTGACAAAAAAATGAGCTCTTCTTTCCATAACAAGGGTAGTATAACAGAAAAACCGACATTTGGCAAGAAAAAAGAAAATCGACGTATTGAGCGTCGATTTTCTTACGGTCGGTGCAGGAGATTGCAACGGATGACAAGGCTGTCCCCGCAATGACAAGGAGATGGTGAATTTTATATTTACGGAGGGTATTTTTTGTGATATAATGGGGAAAAATAGGAGGTGCGGTTATGGAAATTCGTTTTGCAAAACCGGAAGATGCGCTGCAGATACTAGCCCTTTTGGAGGAGATTGGACAGGTGCATTATCATATTCGCCCGGATATATTTCAGGCAAATGCCCAAAAATACGGCGCTTCTCAGGTGCTGGCGCGGATGACGAATCCTGAAACACCCACCTTTGTGGCGGTTGAGGGAGATCGGGTACTGGGCTACAGCTTTTGTGAGCTGAAACATTTCCAAGGACACCCCGTAATGGCGAACCGGAACGAGATGTTCTTGGAGGATCTGTGCGTGGCAAAGGATGCCCGGCGGTTGGGCGTGGGCAAGGCACTTTATACCTATGTCTGCGACTATGCAAAAAAGATAGGCTGCTATAACCTGACCCTCCACGTTTGGAGCGATAACCGCGGTGCGGTTGTCTTTTATGAGGAAATGGGAATGAAGCCTCAGCGATAAGTCGG
>JAZQUL010000149.1:0-6834 GCA_045631285.1 Faecousia sp. | reverse complement strand
GGCCTTATGGCCGCGGAATTGGGTGTAGATGTGGCGCTTGCTAAGCGCGCAGGTCTGCTGCACGATTTGGGTAAATCTATCGACCATGAGGTCGAAGGCAGCCACGTACAGCTGGGCGCAGACCTTGCCCGGAAATATAAGGAAAATCCCGTTGTTGTCAATGCCATCGAGGCGCACCACGGTGATGTGGAGCCAAAGACGGTGATTGCTGTGCTGGTGCAGGCGGCTGATGCTGTGTCTGCTGCCCGTCCCGGCGCTCGTCGCGAGAACGTGGAGAACTATATCCGCAGACTGCAGAAGCTGGAAGAGCTGACCGGCAGCTATCCCGGTGTTGAGAAGGCATACGCCATTCAGGCAGGCCGGGAGGTTCGCATTATGGTTAAGCCCGAGGAGGTTTCTGAGGACAATATGATTCTCCTTGCCCGGGATGTGGCCAAGAAGATCGAGGCGGAGCTTGAGTACCCCGGCCAGATCAAGGTCAATGTGATCCGCGAGACCAAAGCTGTGGAATTCGCAAAATAAACTATGAAAGAGACTACCTTCGGGTGGTCTCTTTTTTTGTTTATGATTGCTTTTTCACAGCTTTGGTTTTCGCTAAATCTCATTGAAGGGGTCTTTGAGCGGTCACACTTTCTCTCCGGAGAGAAAGTGTGCAAAGATCCGCTGGGAACCTTCCGTATGGTTCTCAGACCCTCCAGACGGCTTAAGGGGTATTACCCCTTAAGAATCCCCGGCGCGGATGGGGATGGAAGTGTCTTTTGTAGGCTTGCATCTGTTCGTATGGTGTGATATAATAACGAAAATTATTATGAGGAGGTATACCTATGAAGAAAAGAAATGTACTGTCCTTTGTACTGATTCTTTGCCTTTTGGCGGTGGCTTTTGCAGGCTGCGCAGCGCCAAATGATATTGAATTACCGATGGGACACCGGTATGGCAATCCCGAGATTACTTATGCTGACGGAGTGGCTGCTGTCAAGTACATTTGCGTGGACTGCGATTACACAGCAACGGAAACACGCACGGTTTCCACCCGGGTTGCGGATGCAGCTGCGTGGAATGAAGCGTTTGGAAATCTGAATAAGTCCAACTATTCCTTATTTATGGAAAAGACCGAGGACGGAAAAGTGACCGAGACCCAGCACTGTGCAATTACCGAGGACCGAGGCTATTTTGCTTATACTGAACAGGGTGTGTATGAATATGACTTTGCGTACTATACCCTGAAAAAGAATGATGAAAGCTTCCTCACTTATGAAATTAACTATGAAGAAGATACCTATATCGCCAGCGAGACCGATGATCGCTATTGGCTTCAGATCAAGAAGGTATCCTCTCTGTTCCTTGACTTAGGGGATAAATTCGATCAGTTTACCTACGATGCCCAAAGCGGCAGCTATATCAGCACTGCGCCGATGGAGGTGGAGGTATTTGGTTATGAGGGAGAATCCTTATTTGTAAAGTCTTTCAAAAGCATTTCTGTGAATATTGCAGACGGAAATGTTTGCGCTATCCACGCTAAGTACTCTGCTATAAATGATTTGTTAGAGGAAATGCAGGTCGATTTCTGCTTTTATAATATGGGATTTACTGTGGTGAAGGTGCCGCAAGCGGTGATCGATGCGGTCTCCGGCACCAACGAGCCGAAGGATCCCATCGATTACTTTACATATAAGATCAAAAACGGTGAAGCGACCATTACATCTGTAGATGCTGCCATCAGCGGTGATGTTACTGTTCCTGCTGCTGTGGGTGAATACCCGGTGACTGCCATTGGGGATAATGCGTTCCGGGATTGCAAGAACTTGACTGGCATTACGATTCCTGCCAGCATTACGACAATCGGGGATAATGCCTTCCTTGGCTGCGAAAAGCTGACAAGTGTTACCTACGCCGGCACCGAAGGACAGTGGGCGGAGGTTGCTGTCGGACAGACCGGTAATGAGCCGCTTTTGGGTGCAACCATTGCATTTAATGCACAGTGCATACATAGCTACGATACGGGAACCGTGACCAAGGAGCCTACCTGCGGTGCAGCAGGTGTCAGGACCTATATCTGCACGCTGTGCGGCAGCGAAAAGACGGAAATTATGACTTCCTTACTAACGCACAGTTATGACAGTGGTGTTATTACCGAAGACCCCACATGCACCGATGCAGGCATTAAGATATATACCTGCACCGTCTGCGGAAAAAATAAGACGGAGTATGTTCCCAAACTGGAAACGCACCGCTACACAAACGGCACTTGCATACACTGCGGTGCAGACGATCCCAAATATGCTCCCGATACGGACGAGAAAGCTGACGGAATTTGGGGCGCAATTGTGAGCTTAATTAAGTCTCTTTTTGAGATTATTGCCTTTTTTAAGTAAATAGAAAGCGGCACCACGGGCAAGATAGTCGTGGTGCCGTTTGTTTATTTGTGAAGCGTTTTGCTTGGTGTTTCTGGGCAGAGAGCAGCGCGGCTAAGGGGCGCGATCGGGGAGGGATTTACTTTTTTGGGGAAATGGTATATAATAAAAAAGCAAGCTTTGAAAGGAGGAATGAAATGTATACGGTAAAAGATCTTTATGATCTTAGTCATTCTAAGGCTGGGCAATATCTTTCTCAGTTCACATATCCTTGGGAGACGCTGGGCGGTATCAAGGCCCTGATCGTCGAGCTGGGAAAGTGTTTAGGAGAAGAATATATAGAAACTGCGCCTGAGGTTTGGGTGCATAAGACTGCAAAGGTGGCGCCTACCGCTTATTTAGGAGCGCCCTGCATTATCGGGGAGAACACCGAGGTGCGCCACGGCGCGTTTGTTCGCGGCAGTGCGCTGGTAGGCGATGGCTGTGTGGTGGGCAACTCCGTGGAGCTAAAAAATGTGATTCTTTTTGACGGGGTGCAAGTGCCCCACTATAACTATGTGGGCGACAGCATTCTGGGCTACAAGGCCCATATGGGCGCTGGTTCTATTACCTCTAACGTAAAGTCAGATAAGTCTCTTGTGGTCATCCACACAGACCCAGAGATTCCCACCGGTATTAAGAAGGTGGGCGCAATGCTGGGCGATTTTGTGGAGATTGGCTGTAACAGCGTTCTTAATCCCGGTACGGTCATCGGCAAAAATGCCAATGTCTATCCGCTGTCCTGCGTCCGGGGCGTGATTCCGGCAAATAGCATTTATAAGACTGGCGGTATGATTATTACAAAAAAGTAAGGAGCATTTATGGGTAAATATTTTGGAACAGACGGTTTTCGTGGCGAGGCCAACAATGACCTGACTGCGGACCACGCCTATAAGGTGGGCCGCTTTTTGGGCTGGTATTACGGGGAACGAAAGCGTCGTGGTGGCAGTGAAGAGCCTGCGCGAATTGTCATAGGCAAGGATACCCGGCGCAGCAGCTATATGTTTGAGTATACCTTGGCAGCCGGTATTACCGCTTCCGGTGCGGATGCCTACCTGATGCACGTTACAACTACACCTTCTGTTGCTTATATTGCGAAAGTAGACGACTTTGACTGCGGCATTATGATCTCCGCCAGCCATAATCCCTATTATGACAACGGTATCAAGCTGATTAATGGGCAGGGGGAGAAGATGGACGAGGAGACCATCGCTCTTGTGGAAGCCTTTATTGACGGAGAATTGGAGCTTTTCGGGGAAAAATGGGAAACACTTCCTTTTGGACAGCGGGATAAGGTTGGTATTTCTGTGGACTATGCATCCGGCAGAAACCGCTATATCGGCTATCTCATTAGCCTCGGTATGTACTCCTTTAAGGATATAAAGGTGGGTTTGGACTGCGCCAACGGCGCGGCTTGGAACATTGCAAAATCTGTTTTTGATGCCTTGGGAGCAAAGACTTACGTCATTAATGCAGACCCTAACGGCATAAATATCAACTTAGGTGCCGGCTCAACCAACATTGAAGTGCTGCAAAAGTTTGTGGTGGATAACGGACTGGATGTGGGCTTTGCCTTTGACGGTGACGCAGACCGCTGTTTGTGCGTAGACGAAAAGGGGAATATTATTACCGGCGACCATATTCTTTACGCCCTGGGCTGCTATATGCAGGAGAGGGGACAGCTGGATAACAATACAGTTGTTACCACGGTGATGTCCAATTTCGGCCTTTATAAGGCGCTGGACGAGAAAGGAATCGGTTATGCCAAGACCAAGGTGGGCGATAAGTACGTCTATGAATATATGGCGCAAAACGGCTGCCGCCTTGGCGGTGAGCAATCCGGTCATATCATTATTTCCAAATATGCCACCACCGGAGATGGTATTCTTACAAGCCTGAAAATGATGGAAGTGATGCTTGCTAAGAAAAAGAGGATGAGCCAGCTGTTTGAAGGGCTGACTATCTATCCGCAGGTGCTGAAAAACGTCCGTGTCAAATCCAAGCCCGATGCCCAGAATGATCCTGCGGTGCAAGCAGCGGTAAAAGCGGTGGCAGACCGCCTGGGCGATACCGGTCGAATTCTTGTTCGGGAGTCCGGTACTGAGCCGGTGATCCGGGTAATGGTGGAAGCGCCCACAAAGGAGCAGTGCCAAGCTTGTGTAGACGAGGTTGTGGGTGTAATCTGCGCCCGCGGTCACGCAAGAGTATAAAAGAGGTCGCAAAAGCCGCAAACCGTTAAAACGCAGTATTTTATTATGCATTGCTATTTAATGAAATGCCACAGCTTGCTGTCTATGCTGCGAAAAGAAAAAGGTTATTTATGAAAGCGTTTTAACTTACTGCCCAAACCGGTCTCTACCGTACCTATGTACGCCGACGAGACCGGTTTGCTTGTCTTTGCGCCTTTATCGACCTCTGAGGGGGGCGGATGGCGTAAAATGTCAAAAAATATTTACATATTAATTGCAAATAGTACTTGCATTTTTTAGCAACTTAGGCTATTATATAGAAAAGTTAGCACTCAAAGCTTTTGAGTGCTAATAAAAATGTAGATGTGTGGGCAGATACCCAGTCTAAATACCGAATATGGAGGAAATTGTATGAAACTCAGACCACTCGCAGATAACATTCTGCTCAAAGCTGCCGAAGCAGAGGAAACCACCTCTTCCGGCATCATTCTCGCAACCACTACCAAGGAAAGCTCCGGCATCTTCGATGTTGTTGCAGCAGGCCCCGGCACGAAGGACGCACCTGTGACCGTTAAGGTCGGTGATAAGGTGGTTGTGGGTAAGTACACTGGCAGCGAATTTAAGCTGGATGGCGAGGACTATAAGTTTGTTAAGCAGGATGAGATCCTGGCAGTTGTTACCGAGTAATCAGGGAGGATTAAGATTATGGCAAAAATGATTGTTTACGGTGAGGATGCTCGCAAGAAGCTGCTCATGGGTATTGATAAGCTGGCAGATACCGTTAAGGTCACCTTAGGTCCCAAGGGCCGCAATGTGGTGCTGGCAAAGATGTACGGCGCGCCTCTGGTCACTAACGACGGTGTGACCATCGCTAAGGAAATCGAACTGGAAGATGCTTTCGAGAATATGGGCGCTCAGCTCATTCGTGAGGTCACTACCCGCACCAACGATGTTGCCGGTGACGGTACTACTACCGCTACTGTGCTTGCCCAGGCCATTACCCACGAGGGCCTGAAGAATCTGTCTGCAGGCGCAAACCCCATGGTAATGCGTAAGGGCATCGAAAAGGCTGTGGAAGCTGCGGTTGCTGCCATTAAGGAACACTCTGTGCCCGTTAAGGGATCTGAGGATATTGCTCGTGTCGGTACTGTCTCTTCCGGTGACGCTGCCATCGGCGCGCTGATTGCCGAGGCGATGGAGAAGGTAGGCACTGAGGGCGTTATCACCATCGAGGAGAGTAAGACCGCTGAAACCGGTCTGGACGTGGTCGAGGGTATGCAGTTCGACCGTGGCTATATCTCTCCCTATATGGTGACCGATACCGATAAGATGGAAGCCGTTCTGGACGATGCATATATCCTGATTACCGATAAGAAGATCGCTTCCATTCAGGAAATTCTGCCCATTCTGGAGCCTATTGTCAAGGCCGGCAAGAAGATGATGATTATTGCCGAAGATGTGGAGGGGGACGCGCTGGCAACCCTGCTTGTGAACCGTCTGCGCGGCAACTTTAACGTTGTCTGCGTTAAGGCGCCCGGCTTCGGTGACCGCCGCAAGGAAATGCTGCAGGATATTGCTGTGCTCACCGGTGGCACTGTGATTTCCAGCCAGCTCAATATGGAGCTGACCGCTACCAAGCTGACCGATTTGGGCCGCTGCCGTCAGATCGTTGTGACCAAGGACACCACCACCATCGTTGATGGAGCCGGTGACCCCGAGGCAATTAAGATGCGGGCAAACAGCATCCGTGGCGCCATTGCTACCACCACCTCTGACTATGACCGTGAGAAGCTGCAGGAGCGTCTTGCAAAGCTTTCCGGCGGCGTTGCCGTCATCAAGGTGGGCGCGCAGACCGAGGTGGCTATGAAGGAGCAGAAGCTCCGTGTAGAGGATGCCCTGAACGCAACCCGCGCTGCGGTTGAGGAAGGCATTGTGGCCGGTGGCGGTACTGCCCAGGTCAACGCCATCGCCGCAGTAGAAAAGCTGGTAGCAAAGCTTACCGGTGACGAAAAGACCGGCGCAAAGATCATTGCAAAGGCTCTGGAGGCACCCATTCGCCAGATTGCGGAGAATGCCGGCGTAGACGGTAGCGTGGTCTTCGAGAAGATCAAGTCTTCCAAGAAGATCGGCTACGGCTACAACGCCTACACAGAGACCTATATGGATATGATTGAGAACGGTATCGTCGATCCCACCAAGGTAACCCGTTCCTCTCTGGAGAACGCCGCTTCTATTGCAGCCTGCGTGCTGAC
>JAZQUL010000148.1:0-9547 GCA_045631285.1 Faecousia sp. | reverse complement strand
GATTTTGGTTTGGATTTGGTGTTGAAAGATGAAGGAATACTTTGTGTATTTCGAATCTTTCAAAAGCCAAAGCCAGGCCAAAAGATCCGCTCATCCGGCGAAAATCACTTTGGAAAAAGCGACCCAAAAATTACAGCTGGGGGCCTGCGGCAACCAGGGCCTTGCCTGCGTCGTTGCCGGTGTACTTGACGAAGTTCTTGACAAAGCGGCCGGCCAGATCCTCAGCCTTCTTCTCCCACTCGGCAACATCTGCGTAGGTGTCGCGGGGATCCAGGATGGCGGGGTTGACGCCGGGCAGGGAAGTGGGGACTTCCAGATCGAACAGGGGGATCTTCTTGGTCTCAGCCTTCAGGATGGAGCCATCCAGAATGGCATCGATGATGCCGCGGGTATCCTTGATGGTGATGCGCTTGCCGGTGCCGTTCCAGCCGGTGTTGACCAGGTAAGCCTTGGCGCCGTTGGCCTCCATCTTCTTGACCAGCTCCTCACCGTACTTGGTGGGGTGCAGCTCCAGGAAGGCCTGGCCGAAGCAGGCGGAGAAGGTGGGGGTGGGCTCGGTGATGCCGCGCTCGGTGCCGGCCAGCTTTGCGGTGAAGCCGGACAGGAAGTAGTACTGAGCCTGCTCGGGGGTCAGGATGGAAACGGGGGGCAGAACGCCGAAAGCGTCAGCGGACAGGAAGATGACGTTCTGAGCGTCAGGACCTGCGGACACAGGACGGACGATCTTCTCGATGTGGCTGATGGGGTAGGAAACGCGGGTGTTCTCGGTGACGGAGCCGTCAGCGAAATCGCACTTGCCTTCTGCATCAACAGTAACGTTCTCCAGCAGAGCATTGCGCTTGATGGCGCGGTAGATATCGGGCTCGGAATCGGGATCCAGGTTGATAACCTTAGCGTAGCAGCCGCCCTCGAAGTTGAAGACGCCGTTGTCGTCCCAGCCGTGCTCGTCGTCGCCGATCAGCAGACGCTTGGGGTCGGTGGACAGAGTGGTCTTGCCGGTGCCGGACAGGCCGAAGAACAGAGCAGTGTTCTTGCCCTCCATGTCGGTGTTGGCGGAGCAGTGCATGGAAGCCATGCCGTTCAGGGGCAGGTAGTAGTTCATCATGGAGAACATACCCTTCTTCATCTCGCCGCCGTACCAGGTGTTCAGGATGACCTGCTCACGGGAGGTCAGGTTGAAGAGAACTGCGGTCTCGGAGTTGAGGCCCAGCTCCTTGAAGTTCTCGACCTTAGCCTTGGAAGCGTTGTAGATGACGAAGTTGGGCTCGAAATTCTTCAGCTCTTCCTCGGTGGGAGCAATGAACATGTTCTTAACGAAGTGAGCCTGCCATGCCACCTCCACGATGAAGCGGATTGCCATACGGGAGTCGGGGTTGGTGCCGCAGAACAGATCCATGACGTACAGCTTCTTGGGGCCGGACAGCTGCTTCAGAGCCAGCTCCTTACAAGCGTTCCAGGCTTCCACGGAAGCGGGCTTGTTGTCGTTAGCGAACTCCTTGGAGGTCCACCACACGGTGTCCTTGGAGGTCTCGTCCATGACGATGAACTTGTCTTTGGGGGAGCGGCCGGTGTAGATGCCGGTCATAACGTTGACAGCGCCCAGCTCGGTGAGCTGACCCTTGTCAAAACCCTCCAGAGTGGGGTCCATCTCTGCCTCGAACAGCTGCTCGTAGGTGGGATTGTAGACGATCTCAGTAGTGCCTGTAATGCCGTACTTTTCCAGATCTTTGATGTTCATATATGTTCCTCCTATAACGGGTTACGAAAACAGATGTTTCGCCCCAAATTTTGACATTTTTCCGCGGAAAACAGCAGCAAAATCAAATTTGCTCCATCCTCCACCGCATACATCATATCACATAAAAAAGGAATTGTCTACTATAATTTTACAGAGCAAAAGAATTGATAATGGACAGTTGACAATGGATAATGGACAATTGACAATTGACAATTATGGTGTCTGCTGCGCAGACGGATTTTAATATATTATCCTTGGAAAGCGGTGTCATCCTGAGCGTGGTGCTCCGAGCAGCAAATTAAAATCCCAATGATTGCAAGTGGCAAATCATACATTGATCAATCCGACGGGAGTCGAAGAATGACAGGCATAGTTGATAATTGTCAACTTTCAATTGTCAATTGTCAATTAAAAAAGGCGGCACCAAAAGTGCCGTCTTTTTATAGCGGTGATTGTTTGATTTTCGCGTACCGGCGGGGGTACTGGGGCGGTGTATGGGCGGTCTTTTTGAAGACCAGAACAGTATGGACACCGTCATCCACCGGGAAATCCGCGATTTTCTCCAAGGTAAAGCCTAATTTCTCAATAGCGTTTTTGGCCTCCTCCAGCTCTTCCCTTGCGGCAGAGCCTTTCATTGCCAGAACCTTGCCGCCGACCTTTACATAGGGGGCGGTCAGCTCCAAAAGAACATTGAGCCTTGCCACAGCCCGACTGGTGGCAATATCATAGCTTTCCCGACAGGTAGTTACAAATTCTTCTGCCCGGGCGGTGACACATTTCGCATCCACGGAAAGGGTGGGAAGCATCTCAGAAAGCCAATTCATTCGCTTTCCCAGAGAGTCCAGTAGCGTTAATTGAACCTCCGGACAGGCGATTTTCACCGGCACACCGGGAAATCCCGCGCCGCAGCCCACATCAATCATCTTTTTCCCGGAGAGATTTTCCAGGGACAGAAGAGAAAGACTGTCCAGCAGGTGCAGCCGCGCCACTTGGGTCGGCTCTGTAATGGCGGTGAGGTTCATCACCTCATTTTGCCGGATGACAGCCTCGCCAAATGCGGTGAGCCGGTCAATACGGTCCTCCGGCAGAGAAAGCTTCAAGGCAGGTAGCCCTGCAATCAGTGTCTCTTTCATTTTTTAACCGGGGCGTTGGGAAGACCGGACAGGTCTACCTGGGTCTCGTCCATCGGGTCAAAGGAGGGGGTATCTTCGTCCTCTACGTGGTTGGGAAGATAAACCTCCTGAATATACCAGGAAACCAAAAGCTGCACATTGTTGCGGAAATCGTTGGCGCTTTCTGCGCTCTTATAGAAATTGTCAATGGCGTTGATTTCCGCGCCAAAATGGGCAGGTTCATCAGACATCAGCCGCTGGCAGGCAGCCTGGGCATTGTCGGAATTGAAAGACTGCAATGCCTTCAGGCAGTACCGATAGGCGTTCAGGTAGCCGGAATAGACGAAATAAGGGCTTGCATTATGGGCGCAGGCCAGAAAAGCGGCAAAGTTTGCGTCCCGGTCTGCATAAATGCTGATGCGGTGGGCCATTTCGTGACACATTGCGTAAGGCATCAGGATGCCGGGTACTTCAGGATTGACCGCAGACTCACCGGTGAGACTGACGGTAACGCCGGTGGTGCCCGTTCCGGTATAGTAACCGCTCCAGCCCAACCTCTTTACAGGTACGGTACTGTTGGCAAAAACGGAATACTTCCGGTCATAAACCAAAGAACGGAAACCGTCGGGGGCTTGATTAGCCAAAGCATCGAAGCCGGGGGCTTGGGGTTTCCCCTCGCCCAGACGGTTGCTGGCCTTTTTGGCTTCTCCCAAAAAGTATTTCGCTGCTTCTTCCAGCTCCGCAATGTCGTAATTGGTGACTTCCATCTGAATGTCGTCTGCCAAAGGGCCGGCATAACGGTTAATACCGAAAACGCCAAATTGCAGGAACATAAATACGCTGGCGGCTGCGGTGATCCAACCGGTGACTTGCAGTACGTTCCAGCGCAGTACAATGGCAAGAACCAAAAGGGTACAGACGGCCAGAACGCAAAGCACCAAGAAGACTTGCCACAGGCAGAAGCTGACGCCGCTGCTCCACTGGGCCATACTGCCGGAAATCATTCGGGAAATGTAGGGAAAGATCATATCCACAAGGGTGGGATGGGATTTGGCGAATTCCGTCAGCGCCAAAGTACAGGCGCCGATGATGCCGGCAGTCAAAAAGCCACGCCAATATTTCAAAGGACATACCTCCTTTTTACAATCGTACAATATAGTATAACACAAAAGCCTGCCCTTGTCATTAAAAATTTTTAACAGGGTAATTCTTCCAAAATTGCCAGAACACCCTCCCGGAATGGGGCGAGGATACGCGCGGGAAGAACCTGATTGTGCAGCTCTTTTTCGGTATTTACATAAACTTTTACATAATTGGGCGCGTGGCCGGTAAAATAGCCGTCCTCCATCTCTTCAAAGAGAACGTCATACTGCTCCCCTGCCATATTTTCCCGGTAAGCGACGGACATTTTTTCTGCCACCGCGATGGTTTCCCGGCTGCGGGCCTCTTTCACGTCATTGCCAAGCTGACAGGGCATTTTATCTGCCGGTGTGCCGGGGCGGCGGGAATAAGGGAAAATATGCATATCCGCAAAACCGCATTTTTGGATGAAAGAGAGACTTTGACGGAATTCTTCCTCCGTCTCCCCCGGAAAAGCCACAATCATATCGGTGGTGACGGCACAGCCCGGGAAATGCTTCTTGAGCAGTTCAACGCTTTCCAAATACCGGGCGGTATCGTACTTCCGTTTCATCCGGGCAAGGACGCTGTCGCAGCCGGACTGCATAGAAAGATGAAAATGGGGACAAAGACCGGGAAGCTTCTTGATTTTCTCGCAAAATTCCTCGGTAATGATCCGAGGCTCCAGAGAGCCAAGGCGCAGCCGCATCCCGGGAACTGCCGCGCAGAGCGCTTCCAGCAGTACTGCAAGACCGGGTCTGCCGGGCAAATCCCGCCCCCAGGAGGCAATTTCGATGCCGGTAATCACCAGCTCCTGATAGCCCTTTTCCTGAAGGGCCTTGGCCTGCTCCACCGCCAATTCCACGGTGGCGGAACGGATAGGGCCGCGGGTGTAGGGTATGATGCAGTAAGTGCAGAAATTCTGACAGCCGTCCTGTACCTTCAGCATCGCCCGGGTGCGGCCGGTAAGACCACCGGGAGGGAGAATTTCAAAATCCCGGCGCAAAAGGGCGTTATCCACCTGAAAAAGCGCCTTTTTCTCCCGATAAAATGCCATTATATTTTGCAGAAACTGGACGCGGCCGTTGCTGCCGCCGATGACATCCACGCCCAAAGCGGCCACGGCCTCGCTGTCCCGCTGGGGATAACAGCCGCACACGGCGATGACAGCGTCCGGATTTGCTTTCCGGCAGCGGCGGATAATGGCGCGGTTCTTTTTGTCTGCCACGGCGGTTACAGAGCAGGTATTGATGATATAGACATCGCACTTTTCAGAAAAGGGCGCAACGGTATGCCCCTCGGAGACGAGGAGCTGCTCCATTGCCTGGGTCTCATACTGATTTACCTTACAGCCTAAGGTACAAAAACCGAATATCATTGCAAATACCGCCAAATTAAGAAAGACTATGGTGTTATTATAAGCTATGAGAAAGGAATTCTCAATTACAAATTACAAATTATTAGTTACGGAAAATTACGTTAACATAAACTTAAAAATTCGACAGGAAAATTGTAAAATTGTTAGAAAGTTATCCACATTTTCCACAGGGTTATCCACAGGAAAAACCGGTTAAATCCTTGAAAATATTAGCTTTACCGGGTATTACCGGGGTTTTCGACAAATTTGTCCTTTTTTCGCAAAAGAAAAATTTGGTTTACAGAACACAGGGTGCAAACTGTATCTGCGCGGCGAAGATACGTTTTTCCTGGACGGAATCGGAGAAAACACCGTCCAGCTGTAAAAGGCCCTTTTCGTCCATCTGCCAACGCAGTTCACAGACACTCTCCGGCAGCAGTTCCTGAAGGTAGCAGACAGTACAGCTCTGGAATCGGTGGGTCTTGTGGAAATCAATGGGCAGCAGGTCGTCAATCCAATCCAAGTACCGGGTATTATTCATATGCCCGTTCCGGTCCAGCTCGGAATACTGTACCGTGCGGGAGCCGATTTTTTTGTAGGAAGCGGGGACGAGAGAGGCGGGGATGGGCGCTTCGCAGCCCCGGTTACAGCCGTCAATCTGTAGACCTCCCCTGCCCGGCAGCACCAGACTCCGTTTTTCTGTGTCCATCAGCACCCAAAGGCTGACCATACGAAAGAGTGGTGTGCCATCTTTTCCGTAACCCTCTACAGCGCGGGGATAGGCTACTCGGGTGGTGACCATAGGCCAGGTTTTTAAGAGAATGGTCTCCCCTACTCTGGGTAGTTTAAAAACCTCCAAATAGTGCCGGGTAACCGCCCAAAAAAGGTGCTTTTCCTGCAATTGTTCCCAGTTATCGGAAAGGCGGGCGGCATGCAGCCCGGCAATATCCTGGGCAAAGGACAGCAGCGCGGAGGGCTTTGCCCGCCCGAAAGCATCGGTCTGCATATCCGTAAGCTGATATTCCTTTTCGTAAATCAGTTCCATCCTTTGTCCTCCGGGGTAAAATATACGGTGAAGGTTTTTCCTTTTCGGTAAAACTCCAAGGTCACGCTGCCGTTTTCCGGGCAATTATCAAAAAATATTTGCAAGGTATCCGGTGCTTGCAGCGGTCTTCTGTTGATATGGATCAAAATATCACCGGGCAGGATACCCAATCGGGAGGCAGGGGTATTTGGCGCGACGTGAATGATATAGACCCCTATCGGCAAGTCGTACACCTTTCCGCAAAAATCGGAAATACCCTGACAAGTAAGCCCTATATCATCGTTGGTAACCACTTCCCCTTCCATATACAGGGAATTTTCCGGGTTTTGCGTATCCTCCGAGAGCGCCAACACGGCAAGGGACTTCTGACTGCTCAGAGGCTCTGCCTGCAATAGCCAGGAAGCGCCGGTAAGGAGTACGGCGGTCAGTACTGCCAGAATCAGAAAGCAGGTGCGAAAAGCGCCGCTGAGGGGAGGAAAAACCGTGCCGCCGGTGCGATATTCATTTACAGAATTCAGTTCTTCTTTGTGTTTCATAAAAAAACCTCAAATCACCAAAGGCAGTGTGAATGTAAAGACGGTGCTGCCTTCCCTGCTGGTAACGGAAATATCTTCTCCGTGACTGCAAACCAGGGTTTTCACAATATAAAGGCCAAGACCCCAGCCTTCCTGTTTCCGGTTACGGCTCTTATCTAGTTTATGGAATCGGTCAAAGACAAAGGGCAGCTCCTCGGCAGGGATAGCGGGACCGTCATTTGCAACCGTAATACGCAGCTTCTCACCGGCCTCCGCCACAGCAAGCTGCAGGCGGCCGCCTTGGGCGCAGAATTTGACCGCATTATCTACCAAATTGTAGAGAACCTGCACAATCGCGTCTTTATTGGCCATAGTGTAAAGGGACTCTTCCGGAAACCGGACGTCCACTTCCAGTTCTTTCTGCACGATTCGCTGCTCAAAGGACAAAAGGATCTGCCCGGCACATTCACAAATGTCAAATCGAATCTTTTCTTCCTCAGAAAAGCCTTCTTTTGCCTGCATACGGGAAATTTCCAGCATATTGCGTACCAGACGGCTCAGCCGCTTGGTCTCATCAGAGACAATCTGCATATAATATGTTTGCTTTTCCGGGGGGATGGTGCCGTCCAAAATGCCGTCCACATAGCCGCCGATGACAGTCATAGGGGTTTTTAGCTCGTGAGACACGTTTGCCACAAAATCTGTTCTCTGGGCTTCGATTTTTTCCAGAGAGACTGCCATATTATTAAAAGCGACAGCCATCTCCTGCACCTCCAGAGGATCGTACTTATTGACCCGAACCCGGGCAGACATATCGCCGTGTCCAAAAGCCACGGCTGCGTTTGCCATATCTTTCAGCGGCGTACTCTGCTTTCTTGCCAGAATATTCATAATAATCAGCGCCAATATAATCGCAATGACGGAGATATAAATATAGAAGCCGCTGAGGCGGGAAAGGACACGGGAAGTCTCAGAAAGGGGGGCGGAAAGAATGACGATGCCCACCGATTCGCCGTCGTCGGTACGTACCGGGACAGAGACCACATACCGGGAAGTTTCGTAAAGACCGGTGAGAATGCCTGTGTCTGCCACAGAGCCGTTATGGAGCACCTTCTCCACAAACTCCCCGGAGACATACTTACCCCGGTGAATACATCCCATAGGCGAATCAGAGCAAAGGAGCAGTCTGCCATAGGTATCACAAATCACCATATCTGCGCCGGATACGCTGGCCGCTACGCTGATATTCACAAGAAAATCCTGACCGGACATCTCGTCCTCCACGAAATAGGCGGCGGCCAGCCGGGCAATGGTATTGCTGTTGGCTTCCAGCTCGGTGAGGGTGTTGTCATTAAGGTAGCTGCGAACGATAATATGGAAGGCAGAGCCTACGATGGCCAGCGTGGCCAGCAGCAAAAGCATACCCGGAATAAAAATCCGGCTGAAATAACTTCGCATAATTATAAAACCTCGAATTTATATCCAACACCCCAAACGGTTTTGAGCGACCATTTCGGGGAGATGTTTTCCAGCTTTTCCCTAAGTCGCTTGACGTGGACGTCTACCGTCCGGGAGTCACCAAAGTAATCAAACCCCCAGACCTCGTCCAAAAGCTGGTTGCGGGTGTAAACCCGGTTGGGGGTGGAGGCTAAGTAGTGGAGAAGTTCCATTTCTTTTGGGGGCGCATCTACCTTTTTGCCGTCAATAATCAGATCAAAAGCATCCATATCGATAATCAGTTTATCGAAGGTAAGCCGGTTGGAGTTTGTGGGGCTGGTGGTAGTACGACGCAAAATGGCTTCTATCCGGGCCAGGACTTCCTTCATTTCAAAGGGCTTGGTGATGTAATCGTCTGCGCCGGTTTTCAGACCGATGACCTTGTCGTCCGTCTCACTTTTGGCGGTAAGCATAATGATAGGTACTTGACTTTCTGCCCGAATGGCGCGGCAGGTATCCCAGCCGTTCATTATCGGCATCATCACATCCAGCAGAATTAGGTCCGGCTGAATGGTGCGAAAAGTGTCTAAGCCTTGCCGGCCGTCATAGGCGGCGGTAACTGCGTAACCCTCTTTTTCCAGGTAAAGCTGCAATAGCTCGGAAATGTTCCGGTCGTCCTCGATGAGAAGAATGGTAGTTGCCATAATCAGTCCTCCTGAGTGAAAGTTTTGCTTTTCCCTTATTATACCCAATATTATAGCAGAAAAGTGAATAATTTGTAAAGAGTTCCACCCGGAAATGTTAACAAGGCAATTTCTTCTCACTTGCATCCATATTTGTAGGGGGCGGCGCCTACGACGCCCCGTCTACAGCGCCAATTATCTTAATAAAACCGGCGCATCGAGCACCGGTTTTATTTTGGGTCGTCGAGGGCGCCGACCCCTACATTTTGTTTCGGTGGGCGGGAAGGAATTTCGGGTTTTTCTTCTTGCTTTCTGTCTCCCCGGCGGGTATAATCAAAGTATAAAGTGATTGGAGGTATCCTTCGTGGATATATTTATTGAAATTCTGAAAGCGGTGCTTTTCGGCATCGTGGAGGGTATTACGGAATGGCTGCCCATTTCCTCTACGGGACATATGATTCTCTTGGATGCCCTTGTAAAATTAAAGGTTTCCCCTGAGTTTTACGAGATGTTTCAGGTGGTCATCCAGCTCGGCGCCATC
>JAZQUL010000147.1:0-11518 GCA_045631285.1 Faecousia sp. | reverse complement strand
CATCACCCTTAGGCTCATATGTCGCGAGGCATGCAGGTTCAAGTCCTGTCGCCCGTACCAATAATAAAAGAGGGGCTTCTGCCCCTCTTTTATTATTCGCAAAGGAAAGACGGGACTTGAACCCATCTAAACGCAACGCGGACGAGCGTTGCCCGCTGCGGCTGGACGCAGCGGAACCTTGATTAACTCAAGTCCTGTCGCCCGTACCAGAAAAAGAACTTGCTTTCGCAAGTGCTTTTTCAATGATGTTTGCCTTCGGCAAATGATGCCGTATCACTAATGATGCCGCTGAAGCTGATGATGTCGGCTTCGCCTAATGTTTTTGGGCAAACATCGCATCATTGCGGAACCAAGTGGAGCAACATCATTATGCGGAGCATAACATCATATCGCACAGCGATATATCATTATAATGCAAATCAAGTCCTGTCGCTACCTCCAATTGCTTCCCTACCCCAGCATTACATCCAGCAGCATCATAACCGCAAAGCCGAGAACGATCCCCATTGTGGCAAGATAGGGCTGTGTCTCCTGATGTCTTTGGCATTCCGGAATCAATTCGTGGACAGCCACCAATATCATCGCCCCGGCAGCAAAAGATAGAGCGTAAGGCAAAATGGCCTCCACATAGACTACCAATAACGCGCCCAAAACACCGGCAACGGGTTCTACCATACCGGATGCCTGGCCCATTAAAAAGCTCTTTTTTCTGGAATATCCCTCTCTCCGTAGTGGTACAGAAACTGCCGCGCCCTCGGGAAAGTTCTGCAGACCGATGCCAACCGCCACCGAAATTGCTCCCATCAGCTCTTCTGCCCCATAGCCGTTACGCTGCAACGCACCGAATGCAACGCCCACAGCCAATCCCTCCGGGATATTGTGTAGGGTGATGGAGAGAATCAGCATAATAATACGGTGCAGCCGCTCATTTGTTTTTCCACCGGCGGTATCTGCCCTTCTTCGCGCAAAGGTAACGATTTTATCGGAGCCCCACATAAAGAGCGCCCCGGACAAAAAGCCTGCCGTCGCCACAAGATAGGCAGGCAAGCCGGACGCAGCCTCCGCGCGTTCAATTGCCGGCTGCAGCAGCGACCAGAAACTGGCGGCAATCATAACCCCGGAAGCAAACCCCAGCATAACATTCAGGCTCTTGGGGTTTGGGGATGTAAAAAAGACCACAGTAGCCGCGCCTAAGGCGGTTACAAACCAAGTCCCCAACGTCGCCACAAGCGCCATTATGACAAAGTTATTCATATTGCACCTCCTATACCCAGTATATTTTTCAGGGTTTTTAAGGTGCGTAAAAAACAAAAAGCACCGCTCCGCGGTGCATCCATAAAACGAAATAACCCTCAACACGTCGCCTGCTTCACTGCAACGGTTGAGGGTTATTTCGCTGCGTTCTTGGGTTCAATCATTGGTTAACCTCTCTTTCTTTGATTAGACGTCACTTCTCATTACTTTTGATTTTTGAATTGCTCCCGTTCAATTCCCTTTCGTATTACTTACCACTTCATACATCCAACAAATTTATATTTTCGAGAGAAAGGAGAAGCTCGTCTTCCGATCCTATCTTATGTAGGACCTAAGGGTTTTTCAGATCATTGGTATCACCCTTTCTGTGTTTTTATTGTAACCGAAAAATGCCGTTTTCGCAAGATGGGATGTTCCACAAGATTTTGGGGTGAAAAACCCCGCCAAAGTACCGAAAATAATGCAAAGGGGAGAATCTGCTTTGGCAGCCCAATTTATCATTGACTTGCGCCAAACAGCTATGGTATAATAATCGTGTTGAGCGGCTCAAAAGAGCCGCTCTGTTTTTATAAAAGAGGAGGCGATCGCCTCCTCTTTTTTATACGGTTGCGGTTTCTTTTTCAGGGTCAAAGGCTTGCCATTTGCCGCCGTTTAAGCGATGGATTTCTTCCGTAGCCAAGAAGAATTTTTCAACCACTCTATGCTCCGGGTAGAATTCCATAAACTGACCGTTCAGGAAGGTATAGAAGCGGCTCACATCGGTACACATACCGTAAGTCGGCACCTCCTGACTATCCAGATGGAAAGTAAATTCCTCTCCGTTTTTAGTACCGGTGTAAGTAAGACCGGTTCTATCCAGCCGCAAAATACCCTCGCCCACGATTTCGGAGGTTGCCTGATTCTTCAGCAGTCCAAACTCCGGCAGGATACCCAAGGACACCTTTTCTTCCAACGCAAAGTCCTCGCTTGCCACTTCCTTGCGGATCACCTCGCGTTCCATACGGAACCACTGGGTCTGGGTCTCAGGAATGATGCAGGTATCGTCAAAGGGCACAAGCTCATAGGTATCCTTCAAGGTCGCGCCGTTTCCGCATTCCGTGCAGAATATCCTATTGCCCTTGGTCGCCATAGTATGCTGCTTGCCGCACTTGGGACACCAAAACAGCAGATCCTCCAAATCCTCCGCGCCCTTGTCGCCAATGTCATAGCGGTACTTATGGATCTTATTCCATGCATAATCGTCGTGATAAATAGCCTGATTGATTGCCGCCTCGATCTCTTCAGGAGACATACGCTCCAAATCCTCCACCGTAAACAGCTGGTCAAACTCCACTTCCACCCTACCACAGCGGTCTTTCAGATTATACTTTGGGCTGGTAAGGTAGCCGCCCTTAATCACAGAATAATAAACCGGCACCTTATGATGCTTAAATAGCTTACCTGTGCCCAACGCCACCGGCTGGTTTTCGCCGGAAATGGAACTCATACCCTCCGGGAAAATGCACACGCGACCGCCGGCCTTGATGACACGGCTAATCTCCTTAACGGTATAAAGGTCAGGGGTAAAATTCTTCTTCGGGATGACGTGCAGCAGCTTAAATACCAAAGACAGATGGCTGCGATGGAACTCATTGTAGCCTGCCACATAGTTCATCCGCACCGGCAGCAGCGGCACACCGGTAAAAATATAGTCAAGTCTTGATGCGTGGTTGCTGATAAAGAAATAAGGGCCCTTTTCCTTACGAAAATCCTTCTTAAAAGTATAGTGGACATTATACTGCTTATACATAAACAGCCGCCACACCGTACCCAGAATATCGTAAATCGCATTGGGCGGGGTGATCTTTCTCTGATGGAGTTCTTTTTCAACCGCTAACTTTGCCATATATTTCTCCCTTTCTTACACAAAAATAATGAGTATGCCCACCAAGATACCAACGATTGCAGAAAAAGCGGGGGCCTTGCTATGGTACATCAAAATAGACTGGGGCAGGATTTCACCGAACACAACATAAAGCATCGCGCCGCTGGCAAAGCCCAGGCTCAAGGTCAGTCCCAAAGGCCCGATTTCCCCCAGCATATAACCCAAAAGAGCGCCCAGGACAGTGGGAACACCGGATGCCGCAGTAATGAGTACCGCTTTGACCTTGCCCATACCGCCGCTGATAAGGGGCACAGACACTGCCATACCCTCCGGGATGTTGTGCAAGCCGATCAGCACCGCCAACACAAGGGCCGCACTGCCCATCACGCCGTCGTTGCTGGCGTAGGACGCGCCGATGGTCATACCCTCCGGCACATTGTGCAGCGCGATAGCGCAGGCCATCACAATACCTGCCACAAACAAAGACAGCTTATTGTCTTTCCGGGCGTAATGATGTTCTAAATGGTCACTGTGGATTAGCTCGTCCAGATCATCAGCGGTTTTTGGGTGGTTTTCGTCAATATGTGCAAGCTCCGGTTCTGTTTTTCGGTCAATCCAATAGTTTAACAGATAGGTAACGGTCACGCCGATAGCAATCGCGCCAATGACCGTAAAAATTCCCGCGTTTGTCTCAATGGCCTCCACCACCAAATCGAAGCACACCACACTCAGCATCACACCGCCGGCAAAGCTCAGCAGCAGGCTGACTGCCCGCTTGGAGTCCTTTTGCAGCAGCGCGCCAATGAGCCCGCCGAAGCCGGTGCCTGCCACGCCCGCAATTGCAGTGGTCAGCAGCAATGTCCCAATAACCCCCATATAGGTTCCTCATTTCTCTGTTTTTCCGCATTATATCACGTTTTTCGCTATTTTACAATCCTTTTTGCAAGGGTTTTGCAGTTGCAAATTTCTTCCGCTGTTGCTAAAATAAGCATAGAGGTGACCCTTATGGAAAAAACACAAAATAACACAGTACGCCTTTTAAAACGGTGGCAGCGAGGGCTTTTTAACCTGCTGTTTTCCCGAACGACATTGGTCATTCTGCTTTTGCTGTTACAAGCCGGGATGCTGCTGTCCGTTCTTCTTTGGCTGGAAGATTTTCTTCCCCACATCTTAGGCGCGCAGTTTGCCGTTATTTTTTGTATGGTGCTGCATCTGCTTAACAGCGCCTTAGACCCCACCGCAAAAATCACCTGGCTTATGCTCATTATGGCAACACCCCTGTTTGGCTCTTTGCTTTACCTGTTCAGTCTGAAAGAGATCGGACACCGGGCATTGCGGAGATACGCAAAAGAAAAAATGCTATCCACCGCAGATGTTCTCCCGCAATCGGAAAACACCCTTGATGCGCTGGAGAAAGCGCGTCCCGGAGCCGCGGCAATGGCGCGCTACGTCCACAAAAATGGCGGATACCCGGTTTTTCGAAACACCGACGTGACCTATTTCCCCTCCGGAGAGGAGAAGCTGCAGCAGCTGCTTAAAGAGTTGGAAAATGCCAAAAGCTTTATTTTTCTGGAATACTTTATTATAGAAGAAGGCGTTATGTGGGGACAGATTTTGGATGTACTTATCCGTAAGGCAGCGGAGGGCGTGGATGTCCGCATCCTTTACGATGGTACTTGTGAATTTCTTCTGCTTCCCAAGGGCTATGCAAAAAAGCTGGCATCTTTGGGTATCCAATGCAAAGTCTTTTCCCCCTTTATTCCTTTTCTCTCCACCCACTACAACTACCGGGATCATCGGAAAATCGCCGTAATTGACGGTCACACCGCCTTTACCGGCGGTATCAATCTTGCTGACGAGTACATAAACGCCCGCCCGAAATTCGGCCATTGGAAAGATACCGCCGTTATGCTCAAAGGCGAGGCCGCAAAAGGCTTTTCCCTTATGTTCCTCCAAAACTGGACGCTTTCAGAGAAAAATACTGTTTTTTCCCCCTATCTGCCAACAGCAAATGTTTCTTCTGATGGATTTGCAATGCCCTTTGGCGACCAGCCTATGGACAGTCAGCAGGTAGGCAAGCAGGTCTATATGGATATGCTTGCCCGGGCGCAGAAAACCGTCTGCATTATGACCCCCTATCTTATTTTAGACAGTGAAATGGAGAACGCGCTGAAATATGCTGCCGCCCGGGGTGTCTCCGTAAAGCTGATCCTGCCGGGCATCCCCGACAAAAAGATACCCTACGCTTTGGCAAAAACCCACTACGCCCCACTTTTCGAGGCGGGCATAGAAATCTACGAATATGCTCCCGGCTTTGTCCACGCCAAGGTCTTTTTGTGTGACGAGGAAGAAGCCGTCGTCGGCACAATTAATTTGGATTACAGAAGTCTTTACCACCATTTTGAATGTGCCGCCTATCTGTGCGGTGGCACCGCAATGGCACAAATCGCCAAGGATTTTACCCATACACTATCAAAGTGTCGCAGGATTGATGAAGAAGCCTTAAAAAAGCTCTCCCGTTGGGAGCTGGCTTTGGGCAGAATTTGCAAGCCCTTTGCTCCCCTGCTATAAGCACAAAACCGGCACCGCCGAAGCAGTGCCGGTCTTTTTAGTTGTTATGTGCTTCTATTCTTAAGATTAAGAATTAGCCCATGTAGAAGACGTTCTTGTCCTTCAGAGCATCGATGTTGTCCTTATTGTACCAAGCACCGCCGATGCCGACGTCCTTAACTTCCTTGCCTTCCAGCTTAGCAATAGCCAGCTTGACGGACTCGTAGCCGATAGCGTAGGAGTCCTGTGCAACGGAACCGACCAGCAGAGCGTAATTTGCACCGCCGTCCTTCATCCAGTTGTACTGGTTGGTGCCGCAGTCAAAGCCGCAGAACAGGATGTTCTTATAGGTATCCTTGCTATCAGAGATCTCGGGGAATACTTCGTTGACAACGCCTTCGTTGGTCATAAAGATGGACTGTGCGCCCCAATCCTTCAGAGCGGTCAGAGCCAGCTTGTACTCACCGGCAACGTTCTGCTTCTTCTGCAGGTTGATGTCCAGAGTGATGTTGTCAGCCTTAGCAAGCTCTTCGATCTTGTTCTTGAAGCCCTCAGCGCGGTCGATACCGGTAGAGGTAGCGTCGTGCTGAATGATGCCGACCTTGTAGCCGTTGGTCAGAACGTTCTGAGACTTCAGGTAAGCATAGAAGTTCTCAGCAACAACTGCGCCAGCAACTCTGTTGTCGGTAGCAACCAGACCAATGGTGGGATCCTTACCTGCTTCGATGTCAGCGCCGTTGGCGTACAGACCGGAGTCAAACTCGACAACGGGCAGACCCTTGTTGTAAGCAGAAGTCAGCTCGTCAGCAAAGCCCAGGCCGATGGTGGCCAGAACAATAGCCTTAACGTTTGCGTCGTTCAGAGCAGCCTGAACCATTTCGCGCTGATTGGGAACCTGGCTCTCGTCTTCGGAAGTGGGGCCACGGAAGGTTACCTTGTAACCTGCCTCAGCGCCAGCAGCCTCAGCGCCGGCCTTAACGGCCTGCCAGAATGCGTGGGTCTCACCTTTTGCGATAACTGCGATGGTCTTCTCGCCTTCTGCAGGCTGGCCGCAAGCCACCAGAGAAGCGCAGAGAACAAATGCCAGGACAAATGCTAAAATTTTCTTCATGGGGTTTTCCTCCTTAAAATTTTATATAAACCTTTACGGTTTATTACGAAATGAATACAGGTCTTACTTCTTTGCCTTTTCAGCAGGCTTTTCGATTTTGACCTTATTGGCGTTCTTTTTCTTCAGAACGTCCAGCATAACAGCGCCAACCACGATTACGCCGGTGACAGCGTAGGTAATGTTGGTTGCAGAGATACCGACACCGCTCGACATTGCCAAGTTCAGACCCTGACGGATAATGACAAGAATCATAGCACCCAGAACAGAACCGATGATGGTTGCGGAGCCACCTGTGGTGGAAGTACCGCCGATGTAAACGCCTGCAACTGCATCCAGCTCCATACCGTTGCCGGCAGCCAGGTTCAGGGAGGGGTTTGCAGCTACATAGAACAGCGCAGCCAGAGAAGCGAAGGTGCCGCAGATTGCGTAAGCAATGATCTTATACTTATCCACATTGATACCGGACAGACGGGCAGCTTCTTCATTGGAGCCAATCGCCAGGATGTAACGACCAACCTTGGTCTTGTACATAACGATCATACAGATGATGGTCAGACCCAGCACCCATACAATACCGATGGGGAAGCCGTTGAGGTTCGTGAACACTCTCTGGAACCAACCGGTAGAGGGATACTTAACTGCAGAGGACATACCACGGACAGCCTCAGCAATAACCGCAGTCAAGCCACGGGAGAACAGCATAGAGCCAAGGGTAGCGATGAAAGGCGCAATCTTGCACTTTGCTACCAGGAAGCCGTTGATAAGACCAAAAATCAAGCCAGTTGCCAGGATAATGGGGATGGTCAGCCACAGCGTACCTTCCTCAACAGTAACGCCTGTCTTGCAAAGAGCGCCCGCCAGAACGGCAGAACCAAAAAGCACTGTACCGATAGAAAGGTCGATACCGCCGGTAGCGATAACAAAGGTAACACCCAAAGACAGAATGGCGTAGGGAACCAGAGATTTTGCCATCGTCAACAGGTTGCCGCTGCTGGCGAAGCCGGGGTTAATTAGGTAAAAAACTGCAAACAGGGCAATGGCAGCCAGAATAATGATAAAATTCTGCTTACCGCTGGACAGCAGACCCTTTGCTGCTTCCAAAGGACTTTTCTTATTGTTCATATCAATTCTCCTCTCGCATGGTGGCAAGTTGCATAATGTTTTCCTGGGTTGCTTCCGAGATATCCAGCTCACCGGTCTTGCGGCCTTCGCACATAACCAGTACGCGGTCGCTCATACGAAGAACCTCGGGAAGCTCGGAAGAAATCATAATAATGGATTTTCCCTGCTTTACAAGCTCATCCATCAGATGATAAATCTCACTCTTGGCGCCAACGTCAATACCGCGGGTTGGCTCATCAAAAATAAAGATATCGCAGTTCTTCATCAGCCAGCGGGCGATAATAACTTTTTGCTGGTTGCCACCGGAAAGATTTTTCAGCAGCTGCTCCATAGAAGGAGTCTTGGTGCGCAGCAGCGCGTTTGCCTTAGCGGAAGCTTCACGCATAGCACCATCATTAATAAGGCCGAAGCGGACGTAATCATCCACAGATGCAATAGCAGAGTTCTCGGTAACGGACTTCTGCAGCATTAAACCGAAGCGTTTCCGGTCCTCGCTGAGGTAGCAGATGCCGTACTTAACCGCCTGCTCAGGAGTTTTAATGTTTACCTTCTTGCCGCCTACGAAGATTTCGCCGGTCTGCTTCCGGTCTGCGCCATACAGCGCCCGGACAACCTCAGTACGACCTGCGCCCATCAGACCTGCAAAACCAAGAATTTCACCTTTTCGGAGAGCGAAACTCACATCCTTAACTTCCTTACCGGCGTTGAGGTGCTTAACCTCCAAAACAATGTCTGCATCCGCAGATACATTGCTTTGGGCCTTCTGCTCACCCATAATCACACGGCCGACCATCATTTTAACAATATCATCTCTGGTAACTTCTGCAGTGTTGACCGTACCGACATATTCGCCGTCACGCATAACGGTCACACGGTCGGAAATCCGGGTAATTTCATCCATACGGTGGGATATGTAAATCATGCCAATGCCCTTGGCCTTCAGCTCATTCATAATCTTAAAGAGCTCTTCAACTTCAGGCTGCGTCAGCGCTGCAGTAGGCTCGTCCAGCACCAGAAGCTTACAGTCCCGGGAGATGGCCTTGGTGATTTCTACCATCTGCTGCTTGCCGACCGTCAGGTCGCCCAGCCTGGTTGCGGGGTTGATCTTAACACCCATCTTATCAAACTGGTGCTGCGCTTCTTCTTCCATTGCCCTGTCGCTTATCAAGCCGTTCTTCATAATCTCACGGCCAATAAACATATTCTGCGCTACCGTCAGGTGGTTCATCATATTGAGTTCTTGGTGGATTACGCTGATACCGGCATCCTGGGACTGACCGATATTGTCATAGCTGACCTGCTGGCCCAAATACTCAATGGTGCCGCCGTCCTTTTTGTGAATGCCGCAGAGCACTTTAATCAGCGTAGACTTACCGGCACCGTTTTCGCCCATCAGCGCGTGAACCTCACCCGCTTTCAGTTCGAAGTTAACACCCCTTAGTGCGTGGACGCCGGAAAAGTACTTCTGAATGCCTTGCATCTTCAGAATTGTTTCGCCCATTCAACTCACCTTTCTCATCGATTGCTTTCAAAAAATTTAGCTCTAAAAATTGTCAATTTCTGGAGCGCTTGTGCATATCGCATAAACACGAAACGTTTCGCTTGTTTTTCCTGCACAAAAAACTGGCAGATCGATCCTCATATTTTTGTTCACACCCATACTATAATCAATTTCACTAAAAAAATCAAGTGTTTTTTTTATTTTTTGTATTGACAGCACAAAAAAGTTTTTATATTATAATAACGTAAACGGAAACACATTTTGTCGAGTCCGCTGTTTTATGGGCGAAACGTTTCACTTTTTTGAAAGGCAGGTGGCCATTTATGGCGACTATTAAGGATGTTGCCCGTATGGCCGGCGTCTCTATCGCCACCGTTTCCAAATATTTGAACGGCGGAACCGTCCGAGACGAGAACGCAGCCGCCATCAGTCACGCCATTGAGTCTTTGGATTTCCGGGTCAACCCCTTTGCCAGAAGTCTCAAAACCCAGCGCAGCCGTTCTATCGGCATTTTGATTCCTGACCTGACCGCACCCTTTTACGGCAGTTTTCTGAACGCCCTCGATAAAGTTTTGCGGGAACACGGGTATCACACGCTGATATCCTGTTACAGCGCCAACCACGGTCTGGAGCGAGACAATCTGCAATTTCTCATTTCTACCGGCATAGACGGTCTGATCTACGCGCCGGAGGATTTGACAGCGGATGAATTTTACGAATTGACTGCCAACTGCAACATTCCGGTTGTCCAGTTTGACCGGGTTATTCAGGGCGTAATCAGCGACACCGTATTGGTGAAAAATATGGATGCCGTACATACCGCTGTTTCTAAGCTTATTGAGCGAGGTCACCGCAGAATCGGCCTTATATCCGGTCCCAGAGCGGTTTTTACCGCCAAAGAGCGGCAAATCGGCTATCTCAAAGCGCTGTCAGATCACAACATTATCTACAATGACGAATTGATTGTGAGCGGCCCCAACATTTTCGCCACAGGCTACCAAGGTTGCGAGCAGCTTTTGAGCCTCCCGGAACGCCCCACCGCCATTGTCACTACTAACTATGATATTACAATCGGCGCTTTTACTGCGCTGCGGGATATGGGCGTGCGGATTTCGGAAGATATTGATTTGATTGGTTTTGACTGCGTAGATGTCTGTGCAATGATGAAGCCTCCCCTCCCCGTGGTCTACCAACCGGAGACCGACATTGGGCAGCTTGCAGGCGAATATATGATAGAGCGCCTGCAGGGATACGACGGAGAGGCACGGATTACCCGCCTAAGCTGCCAGCTTCTGCAGCCCTAATTGTGAGTATGAAAGCGACTTTGCTTTTATATATTATTTAATGTAAAACCCTCCGCAGAGCACTGCGGAACAAAACAGGAGGAAAGTATTATGGCAAAAAACAGATATGTTGGCGATTATCCCGTAATTGGTATTCGCCCCATTGTTGACGGCCGCCGTGGCCCTCAGATGATGCGTGAATCTCTGGAGCCCCTGGTCTGGGCAATGGCAGAGTCCGCCAAAAAGCTGTTCGAGGAGAATTTGTTCTACTCCAACGGTGAGCCCGTTAAGGTCGTTATGGCAGATACCTGCATCGGTCGTGTTCCCGAAGCCGCTGCTTGCGCCAACAAGTTCAAGAAGGAAGGCGTTTCCATTACCCTGTCCGTAACTCCCTGCTGGTGCTACGGCTCCGAGACTATGGATATGGATCCTCACACCATTAAGGGTGTATGGGGCTTTAACGGCACCGAGCGTCCCGGCGCAGTTTACTTAGCCGCTGTTCTGGCAGGTCACGCACAGAAGGGTCTGCCTGCATTCGGCATCTATGGCCACGAGGTGCAGGATCGGGACCAGGTCACTCAGATGCCCGAGGATGTAAAGGAAAAGCTGCTCCGTTTCGGTCGTGCCGCTGTTGCTGTTGCTACTATGCGTGGCAAGTCCTACCTGCAGATCGGCTCTCAGTGTATGGGTATCGCCGGTTCCATTATGGATCAGAGCGTACTGGAAGAGTACTTCGGTATGCGTGTTGAGTCCGTTGACGAGGTAGAGATCCTCCGTCGAATGGAAGAGGGCATCTACAACGAGGAAGAGTTCCAGAAGGCTCTGGCTTGGAC
>JAZQUL010000146.1:0-2469 GCA_045631285.1 Faecousia sp. | reverse complement strand
GTATGCCGCAGCTTATGCGCTGAGAACTGGGTCGCATCCAATCCAGCCTTCAGCAGTGCCTTCTTCACCAGTGCGTGAACCGCATCGGTGCTGATTCGATTGCCTTTCTGGGAACCAAAAAGGGCACGGTTATCTGTCAGAACCATGTTTTGCCGGATGGCAAGGTAATCATCGACAGCCTTCCGGCAGGATGCGCCGAAATAGACAAAGCGCTCTTTATTGCCTTTGCCGACCACCCGGATCCGATCCTCATAAACATCTGTCAAGTTCAGCCCCACCAACTCGCTGCGCCGGATGCCGCAATTGAGAAACAGCATCAGTATCGCATAGTCACGTTCTTGGTTTTTCCCAGAAACCGCCTGCAAAAGTGCGGCAGACTCCTGGAAAGACAGGTATTTCGGTAAGCTTTTGCGCAATTTCGGATATTCCAGATCCGCAACTGGATTTTCTTGCAATTGCCGGGTTCTTATAGTAAGATACTTATAGAAAGACTTCAGCGAGGAGAGCTTACGGGCCCGGGAAGCAGGGGAGAGGCCATATTCCGGCGTACCGGAATCCGGATTCGTCAAACGGTCACTGGCAAGATAGGAAAGAAAGTCAAAAATATCCGCCGTTGTAACTGCCCGCAAAAACTCCAGATCCACATCCTTGATATCAATATCATCCAAACGGGTATGGATGGGCATATCATTTCGCATTAGTTTTATAAACCGCAAAAACATCCGCAGATCCAGGTAGTATTCACCGATCGTCAACGGTGATTGTCCTTTGATGGTTTCGTGGTAGATCAGAAAGTCTCGCAAAATCTGTGGGCAATCCGCATATTTTTTCATATATAAACCTCCTATATTATCAAGAAAATGGGTGATTTTATGAATGTAAAGGTAGTAATCCTCAATTTTAGTCCCAGAAAAGACGGTAATTGCGGCAAAATCAGTGAATTTTTGTTCGATTTTCATAATCGAACAAATGTATCCACATATCATATTGATTTTACACCGTGCCGCAGCTGCGATTATGAGTGCTTGACACCAGGAGCGGTATGTCCTCAGGTGGATCAGCAGCAGAAGGAAGTCATGCAGGCTGCTTGCGAAGCGGATTTGGTGTATTTCATCGTGCCGAATTTCTGCGGCTATCCCTGCACCAATTACTTTGCGTTCAACGAGCGTAAGGTTGGATTCTTTAACGGCGACAGAGAATTGACCAAGCAGTACATGGCCGTAAAGAAGCGTTTCATTGTAGTCAGCAACACCGAGGGCGATAACTTCCGCAACGCACTGCAACAGCAGACACCGGAAGCGCCGGAGATCCTGTATCTGAAGACATCCAAGTATCGCAAGCGCAGCACAGCCGGTGACATTCTGGAATCTGAGGAAGCAATTGCGGATCTGCAGGCGTTTGTTGAGCGCTGAGCGGAAACGGCTCAAAATCCAGGCCTTTGGCCACGCGTATCCTTATATAGTAATATTATATCATAAACACCCCACAAACGCAACAAAATTTTTATTTTGTTGCGTTTGTTTTCCTGAATGCCAGGAGAGCCCGAGTCCCCTATCGCAAGATGCAGCAAAGCAGGAAATCCTCTTCTCGTGCCGCAACCATCTTGACAGCGCCCATTTTTGTGCTAAAATACTTTTACATCACACAGTTAAAGGGGCACTGATACTATGAGTGGAAAAATAAGGGTTATTTCTATTTTGTTGGTTGCAGTGACGCTATTCGGATTTTCTTCCTGCGTGAGAAAATCCTCCGTCGATGCAATTGCTATCGCGGAATATCTTCAGTGTTTTGACAAGCCGGAAACCGTTATCGTTAACAAAATCGAAAAAAGCGTTTTTGCGGACGAAATCATTTATTATATCTCCAGAAGCAAACACTATGAAGATGAAGCTGACGAAATTGAATTACTCATCGTATATTATCCGAGTTCGAATACAGTAAAAACGGCATTCTTTTTGGATATGGAATATGGTATGCACGCAGATATCAAAGCGTTATGGGATTCCAGAGAGATAAAAGCAAACTCTACGCATGTGTTTTCCGCAGATGAAATTAAAAGTGTCACTGCAGAGGCTGCTGAGTATTGCAGTAAACCTCAATCATAACAGAATTTGTACGGTCGGTATGGCCGTAAAGATATGACCAACGCTTGTTAACAAAACCCCGAATGCATCAAAAAGCATTCGGGGTTACTATATTTAGTAAGTCGCAGCCAGATCAGCATAATACGCCATCATGTCCTCTTCCCTATCGAAGTTGGCCACATACATCTGATTGGCCATTGCGCCGGACAGCGCATCGGGAATCCGCCCCCACATAACCATATTATTGCGGTATTTCAGCATGATCTCATAGTCATCCAGCTTATAGGGCTTGCCATCCCGGCGGCCGTAAAAAGCACAGAAATGGTGGTTGCCGATGGGTTTCGTGTTGCAGTCGAAGGCCACCATGTCCGCCCAAATCTTATAA
>JAZQUL010000145.1:0-6255 GCA_045631285.1 Faecousia sp. | reverse complement strand
GGCCAAGAAAGCCGCAAAAGCAAAATAAAAATAAGACAGGAAACGAATTTTTCGTTTCCTGTCTTTTTCTTTACATCAAGCCCATGCACCAAATGACCACCAACGCAGTCAACGTCACGAGGGTATCAATAGTAATTCCGTAGAACACGGGCGCAAGGCCAGCCTTTCTAAAGTCGGTAATGCTGGTCCCCAGGCCGATGGCCGCCAGGGCGGTCACCATTAGGAACTTACTTGTGCTTTTCAGAACGCCGGACACAGCCACGGGAATCCATCCAATGCTGTTCAAAATTGCCAATGCCAAAAATCCGCAAATAAACCAGGGAATGATCTTTAAAATGTTCACCTTTTTCGTGCCGCTGGTTGCTTGCAGTTCTTTCTGCTTCATGCGCGTTCCAATATAAGCAAACACCAAAACCGTGGGGATAATCGCAATGGTCCGGGTGAGCTTAACCATGGTGGCAAAGTCACCGGCAGCTTCGGAAAACGCATATCCGGAGGCAACCACGCTGGCGGTATCATTGACGGAGGTTCCCGCCCAGATGCCGTAGGCCATGTCGGACATGCCCAAGGCTTTGCCCATAATGGGATACAGCGCTACCATCACCATATCGAAGAGGAATGTGGAAGACATGGCAAAGGCGATGTCTTTGTCATCGGCATCGATCACAGGCGCGATAGCCGCCACAGCCGAGCCGCCGCAGATACCCGTTCCTGCAGAAATCAAGTTGCCCAATTTCCAGTTTAATTTAAAAATTTTGCGGACAAAATAGCCGCCGCCAAAGCACATAGCAAAGGTGAAAATCATCACAAAAAACGTCATCTTACCTACGGACATGATGGTGTTTACGGACAGGGATGCGCCAAGAAGAATAATCGCACCCTTCAAAATCTTTTTGGATGTAAATTTCAGCGCCGGCTTGATCCATTTGGGATGGAAGAAGCTGTTGAGGATCGTACCCATAAACAGCGCGATAATCGATGCACCCAGCAGACCACCGGGAATCAGTTCTTCTAACAGGACAGACAGCGCCGCTACCGCAAAACATATGGCAATGCCCACCAGGAACAACGCCCGCTCTTTCAGTTTGGAATTCATAAAATGCCCCCCTATGATTTTTCTTTAATAACTATACCACATTTTTACAAAAAAGCAATAAAGAAAGGGCGGCCATTGGCCGCCCTTTTATGCTATATATTGAAAAAACATAAAAACCATCGGGATCGTCAAACAGGAGAGAATATGGGCCACCAGCGCCATACCGGATGCTACTTTTGTATCTTTTCCCAAGGCGCTGGGGATGATGATTGTGTTCAGCCCCAAGGGCATAGCTAGGGAACAGATTGCACAGGTAGCAAAGGTTTCCGGCATTGGGAATACGAACATTGCCCCAAGAAAAAGCAGCGGGAATACAATAAGCCGCAAAGCCGTGACCAAGTAAACGCCTTTGATCTTCAGGACTTCCTGCAAGTTAAACTTCGCGATTGTCATGCCGGTCAGCAGCATGGCAACCGGCGACATGCAATTGCCTGCTGCGGAAACAGCAGAGCTGACAAACTGCGGGACAGGAAAGTTCACCAGACCAATCAAGATACCCAAAAGCATACACACAAACATAGGGTTAACAAAGCTTTTGGCGCGTTGCGCCAAGGTCTGTTTTTCTGCGCTGCTGCCCATCAAAAGGACCGGCACTCCCCAAAGATAGATCAGTGTCCAAAGGGGCAGCGTAAAAATCAAGTATTCCAAAAAAATATCCGGAAACAGCGCGCTTACTATCGCATTTCCCATAAATCCAAAGTTTGAAAAGCACAGACCATATGTATAGATGTTTTGCTCATATTTATCTTTGCTGCAAAATCGAACACAAAACAGTGACACGGCAATGGCAACCACTGCCAGCGCCAAACTGCCCAAAAGTAATTTCCACGCCTCATCGATAGTCTGGACAGTGAAATTATCCATAAAAGTTCCCAATACCAATGCCGGAATTAAAATTGTATTTTCCAGCTTAGATAGTACTACCTGTGCATTATCAGGAACAAAGTTCCACTTTGACAGGACATAGCCGGCTAAGATAAACAAGAGTAAAAATGCGGTTTGGTTCAGTGTTGCAGTAAAAACAGTCATTTTTCTACCTCTATATAACAGGTGTTCCTTCCCACTCATCAGCAGGCGCTACACCCATAATTTCCGCAACGGTAGGCGCAATGTCAAGAATACTGCCGCCTGAAAAGCGCTCGCCGGCCTTGAACTGCTTCCCGAAATAGAACATAGGAATCGTGGTGTCCTCCGGCAGGTCTGTACCGTGGGTACGGTCGTGACCGCCGTGGTCGGCGGTTACGATTATCGTGTACTCATCGGCACATTCTTCAATGACACGTTTGATATTATCCACAGCAATGGAGATGCGGCGTAGGTATTCTTCTGTCATCCAGCCACTGTCATGACCGCCTTTTTCGTCGGTCTCCACCATATAAAGAAACACAAAATCAGGCTCGCTTTTACGGATACGCGCCAATGCACTATCGGTCAAGGAAGTATCGGAGCTTTCCTCTGTGTAGGCATTGATGTACTCGCTGTATTTTAGGGAAGCGGGCCTTGCCACATCTCGCAACGGCTCCCAGCCATAATACATTGCGCAGACCTTTTTTGCATTCTTCAGCTGCTCAAACAGACCGTTAATAGGGCGCGCCATTGGCAAATACAAGTTTGTGGTAATGCCGTGGCGCTGGGGCGTAACACTGTGAAACAGTGACATATGACACGGCAATGTTACAGAGGGCAGTATTGTCTTACCGTCAAGGGTATAATAGGCCTTTTGCATCATCTCCTCAATATACAGGTTTTTACAGGAAAGAAATCCGTCCGGACGCATACCGTCCACAGAGATGAGTATAACTTTATTTCCATTCATATCGAAAACTCCTTATCTGATTTTATATCGCATTTGGTTGAGCACTTCATTTCGCTCTGCAATGTGCTTTTGGAGGGTTTCATAGTTTTGAGAAGCGAGAGACATCATAAGTGCATCAAGAATGCATATGTGGGCGATTCTGGCAGAGACTGCTTCAACGGGGTAGTTTTTGTCATCAGAAAAAGCAATCAGTTGGTAGTCACTTTCCTTTGCCAGTTGACTTTGGGCGAAACTGGTGACCGCGATTGTCGCAGCACCGGCTTTCTTTGCCCGCCGCATGGCATCTACGGTTGCCTTGGTGCTGCCGCTGTGGGAAATGCAGACTGCCACGTCACCGACTTTCAAATTTGCAGCGGTTACATTCATAAACAAAATATCAGTGCAAACAGAGGTTGGAATACCAAGCTGTGCAAAACGGTATTGGGCATCCATTGCGATGACGGAGGAAGTTCCCACGCCAAAAAATACCAACCGGGTTGCTTTCTGTAGTAGCCGGACAATCGCCTCAGTCTGGGAAAAGTCAATCATTGACAGCGTATCCTTCAATGTGTTAACCCCAGAGCCAAACACATTTCCAAAAACCTGTTGTGCAGTAGCACCCTCGCTTACAGGTAGCATACCTGTAACTGATGCCTTACAACCCAACTCAGCGGAAAGGCTGATTTTAAAATCAGAGAAGCCTTTTACACCAATGCTTCTACAAAAACGCACTACCGTCGAAGGAACTGTTCCGGAACGTTCTGCTAATTCCTTCGCAGTCATTTTTACAATGTTATGGGGAGATAGCAAAATCGTATCGGCAATCTTCTTTTCTGTGTCAGTTAAACTGTCATAACAATTATGAATTTCTGGTATCATAATATCCACCTTATAGAATTTTGTTCTATATCCTATGCGTTTGTTGAAAATTAATTCTATAATATATAAGCAGAAAAGTCAAGAGAATTGAAACGAAAAGAGCAAATCCGCAGTTTTGCGAATTTGCTCTTTTCCTTTATTCTATTGTGCCGTTGGCGAGGGATGCGACTAAAGAATACATTTCCCTCTCACTGCGGACATTGTGGGCCATATTGAGAATTTCCTGTTTCCTCTCTTCGCTTAGATTTGCATAGTAGTTCATTGCTGCGGTATTGGAAGAAAGGGCAAGACCAAAGCCAATGGGGATATTGTAGAAATCCATAACGATACCTCCTTATGCTGGCACATCCAGCATATTTTCGATAAAGATGTCGTAACCCCGTGTTGGGTCATTTACAAAGACATACGTGACCGCGCCGATAAGCTTGCCTTTCTGCATAGTAGAACTGCCACTTTTGCAGACGTCGAATATAGACAATTAAATTTTGTGTATTTTTGCGGTTTTTATGCGTCATTACAGGCAAACGGCAGGTTATTACACCCTCTAACCACGATTCCTAAGTTAAAATTGATTAAATTTCGAAAAGACTGCTTGTTAAGATTTCACACCATTTCGACAAATTCCGAACCAAACCGGACCGTCGGTCTTTCTTTCTAAATAGCAAAAGCTTCCGGACAACCGGAGGCTTTGCTTGTTACGTGCAGTTATTTACAATTAAGATCGCGTTTTAGCTGTGCTCCAAAACGCGCCTTGCTGTGTATTCGTCGGTGATAAGCGTATCGATCATTTTTGTGCGCAGCGCTCCGGCAATCGCCTCCGCTTTTTCTTTTCCGCAGGCAACCGCTACGGATTCCTTGGCGTTTTTGATGTTCTGCACGCTGGCACAGAGGGTATTTCGGTACAGGTTGACAAAATTACCGTTTTGATCAAAGAAATGGGTAGCAACATCACCGATGGCTTGAGAATGGATCTTGCTGTATCCAAAGGTTTTGCCGAATATATCCAGGATTTCTGTATTTCCTATTCCCAGAATGGCAAGATCAGCAGTATTCCACATTTCCTGCATTTGCTTATAATAGTTGAGCTGCTGGAGCAACACGAAATCCTCATCGTTATCAGTAAGATAGGGAAACCAGGCACATTTGGGAGTGGCCTCCAGCTTGTCTGCCATCTTCCGGGCCAACTCATTGGAGGAAAAGTAGGAATTTTCATTGTCGGTAGCTCCAAATAAGGGAAACACTATGTTTCCTATTGTGGAACATTCAGGAAGGTTTTGAATCAATTCTTGAATCGTCCGTCCCCAGGACATGGCAATCTTTTGGTTGCCCTGTTGTATGATCGGCAAGATATAGTCAACCGCCGCCTTAACCGTCATAAGCCGATGCACAGACTCGTTTCTTCCGCTGACACTGCATACAACGCATTCCCGAATGCCAAAGCGCGCACAAATCTGTTCTTCCAGTTCTTTGCAGTCCTTTTGGGGATCGTGAATAATAATTTCCACGATCTTTTCTTCCATGGCATCGCTTAAAAGCTTGGAAACCGTTTGCCTGGACAGGTGTAGCACATCTGCGATTTCCTGTTGGGTCAGGTTTTTCTTATAATAAAGTGTCGCAACTTCGGACATCAGTGCTTTTTCTGTATTCATAGACTTACTCCTAAGGCTTATTGATTTCATTCTACAACGAAACACGCAGCCTGTCAATATTTTAACATTTGTATTTGACAAATGTTAAGTAAGAGAATATAATGTTTCTGTAAAAATAAAGGAGGAAACAATATGCTCGTTTCAATGAAAGAAATGCTGGAAGATGCCCGCAGAAATCATTATGCCCTTCCTGCATTTGATGTCAGCAATTACGATATGATGAAGGCCGTCTTGGAGGCCTGCGAGGAGGAACGGTCTCCGGCACTTTTGATGGCGTTGGGCGTAGACTTGGAGGGCAGAGATATGAACCTGCTTGCTTCCATGGTACAATCCGCCTCGGACTATTTTAGCATCCCTGTCTGTCTACACCTGGACCACGCAACGGATTTTAATCTTGTAAAACGCGCCATTGATGCCGGTTTTAGCTCGGTAATGTTTGATGGCTCTGTGTTAGATTTTGAAAGCAATGCAAAATACACTGCGGAGGTTACAAAATATGCCCACGCTCGGGGAATTACCGTGGAAGCGGAGCTGGGTCATGTGGGTAATGGCAGTGTCGGCAGCATTAGCGAAACCGGCGCAGACACTGACCCCGGTGAAAGCCTGACCATTCCCGAAGAAGTGGAAAATTTTGTAGAGATCACCGATGTGGATGCCCTTGCGGTAGCCATCGGCACCGCCCACGGTGTGTATCGGAAGACTCCGACCCTGCGGATCGACCGACTGGATGAGATCACTGCTGTTTGTGAAAGACCCTTGGTGCTCCACGGTGGAAGCGGTACCCCCGACGACCAAATGCAAAATGCCATCCAGCACGGTATCACCAAGATCAACAT
>JAZQUL010000144.1:0-4185 GCA_045631285.1 Faecousia sp. | reverse complement strand
CCCCGACTTAATGGAGGTCCTGGCGGGGGTGCTGGAAGGGATGAGGCGCCGGGCCCCCGCCTGGATGGAATCCCATTGAAATAGCAAAAGCAGGAGCAAAGCTCCTGCTTTTTTGTATTTGCGCCCCGGCATGACCAATCGTGTATTACCGTCCAAACACCAGGATATCCAGCCGGTTCTTTTTCATCACCCGATACAGCAGTGCGCCCAAGGTCAGCAGTACCGCCGCCTCTCCGATGGCCACATACAGCGCGTTGATCCAAAAACCGCCGCCGATGTACATATCCAGTTCCCAGCCTACCAAAACCGCATTGGTAACGGCAGGCAGCAACAGACCAATGACCGGCATGCCTCCCACCGCCCAGTTTCGACACAGCCACATACCGCCGGCCGCCAGGAAGGTCGCCAGACTTCCCACCAGGAAATCCAACGGCAGCGCTCCGGCAAAGGTCAGATTGAACAGCAGGCATCCGATGGTCAGTCCCGGCACCGCCGCCGGTGTAAAGAATGCCAGGACGCACAGCGCCTCCGATGCACGGAACTGGATGGCAAAGGATGTGGAGTTGGGGAAGATGAAGTTTTGCAAGTAGGTGAGAACCACATAAGCGGCGGCAATGATAGCGCCGCGGGTGAGAGATTTTGTTTTTTTCATAACGCACCTCGCATAAAAAATGGGCGCAGTTCGCGCCCATAAAAAATGAGCGCAAAGCGCCCATCGAATCGTCCTAGTTTTGTTTACCGACAGGATGGTCACGAACTGTCCTATGAAATTATCCATAGTATAGCTTAAAATGAACGAAAAGTCAAGAAAAAGAGCTGTTTGGAAACCCAAACAGCTCTTTTGTAATTTAACGGACGTATTCGATGACGACCCGGCGGTTAGGCTCAGTGCCCACAGAATAGGTAGTAATCCGATCCGTATCCTGCAATGCTGCGTGGATCAGGTGACGCTCGTAGGCGTTCATCGGCTCCAGGGTGGTACGGCGGTGGGCTTTCAGCACCTGCTGCGCCTTCTTGTGGGCGTAGCGGCGGAGGGATTCCTCCCGCTTCTGGCGGTATTCCTCAGCATCCACATTAATGCGAATGTGACCGCTGATACCACGGTTGATGGAGTAGTTGGCAAGATGCTGAATAGCATCCAGGGTATCGCCCCGGCGGCCAATCAGGAAGCCAAGATCCTCACCTACCAAATCCACGTTATAGGTGTCGTCGTCGGCTTTCTGCGCGTGAGGAACGGCATTGGAGCCCATATGGGTAAGCAGTCCCTTGATGAAGACTTCGATCTTCTCCTCGGTGCTGCCGGCCTCGGCAGGGGTATAGGTCTTTTCTACCTTGGGCTTGGGCGCTTCCTTCTTGGGAGCGGGCTTTTCAGCCTTGGGCGCAGGAGCTTCTGCCTTAGGCGCTTCTGCTTTAGGAGCAACGGGCGCGGGCTTTGGCTCCTCCGGCTTGGGTGCGACGTAGGTGGGCTTGGGCTTGTTCCGGGAAGCGGAGGTCAGCGCGCTCTTGGGTGCTTCGGGGACGGGATCGGGGGCTTCGTAGGTCACTTGCACCCGGGCGGGGGTAGCGCCAAAGCCTAAAAAGCCGGGCTTTGCCTGAGACAGAACCTGGACAGAAACGCTGTCCCGATCCAGCCCCAGCTGCTGGAGCGCAGCTTCAATAGCAAGATCAATGGTCTTGCCGGTGGTAATAATCGTCTTTTCCATTTATTCCTCCGTGTTATTCACACTGTATCGGTTGGGATCGTATGCCCGACCCTTGCAGAAGGGACGGTCGGGAATGCCGGAGAGGGTCTCGGGCGCAGAGGGTTCTTCTTCCTCTACATACTCGCCCTTACGGATGGCGTATTCCCGGGCGGCAGCAGCCTTGGCAGCTTCTTTTTCCTTTTGTGCCTTTTGCTGCATTTTCTTTTTACTGGTATTTTCGGTGATGCCTTCGGGATTTGCGGCCCGGCGCTGGGCGCGGATGCGCTCCTTTTCTGCTTCCTCAGCCTCTTCCTGCAAAGCCTTCAGCCGACGGGCGTTGTCTTCTTCATCATAGCCCTTACGGTAGATATTGGTGAGGATAACGTCGATAACGGTAGATGCAACGCCTTGCACAAACCAGTAAACGCTAATGGCGGCAGGCATTGAGAAGCCGAACATAAGTGTCATAATGGGCATCATAATGAGCATATACTTGCTGGTCTTAGCGGCATCGGACTGCTTCGCAGTTTCCTCATCCTGCAAGCCCTTATCGTTGGTGATAACGGAATCGTTCATCTTCCGGGAAATCCAGCCGGTAAACATCTGGCTGGCCGCGGAAATGACGGGAAGCAGGAATGCGCCGATATTGGCCCAGGTAAAGGCCTTCCACGCAAAGATGTTAAAATCGGGAATCCGGGCAAGATCAATGCCTGCAAATCCGAAGTTGATACCGTTCAGGGTCTGGGCGCTGAGATTCAGGCTAGCCAGTGCTTCCTTATACTGAGGGATGAGCGCCGCAGCGGTCATCTGATCGTAGTAGGCGTTGTTTGCAGTAAAAGTACCCTCGGGGGCAGCGGCTTTAATCGCCTCAATGATCTGCGCTGTGACCTCTTTGCTCTCACCTAAAATATAAGTGATAGGTTCACGGACAATGGTGTACAGCGGAATCAGAATCAGCAGAGGAATAAAGCTCCAAAGGCAGCCGCCGGTGGGGCTGCAGTTTTCTTCCTTGTATAAATTTTGGATGGCTTCTGCTTGCTTCTGGGGATCGTTTTCATACTTTTTTCGCAGAGCCTGTACATAAGGGGTCAGACGGGACGTCTGCATCATACCTTTTTTGCTCTTGGCAGAGAGCGGCAGCAGAACCAGCTTTACCAGTAGGGTAAAGAGGATCAGCGCCAAGCCGTAGTTGTTTACAAGCTGGTAGAGGATACGCAGCAGAAAACCAAAAGGTACGTTGACAATGTCCGCAATGTTGAATGCAAGAAACATTTATTTTCCTCCTGAGCCGAGGGGAATCGAACACCGACAGCCCCACAGCAGTTCTTTTGGTTGTATTTTTCCTTATCTTCCTTGCCTTGCGTCAGCAAGGCTGCGTCATCTGCACAAAAATCCAAAGCAAAACTCCTTGCTGTGGGGTGCTGCACAGTTTTGAGATAGCAGCTTTTCGTCAAGACAAGTAAAATCACGAAGGGAATATCCGTCCGATATTTTCGAGGAATTTTCCGCAGTATTGGCGGAAAGCTGCCTTTCAAAACCTATCGGGGTTCGACTCCCCTCGGCTTAAGGAACGGGGTCGTAATGGTCGGCTTTGCTGAAGGGATGGCAGCGAAGCAGTCGCCTTAGTGCCAAAAAACCGCCTTTCAAGGCCCCATATTTGTTGATTGCCTCGTATGCGTATTGAGAACAGGTGGGTGTGAACCGACAGCTTGGGGGTGTGTAGGGGGAGATGTGTTTCCGATAAAACTGAATGATGGATAGCATCAGCTTTTTCATAGCTGTGCCTCCGGACGCAGGATGCCCGCTTTTTCCGCAGCGGTCAGGTAAGCAATACGAAGATCCTCGAAGGAAGCATCTACTGCCCGGGAACGGGCGACCACCACAATGTCATAGCCGGGTAAAAAACGGTCCTCGTTGAGACGGTAAATTTCCCGCAGACGGCGGCGAACCCGGTTACGAACCACAGCACATCCCAGCTTTTTGCTGACGGTAATGCCAATGCGGTTTTGACTAAGCCGGTTTTTCCGGGCATATAGGGCCAGAAAACGGTTAGATTGGGCGGGTGTGCCGTAAAGTCGGCGGAAAATATGATTCAGTTTCAGCGCGCTGGAGAATTTCATAGGCTTATCTCCCGTAAAAAAGGGGCGGGGCGAATACCGGTTCGCCCCGCACAGACTCCCATTTTCGCAATGAGCGATTATTTTTGCTGTGGTTCAATCACAGAGCCTAAACTCAGGCAGACAGGACTTTACGGCCCTTTGCACGACGGCGAGCAAGAACCTTGCGGCCATTGGAAGTAGCCATTCTCTGCCGGAAACCGTGAACCTTGGAACGATGACGGCGGCTGGGCTGATAGGTACGCTTCATTCGGATACACCTCCTATAAATCACATATGCTCAACAGTCAAAAGACCGCAGCAACGCATAATAATCGACGATACAATCGTCAGCCTACCCATTATAACCAAAAAATGCTTATAAGTCAACAACTTTTTCCGCCTGC
>JAZQUL010000143.1:0-11449 GCA_045631285.1 Faecousia sp. | reverse complement strand
CCGGAGATGTTGCCACCAACGGTGCCGTTGAAATCCTTGATGTCCAGTGCTACACCGTACTCAGTAACGGAAGTGCCCAGAATGGGAATCTCACCAGTAGCAGCTGCAGCAGCCTGCAGTGCAGGAGTAGCGTTTGCCATAATCAAATCAACATTGTTGGATACAAACTGGTTAGCGATGGTGGAGCAGGTAGCAGGGTCACCCTGACCGTTCTGTACATCGAACTCAACAGCGTCGGCACCCAGCTCGTCAATAATAGCCTGCTTAAAGCCTTCGGTTGCTGCGTCAAGTGCAACGTGCTCTACCAACTGGCAGATACCAATTTTATACTTTGCAGCAGTCTTTTCACCGCAAGCGGTGAGCATAGCGCAGCAGCTGATGCACACTGCCAATGCCAATACGATAGACAATACCTTTTTCATAACGAAATCTCCCTATAAAATAAATTTATAATCCACATAGTTTCTTGTACTATGCAAACCTACAAAATCAAAAAATCCCCGCTTTTCCATACGGAAAAACAGGGACGACTTACGCCGTGATACCACTCTGCTTCACCCTCCCCTCACAGGAAGAGCCTCATAAGGTGCCAACACACCTTTGCAATATAACGGTTGCTACCGGTAAGACCTACTCAATTTCTTTTCGGCCCACAGCTAACAGAATGTATTCGCCGAATCCGGAGCTGCTGTTTTGCACCACCCAACAGTTCTCTGAAGCCACAGAATTTCGGTTACTGATTTCTGCTCAAACGCTTTTGTTTATTTCGTTGTGGAAACTATATCACTTTACCGTGATAAAGTCAATACTATTTTTTTGCTTTTTGCTTTATCTGTTAAATTTGGTGTATTTTATCGATCTCTCTATCCACCCTTTTAGTCAAAATTACCACAAAAAATCCCGCAGGCAACACCTGCGGGATTGTTTTTTAAGATCAAGAGGGAATATTAATAAAACTTCTTCTTGTTCTTACGGGCAGCTTCAGACTTCTGCTTACGCTTCAGGCTGGGGCTGACGTAATGCTCACGCTTCTTAACTTCGGCGATAACGCCCTCCTTGGCACAGCTACGCTTGAAACGGCGCAGAGCGCTCTCCAGAGATTCGTTCTCCTTTACGCGAATTTCAGACATTGATTTCCCTCCCTCCGATGTCGTCCGGCTCTATCCAGGACGCTTTCAGGGCCAATACGGCTTGATTATTATATCCGTTTCTAAACAAATTGTCAAGAACAAATTCGTATTTTGGCGGATTTTTGTTATTTTACGATCAGGTTGACCAGCTTGTTCTTAACGACGATAGTCTTAACGATATTGCCACCGTTCTTTTCCAGGAACTTAGCAATCTTTTCGTCAGCCAGTACATTGGCAATAACCGCATCGTTATCGAGGTCGGCATCCATAACCACCGTGCCACGCATCTTGCCGTTGACCTGCACTGCCATCGTAACCTCGGCATCCTTGCATTTGTCCTCACAATAGACAGGCCAAGGCTCAAAGGCGATGGTGTTATCGTGGCCCAAAATCTGCCAAATTTCCTCGCCGACATGGGGAGTGATGCAGGAAATCATCTTAATGAAGCCCTCGGCATACTCACGGGGGCAAGTACCGTTCTTATAAACCTCGTTAACAAAAACCATCATCTGGGCAATGGCGGTATTGAAGCCAAGAACTTCAAAGTCGTTTGTAACTTTTTTCACGGTTTGATGATAAATCTTAGTCAGCTTGCCGTCATCCTCTTCAGTGATATTGGCAGGCTCGGTAAAGAAGTTCCATACGCGGTTAATAAACTTCTTTGCGCCGGCAACGGCAGAGGTAGACCAAGGCTTACTTACCTCCAGCGGGCCCATAAACATTTCGTACAGGCGCAGGGTATCTGCGCCGTAATCCCGGACAATGTCACTGGGGTTGACCACGAACTCAGGGAAACGCTTACCCATCTTGATGCCGTTTTCGCCAAGGATCATACCCTGGTGTACCAGTTTCTTGAAAGGTTCCTTTACAGGAGACAGACCGTTATCATAGAGGAAACGGTTCCAGATACGAGAGTACATCAGGTGACCGACAGCATGCTCAGGACCTCCGATATAGAGGTCAACCGGCATCCAGTGCTCTAAGAGCTTCGGATCGCAAAACTCCTTATCATTATTGGGGTCAATATAGCGCAGGAAATACCAAGAAGAACCGGCAGAACCGGGCATTGTGGAGGTTTCCCGCAGGCCCTTAATGCCGTTTGCATCGTAGTGCTTCCACTCCTCGGCGTTTTCCAGAGGCGCTTTTCCGCCCTTACCCTTGTAGTCTTCCAGCTCAGGCAGGATCAGCGGCAGCTCGCTGTCGGGCAGAAACACCGTTTCGCCATCCTCGGTATAAACGCAAGGCACAGGCTCGCCCCAGTAGCGCTGACGGGCGAAGATCCAATCACGGAAGTGGTAATTGTTTTTCCGTCTTGCCACGCCCAGCTTTTCCAGCTTGCAGGTGATGGCTTCCTTGGCTTCCTCAACGGTCAGGCCGGTAAACTCCTCGGAGTTAATAAGCTTACAGCCCTTGCCTAAGTAATCCTGCTTCTCAAAGGCGCACTCGCTGACATCGCGACCTTCAATGACCTGAATCATAGGGATATTATGAGCGATGGCATACTCAAAGTCGCGCTGGTCGTGGCTGGGAACAGCCATAACCGCGCCGGTGCCGTAGTTGGCAAGGACGAAGTCACCAATAAATACGGGCACTTCCTTGCCGTTTACGGGGTTGATAGCGTACACGCCCTTTAAGGGACAGCCGGACTTGGTTTTGTTCAGCTCGGTGCGGTCCATATCGGACTTCTTGACGGTCTCGGCAATGTAAGCTTCTACCTCTTCCCTATTCTGCACACGGTCGAGAAGGCTCTCAGTAATCTTGCCATCGGGGGCAAGAACCATAAATGTGATGCCGTAGATGGTTTCGATACAGGTAGTGTAGATAGAGAAGCTGCCGCCACCGACCAGCTGGAAGTCAACCTCTACGCCAGTGGATTTGCCAATCCAGTTGCGTTGGATCTCCTTGGTAGATTCGGGCCAGTCGATTTCATCCAGACCCTCCAGGAGCTTTTCTGCGAAGGCGGGCTGGTCGATGACCCACTGCATCATATTCTTCTTTACAACGGGGTAACCGCCGCGCTCGGACTTGCCGTCGATGACTTCGTCATTGGAAAGAACGGTGCCCAGTTCCTCGCACCAGTTGACGGGCATTTCTATCCGCTTGGCATAGCCGGCTTCCCACAGCTTCTTGAAAATCCACTGGGTCCACTTATAGAAAGAGGGGTCAGAGGTAGCCAACACCTTAGACCAGTCGTAGTCGAAGCCCAATTCTTTCAGCTGACCAGAGAAAGTCTCAATGTTCTTTTGGGTAAAGCCGTTGGGGTGGTTGCCGGTAGAAACCGCGTACTGCTCCGCAGGCAGGCCAAAAGAGTCATAGCCCATGGGGTGAAGAACGTTGTAGCCCTGCATCCGCTTCATACGGGACATAATGTCCGTTGCGGTGTAGCCCTCAGGGTGACCTGCGTGGAGGCCTACGCCGGAGGGATAAGGGAACATATCCAGCACATAGTACTTGGGTTTTGAAAAGTCCCAAACATCGGTATGGAAGGTATTGTTTTCCTCCCAGTACTTTTGCCATTTCTTCTCAATGGCAGAAAATTCGTAATTCATTTTCTATCCTTCTTTCATTCCGGGAGAACAATGTCCCCAATATCTACTTTTTCAGCGTCGGCCCAAAGGCGTTCCAAATCGTAAAACGCTCTTGCTTCCTCGGTAAACACGTGAACAACGATAGAGCCAAAATCCAAAAGCTCCCAAGTGTTGCCGCGGTGGCCTTCCCGACCCAGCTTGTTTTCGCCCAGCTTTTCAAGCGTATCCTCGGCGATGTCGCAGAGGGTACGAACGTGGGTATTGGAAGTACCGGTACAGATAACGAAATAATCCGCCAGACTGGAGACCCGGTCAATCTTCAAAAGCCGCAGCTCCATACCCTTCTTGCTGTCCAGCATTTTAACAACTTCACATGCAATTTCTTTTGTTGTCATATATTAGCTCCTCTCAATTTATGTCCTGTAAGGCCTCAAGAGACTCTTTGGAGATGGTCTTTCCCTCCCTGGTAAGGAGAGCAATCGTCATTTCCAGCCCCATCTTAAGGGCCTTATTGATATCTGTAAATGCAGCTTCCCGGAGGGCATCCACACCGTCAAAATCCCGATTTGGCTCCATATAGTCTGCCACATAGATAATCTTTTCCAATATGTTCATTCCGGCTTTTCCGGTGGTATGGCTGCGGATAGCGGAAACCACCGCTTCGTTTTCCCCAAAAATCCGCTGCGCCACCATTGCTCCCGTGTGGGCATGCAAGGTCTTGGGGTACGCCCGGGAAAAATCATCCGGTTCCATACCGTACTGCTGGCATAGCGTCAGTTGCAGTGGGCCGTCGAGAGCCTTTGTAATATCGTGGAGCAGTGCCGCTCGCGCCGCATCGGTCTCATCCGCGCCCCACCTTTTTGCCAGTTCTACCGCTGTATCCCGGCAGCCCAGGATATGGGCCACACGATTGGGTTTTACCAGGCTTATTACCACTTTCTCCAATTCCTCGATGGGTAGGTTTTTGTAGTTTTCCCCGGTACCGTAAAGCTTATTTTGCAGAATGTAGGTGTGCACCTTTTCGCTAAGGAACGATGCGGCACAGTCGAAAACAAGCATTCTTCTCAGTTGGGTAGAGGAAATTTCCGTTATCGGGTTTTCCATCACAATGGTGGAGATTCCTTTTTGGGCAAAGAAAGCTTTCTTTTCTTCAATCTGCGCCCGTTCCCCCTTGTCGCCCCGATAAAACACCACCGGTGTAACCATACGAAGAAGCATTTCTGCCTCGCGCCAACAATCTAAGGTAAGGAACATATCCGTCCCCACCATCAAATAGAGTTGGGCATTGGGATGCTTCTCCCGCAGTGTGAGTACGGTTTGGTATGTGTAGCTGGCGCCGCCGCGGCAAAGTTCAATATCTGACACAGTCAGGTCGGTATTTTCTGCCGCAAGGGCCACCATTTGCAGTCTCTGCTCAGGGGTGGGCGAGCCAGCAGGAAGTTCCTTATGGGGAGAGATATGGGATGGGATCAGGTATAGTTTATCCAAGCAAAGCGCAGTTTTCCCATAGACAGCCGCCTGGATGTGTCCCAAGTGAGGTGGATTATAGGTTCCACCGAAAATACCGATCCTTTCCATATGTTACCTCCCTGCTCAGTCTGCTTCCCGAAGTTTCTTCTCCCGTTCCCGCTCGATGGCCTTATCGATGGCCATCTGGCGGAAATACTCGTTGCGCTGCTCGCGCACCTTTTTTGCCGCCTGACGACGGGCTTGGGCGCCCTTACGGACGGGATTGGATTTCGCAACAGGCGTTGCCTTCCGCTTGGCGCGGCCGGTCTGATTTCTCTGGGCCTGCACTTTTTCACTAAACCGGTAGATGATAAATTTTGTACCGATGACACCGATACCTTCGGCGCCGGTGGCCTCGCAGATTTCGTCACATACTTCCCGTGGGGTCATCATCGCGCCTTCCAGCACTTTGCCTTTGACCAGCTCCCGGGAATCCAGTTGATTCTCCGCTTCTGCGATTACCGCATCGGTCACACCGCCCTTGCCTACCATCAAAGTAGTATCCAGGGTGGTTGCCTGACTTCTCAGCTCGGCACGCTCTTTACTTGTCAGCATAGCCAGCCTCCTTTAATTTCTTGTAAAAAACTTTTAGCGCGTTTGCGCGGTGGGAAACTTCATTTTTCTCTTCCTGGGAAAGCTCTGCTGTGGTCTTCCCCAAAGGCGGGTAATAGAAGATGGGGTCGTAACCGAAGCCGCCCTCTCCCCTCGCCTCTCTCGTCAGCTCTCCGTGGATCTCGCCCCGGGCCTGAATAACCTGTCCGGCCGGTGTTACAAAGGAGATGACACAGACGAATTTTGCCTGCCGCTGACCGTCCGGTACGTGCTCCGTGTTCTTAAGCAGCAGTAAAAGTCTTCCCCAATCGTCTAAGCTTTCGTCAAAGCCGTAACGGGCAGAATAGATGCCAGGCGCACCGTTTAAGGCATCTACCGCGATGCCGGAATCGTCTGCCAGCGCCGGGAGGCCTGTGGCTTTCATTACCGCTTCTGCTTTAAGGAGCGAGTTTTCCTCAAAAGTAGTACCGGTTTCCTCCACGTCGATGTCAACGCCCAGCTCGCTTTGAAGCACCAGTTCCATATCGAACTTTTCCGTAATTTGGCTGATTTCTTTCAGCTTATGCTTATTTTTGCTTGCCAGTACGACCTTCATTAGATCAGCGCCTCCACAAATGCTTGCGCGTCAAAGGGCACAAGGTCGTCCACCTGCTCACCTACGCCAATAAATTTCACCGGAATTTGCAGTGTATCCGCCACTGCGATAACAATGCCGCCCTTGGCGGTGCCGTCCAGCTTGGTCAGCGCCACAGCGGTGACACCGGCAATGTTCTTAAATTCCTTCGCCTGAATAAGGCCGTTCTGTCCCGTAGTGCCGTCCAGCACCAAAAGCACCTCACGGGATGCTTCCGGCAGCTCGCGCTCCACAATGCGGCTGATTTTCCCCAACTCGTTCATCAGGTTTGTCTTATTGTGCAGCCGGCCGGCGGTATCGATGATGATCACGTCGCTGCCCTTTGCCTTAGCGGAACGGATGCCGTCGAAGACAACGGATGCCGGGTCTGCGCCCGCGTTTTGGCGGACAATGGCTGCGCCGGAGCGGCCTGCCCAAATTTCCAACTGGTCTGCGGCAGCGGCCCTGAAGGTATCTCCTGCCACAAGCAGCACTTGCTTTCCCTTCTTTGTGAGCTGGGCGGCAATTTTGCCGATGGTGGTGGTTTTGCCTACGCCATTGACACCAATGACCAAAATCACAGAGGGGTTGGTGTCCAGCTTCAGGGCGGTGTCCCCTACCTGCAGCATTTCTACCAAGATATTTTTCAGGGCGCTGCGGGCTTCCTCAGTGGTCTTCAGCTTCTGCTCACGCACCGCCTTGCGTAGGCGGTCAATGGCCTTTACAGTGGTATCTACGCCCAAGTCTGCAAGGATCAAGCTCTCTTCCAGTTCATCGTAAAAATCGTCGTCGATTTCGCTAAAGCCGGAGAACACGCTGCCAATGGTGTTAGACAGGGCGTCTCTTGTCTTAGAAAGACCCTCCTTAATTTTATCAAAAAAGCTCATAAATTTGCTCCTTTACTCGATGATGCCCAACTGTTGCTCCATTTGGTTCAGATCCAGCCGCAGCAGCTTACTGACACCCTGCTCCTGCATCGTTACGCCGTAGAGCACGTCAGAGGCTTCCATCGTACCGCGGCGGTGGGTAATGACGATAAACTGGGTCTTTTCGCCTAAATTCCGCAAATACGTAGCAAAGCGCTCTACGTTCCGGTCGTCCAGAGCCGCGTCGATTTCGTCCAGCATACAAAACGGTGTGGGACGTACCTTCAAAATGGCAAAATACAGGGCAATGGCCACGAAGGCCTTTTCGCCGCCGGACAACAGCGTAATGGTTTTCAGCTGCTTTCCAGGAGGCTGTACCCGAATTTCGATGCCGCAGGTCAGCGGATTTTCCGGGTCTTCCAGCACAAGCTGACCCTTACCGCCACCGAACATTTCCTCAAAGGTCTTGCCAAAATACTCGTCAATCTTCTTAAACTCGGTGACGAAGATGGTGGTCATTTCCCCCGTAATGTCCCGAATGATGCTCTCTAAATCCCGCTTGGCTGCCAGCACATCGTCCCGCTGTTCAGCAAGATACGTGTACCGCTCATTGATGCGGGTATATTCCTCAATAGCGCCCAGATTGGGTGTGCCCAAGGCGGAAATCTTCCGTTTCAGTTCTGCGATAATCCGGTTACCGGCAGTAACAGACTCGATTTCGCCCTTTTTCTGCTGGGCAGTACCGGGCGTTAAACCGTAGCTGTCCCACAGCTTATCAATAATAGTCTTTTCTTCAAAGTCCGCCTTTTCCTTTTTGGATGCCAAGTGGACACAAGCCTTTTCCATATTGACAATGGACTTGTTCAGCTCCACGATATCGCTGTCACATTTGGCGCGGCTGGCTTCCATCTGGGCATAACGGGCGCGGGCGGCTGCCATTTCTTCTGTGGCCGCGTTAAGCTCCTTTTCGTTTTCCAAGCGCTTTTCTTCCTGCTCGGCAATAAGCGCCTCCTGTCGACGGGTGTCCTCCAAAATAAGGTCAATATCCCGCAGCTTTCTTGTACGGTCGCCCTCTGCCGCCACATAGAGCGCCCGCAGGTCAGCAATGTGATTTTGGGCGGTAATTCGCTCTGCATCCAGCGCTGCCATATCGGTACGCAGCTGCTGCATCGCGCTTGTGACTTTCTCTACAGAAGCATCTGCGTCAAGCTGATTGCCCTCTAAGGTTTCGCGCAGGGTCGCGGTTTCTGCCTGCTCCCGTTCCATCTGGGTGAGAACACCGCGAATAAGGGCGCATTGCTCACGATCTGCCTTTTCCCGGTCGCTGAGCCCGTCCAACTCGCGCTCCGTTGCCTGCACGGCATCAGAGATGGCTTGCAGCCAAATTTCAAGCTGCTTTTCCCGACCCTCTTGGGAGAGGACTTCCTTTTCTGCGGCAATCCGCTCTTCCTTGGCGGCAGCAAGCTGGAATTCCACCTCATCCGCCTGACGGCGAGCCTCTGTATACTGCTCCTCCAAGGCTGTCAGCTCATCGCTGAGTTTTTTCTCCCGCGCTTTCAGCTTTTCAAGTTCGTTTGCGCGGCTGAGAATGCCGGCCTCCCTGCTCACAGAACCACCGGTCATAGAACCGCCGGGGTTCACCACCTGACCGTCTAACGTAACAATCTTAAAGCGGTTTGCGTACTTTTTCGCCATAGCGATGGCGTTGTCAATATCCCGGACAATAACAATTCTGCCAAGGAGGTTTTCAATAATACTGCGGTACTTTTCATCGAAAGTAACCAGTTCGGAAGCAACGCCGATAAAGCCGCCGCAGTTTTCAAGACCGGTTTCACTCAAGGTCTTGCCACGGATGACACTAAGCGGCAGGAAGGTCGCTCTGCCGCCACCAGTACGTTTTAAATAGTTAATACAGTTTTTGCCGTCTTGCTCGGTATCCACAACAATCTGCTGCATACCGCCTGCCAAGGCGATTTCAATAGCAACGGTATATTCATCCTCGGTGCGGATAAGCTGAGACACCGGGCCGTGTACACTATGGAGTGTACCCCGTTTCGCCTCCTGCATAACCATACGGACGGATTTTTGATAGCCTTCAAAATCCTGCTCCATTGCCCGGAACACCTGTACCTTTGCCTGCACAGATTCCAGCGTGCTGTGAAGCTTCTGTACCTGCTCAGAGAGGTCATCCCGGCGCTTTGCGCGGGTGGTCTGCCGGAGGGTATAGCCGGCAATGGTGTTATTCACAGCCGTTACCTGCTCACGGGCGGCTGTCAGGGTCTTGCGGCAGGCGGCAAGCTCGTTTTGCGCCGCTTCTTCCCGCTCCTTGCCGCTTTGGAGGTCATCGCGCAGCTGCTGGGCGCGGCCACCGTTTTCCCCCAGCATATTCTGGAGGCCACGGAGGTCCGCTTCTTTGGAAGCCATTTCGGTAGCAAGTCTTGCTTCCTTTTCCCGCAGCGCCATATACTGGCGGGTAAGGCCTTGGGAGGCGGCGGTCATTTCTGTCAGTTCCCGCTGCAAGTTATCCAGCCCCTCCCGCTTTTGGGAGAGCATTTTTTCAATTTCCGTTATGCGGGCATCGGTCTGCTCCATCTGGGCGGAGATACCGCTGCTGCGCGCCTCCTGCCCTTGCAGGTCTTCCTGGCTGCGGCGGATATTTAGTTCGTTATTCTCTACATTGCCCTGGAAAACGGCAATCTGACCTTCAATCTGCTGGCGAATACCTTCCAGCATACTGAGCTTCACACGGTGGTCTTCCATACTTTCGTTATGGGTACGCAGTTCTTCCGTAAACTGGGCGGATTTGGCGTAAAGCTTATCCAAATCCTCGTGGGCCTGCTGAAGCACAAAGTTGGCAGACGTATAGTCCTCCTCCGCCTTTTTGGCATCGGCAGAGAGCTTTTCCAAACGGTCCAGCCAGACAGCAACCTCCACGCCCATCAGCTGATCCTTCAGCTCTAAGTATTTCTTCGCCTTTTCCGCCTGCACACGAAGCGGCTCTAACTGCAGCTCCAATTCGGAGACCTTGTCGCCGATACGCAGCAAGTTATCCTCCGTTGCCGCCAGTTTCCGCTCTGTCTCCTCCTTGCGGTGACGGTACTTGGAGATACCGGCTGCTTCTTCGAAGATTTCACGGCGGTCTGCGCTCTTGAGGGAGAGAATTTCATCAATTCTGCCCTGACCGATGTTGGAATAGCCCTCCCGGCCGAGGCCGGTGTCCATAAACAGTTCGTGAATGTCCTTTAAGCGGGCAGACTGCTTATTGATATAAAACTCACTGTCACCGGAGCGATAGTAACGTCTGGTTACCATTACCTCGTCGCTATCGTAGCTTAGCGCCCGGTCAGTATTATCTAAAAGCAGGGTTGCTTCCGCAAAGCCCACAGCGGCGCGCTTTGCCGTACCGCCAAAGATGATGTCCTCCATTTTTGCGCCACGGAGCGTCTTGGTACTCTGTTCGCCCATAACCCACAAAATGGCGTCGGAAATATTCGATTTACCGGAGCCGTTAGGTCCTACAATGGCGGTAATGTCATCGCCAAAGCGGATTACGGTTTTATCCGGGAAGGACTTAAAGCCCTGCACTTCCAAAGATTTTAAGTACACGGTGAAACCTCAACTATTATCTATATTTTAACTAGTTTATTATACTGACTAAGGACCTAAAAAGCAAGGATTTCTTGCAGATTTTTCTAAAAAAGAAAGAGGAGGTTTCCCTCCTCTTTCGGTTATTTTACATAGTCCATAGATATCCAGCCCTGAGAAATACGACCCCAAAGCATTCCATCCACGGTTTTGGTTTCCAGGATTGTTACTTTCGCGCCCTTATTCAGGCGGGCTGCCACATTGTAGGTTGTGCCCGGACCGCTGCGGACACGCAGCACATCGGCAGTTACCGTCTTAATAACGGCTTCAGACACAGGTTCATCCAGCTTTACATATTGCAGGCTTATCCAGCCCTTATCGGTTTTGCCCCATTTCACATTGCCCACCATTTTGGTATCCAAAATGGTGACCTTGGTACCACGGACATAGTAGCCCAAATATCTGCCGCTTGTGCCCGCTTCCGCGCGGATATTCAGTTTGCTGGCGGTAATCGTGCCGGTTTGCTGGGGTTTGGGCGGCTCTGTGGGTTCGGTAGGCTCAGGTTCGGTAGGCTCAGGTTCGGTAGGCTCAGGTTCGGTGGGTTCTGAGGGTTCCGGGGGTACAACAGGTGTCTCAATGTCCACATAGGAGAGACTGACCCAACCC
>JAZQUL010000142.1:0-5860 GCA_045631285.1 Faecousia sp. | reverse complement strand
CTGCGGTTTTTGTATTTTTAGTTGTGAACCGGTGGATTACTCTTCGTCTTCATCCTCATCGTCGAAGGTGAATTCCAGGGTTTCACCGCAGTTGTCGCAGATGATGCTGCCCTCTTCCAGGGTATCCTCATCAAATGCAATCACATTGCCGCAGGTGCACTTCACCTCGTAGATGGTAGTCTCTTCGTCGCCGTAGTCGAAGCCTTCTTCGTAGTCGTCATCGTCGTACTCGTCGTCGAAATCGTCCTCATAGTCATCAAAGTCATCCTCGTCCTCAGAGAGAATGTAATCCTCGATAGCATCCAGATCTTCCTCGATCTCGTCCAGCTCGTCGGAGATGGCAATGGTGGTCTCCTGTACATTGGAAAGCGTAGTGGTTACATCACCCAGCAGCTCCACGATAGCAGCGATCATCTGACCCTCTGCCTTCTCGGTGTCCAGCTTCAGGCCATCCATCAAACCCTTGAGGTATGCAGCCTTTTCAGAAATAGTCATAGCTATTCTCCTTATTTTGCGCGGCCCAGATATTCACCGGTACGGGTGTCGATCTGGATCTTCTCGCCCTCGTTGATGAACAGGGGCACCTTAACCTCAGCGCCGGTCTCCAGAGTAGCAGGCTTCAGGGTGTTGGTAGCGGTGTTGCCGGCAAAACCAGGCTCAGTGGAAGTAACAACCAAGTCTACAAAGGTGGGAACTTCAACACCGAAGACATTGCCCTTGTAGCTCATAATGGTGCAGGTGTCATTCTCCTTGACGAAACGGAAGCCGTCGTCCAGAACGGACTTGTCGATAGGCTCCAGCTCGTAGGTCTCGGGGTTCATAAAGTAGTACAGATCGCCGTCATTGTAGGAATACTCCATCTTCTTTCTCTCAATGAAAGCAGTGGGGAACTTTGCGGAAGGGTTCAGAGAAGTTTCGGTCACGCCGCCGGTGATGACGTTTCTCATCTTGACGCGAACGAAAGCTGCGCCCTTACCGGGTTTCACGTGCTGGAACTCGATGACCTGAACGACCTTACCGTCCATCTCAAAGGTTACACCGTTGCGAATATCGCCTGCAGAAATCATAATTTTTATCCTCCTAAAACGCTCCCCATAAAAAGGGGGCTAAATGTGTACATAGCTTGACTGATATATTCTAACCGACAAACTGACATTTTGCAAGAGGAAAATGCAAATTTTTATACAATAATTAAATTTTTCGGGCTATGGGTAATGTCCTCGTAGCCGTTTTCCTTAAAAATCAGTACATCCTCGATGCGAACGCCGAATTTTCCCGGCAGATAAATACCAGGCTCGGCAGACGCAATCATATTTTCTTCCATCACCGTCTCCCCCGCAGGGCTTACACCGGGGGCTTCGTGAACCTCCATACCAAGGCAGTGGCCGTAGCCGTGGCCAAAATACTTACCGTAACCGGCATCTGTAATTACCTTACGGGCAGCCGCGTCGATTTCCTTACCCAAAACGCCTGCCTTTGTTGCGGCAATACCTGCCTTTTGGGCTTCGAAAACGGTATTATATACCTTTTCCATTTCCTCTGTGACATAGCCGACCGCCACAGTACGGGTCATATCGGCGCAGTAGCCGCAGTATAGCGCGCCAAAATCCATGGTGATAAAATCGCCTGCCTGAATAACCCGGTCACCGGCAACGCCGTGGGGCAGACTGGTATTGGGACCGGATACCACGATGGGATCAAAAGAGGTATTGTCCGCGCCGTTTTTATACAGGCAGTAAATCAGTTCTGCCTGCAGCTCCTTCTCGGTCATACCGACCTTGATACGGCCCACCACCTCGGAAAACGCCTTATCGGTGATCTCCTGGGCTTTACGCATCAGGTTCAGCTCCCACTCCTCCTTGATTTGACGGAACTTGTGGATCGCCTTATTCATAGGTACCAGCTCAGCATTCAGACCCTTTTCATAGTAACGGAATTCGGCAACATTGAGGTAATCTTCCTCGAAGCCCAGCTTGGTAACGCCAAATTCTGCGATTGCTTCATTAATCAGCTTGGTGTAGGGATGCTCCCGGTCTACCATCATAACCTCATAGCCCTTGAGGCCATTTTCAGCAGCTTCAATATAACGGCTGTCGGTAAAATAGCGGCAGCCTTTCTTTGTTACGATGGCAACGCCCTCGGCAATGTCGTATTCTGCGCTGTACAGACGGCTGTAACGGGAGGTCAGCAGCAGACCGTCCACTTCTTCACCCAATAAGGTCAGGTATTTTTCCATATTCGTCATTGTTTCATTCTCCTTTTTGCAATGAATATAAAAGGCTTTTCTGCGATATGCCGCAACTTCAGCCAAATATTATGATTGTTGATGGGTTTTACAAGGATAGGCATCGCCCCGGCCAAATTTGCGCCCAGCGTATCCGTAAAAATCTGGTCACCCACCAGGGCGCATTCCTCCGGTGAAAACCCGTATCTTTCCATACACGACCGAATACCGCGCCCAAAGGGCTTTCTTGCGTGGGTAATGCAGTCCATATTCCACGCTTTGCAGAATATCTGTACGCGCTGGCGCTTGCTGTTGGAAACCACGCAGATCTGAATTTCCGAGGCCTGCATTTCTTCCAGCCAGCGCTCCATTTCCGCAGTTGGGGTATTGGTGGTATAAGGAACAATCGTATTGTCAAAATCCAGCATCAGCAGCCGGATGCCCAGGTCTTTTAATGTTTGGGGTGTCAATTCCGCCAGAGATTGCCGCATCTGCCGGGGAAATAAGGGAAAAGGCATATTATCATTCCCATCTTCATAAGATATACGGCACGTATTATATCATATCGGGAGGCGTTTGTCTATGTCTTTGCGCTTCTATCTTGCGATGACGGAGGCAGAGATTCGCAGTGCCACCTCTCTCCCCCGGCATATTGCCTATATGGCCTGTCATTTTTCCCCCTATGGAATAGGTCTTACCAATATTCCACAGCGACTTCCTCCGGGGAGTCTCTTAATTGTCAATGACCGCGTTCCGGTTTTACATCACGACCCGCAGCTAATCCTCCGGCAACTCACTTCTGCCGTTCAAAAACTAAATGCTTTCGGTGTCCTTTTGGACTTTGAAATTTGTAATGTCCCCCTGACTACGCAAATCGTTAAAACGCTTCTGGACGGTCTGCCCTGCCCTGTGGCCGTTTCTGACGTCTACGGCAAAGAACTCTCCTGCCCTATATTTTCAGCCCCCGCGCTGCATCAGCGTTTTTGCGATTTTGCGCCTATAAAAAAGGGCCGCAGCCTTTGGCTGGATGCTTATCAGGAGACGGCACTTTATCAAGTGACATCCAACGGTTGTACCACCGGTAAGAGCGCCCGCCTTTCCGGCAAAAGCTTTCTTGATGAGGAGCTGCAATGCAGGTATACCTTTTCCGTTGAAAGGGATAGCGCCGTATTCACCCTCTCCCGACAGGCTGAGGAAATGCCCGGCTATCTCCAAGCCGCCGGGCAGGCCGGTGTTTCCGTTGCCGTAGGGCTTTACCAGCAATTTCCCCATATGTCTAACTTTACGCCTGCTCCTCCATCTCCCGGAGGTACTGCAAAGCGCGTGTAAGAAAGGCGGAATTGCTTGGCTTTTTTGTCAAATTTGGGAAATATATGTCCCAATCATCTCCGGTGCGGCTGTCCCACGCGCCTTTAATAGATAGCCGAATGCCGTGCTCAATCTGCTGCCAGCTGCCATTGTGCCGCTTTGCTACCGCAGGATATAATACCTTTGTCAGCGGTTGATTAGAATCTTTTTGCAACAGCTCCAGCGCTGTATGCAGATATTCATATCCGCACAATTTGGTGTGGAAACCCAGGTTCAGCAGAAATGCGCGAATCCAACCCTCGGGCGTATTTCTTATCAAGTCTGCCTTTTCCTGCAACTGAAGAACGCTATCAGCAACCGCCTGGAGTTTACAGGGCTTTTTCATTACGTGGTTGATTTTTAATTCGGTCACCCGTTTTGCAACATATTCGGATTCCAGGGGCGTAATTAACAGCACCTTCGGCCGCAGTCCGGTACTTTGCACCTCCTGCAGAACATAAAAGCCGTCATTTCCCACCATCTCCGCAGCAAGCACCAGAATATCCGGTCGAAAGCTGCAGATACGGGATGCCGCTCTTTCGCAATCTGTGCAAATATCTACTATAAAAGTGTCCGGCAGAATGGCTTTCAATCTGTCGCAAAAAAGCTTTGAATCGTCTACAATCTGTACTTTCACGCCGGACACCTCCTTTTTTCTTAAGTCTCTACTAAAATATCACATTTTTCTACATATTACAACAAAGTATCTCTACTTTCGTTCGACGAATTGCGACCATTTCAGAATCATTCCGCGTTCCCATTTTTTGCATTTTCCAAACACTTGCTTTTTATACTTAATTGTTGTATAATAACGTGAATAGTCGAAATATACACTTTTTCTTAAATGGATTTTACGCGGAGGAACGCTCAATGAAAATATTAAAAGCAGCATTTGTCTCTCTCTTTTGTCTGATGCTGATAGGCGGTGTGGCGCTGCTTGTACACAAAGAGCCGGAAGCGCCTACGGACGGATACTTTACTTACACCGTTGCAGACGGCAAGGTCACCATCAAGGGTTGCGATAAAACCGTCTCCGGTGAACTCGTAGTGCCTTCTGTCTTGGGAATCTACCCGGTAACCACCATCGGCAGCTATGCTTTTGAAGGCTGCGCCAATATAACCAGCATCACCTTTCCGGACAGTGTAACAGAAATTCAGATGTACGCTTTCGAAAACTGCACAAACTTAGAGAGCATTTCCATTCCCGACAGTGTGACAAGCATCGACCGCGACGCATTCAGCAACTGCCCCAGCCTATCCGGTATCTGGATTGACGAAAACAATCCTGTGTATGCCAGCGATGACACCGGTGTCCTCTTCTACAAGGATATGCTCACCCTTATTCGTGCGCCAATGGCCCTTGCCGACCCCTACACAATTCCTGATACAGTAAAAACCATTGGTGACCGCGCTTTTTATGGCTGCGCCAATTTGAAGGACATCATTATCCCCGATGGGATCACCAGTCTTGACTGGTACACCTTCAGCAACTGTACCGCCTTAAAAACAATCACCATCCCCAACAGCCTGAAAAGCATTGGTTACGAAGTGTTCCGCGGCTGCAACAACCTGGAAAAAGTGAATTTTAAAGGCACCGAGGAAATATGGAAGACTTTGGATATCAAGAGTGGCAATCTTCCCTTGACCAACGCCACCATCGAATATGATTTCTGTGTTCATATCTTTGATGACGGTACGATTACCAAACCGGTCACCTGTAAAGAAGACGGTGTCTGTGCCTATAAGTGCACGCTGTGTGAGCGCATAAAGCTGGAAACCATCCCGAAGCTGAATGCCCACACTTGGGATGAAGGCCGCACCACAAAGGCTCCCACCTGCAAAGACTTCGGTATACACACCTATACCTGCACCATCTGCAACACCACAAAAGAAGAAAATATCCCCAAGCTGGATACCCATACTTGGGGCAGCGGCATTACTACCAAGGAGCCTACCTGCAAAGAGGCCGGAACGATGACTTACACCTGCAGATACTGTGGGGAAACCAAGGATGACGCCATCGAACCCCTTACCACCCACACACCGGGTCCCCCGGCAACAAGTACGACCGATCAGACTTGTACGGTCTGCGGAAAGGTTCTGACCCCTGCAACCGGTGAGCCTACCGATCCCCCAACCGAACCTACCGAACCTCCCACAGAACCGTCCACGGGCAATGACCCGGGAAATAGCGGCGGCTTCTTCGGCGCCATTGCGGATTTCTTTAATTCCATCGGTACATTCTTTGAGGATATGTTCTCCTCCTTCTTCTCCCTGCTTGGCTTTTAA
>JAZQUL010000141.1:0-3204 GCA_045631285.1 Faecousia sp. | reverse complement strand
GTCTTTCCTACCCCAGACAGTCTCCTGCATTTGCAACCACCTGCCACTGCTTCATGAGCGGCAGAGGCGAAGCAGGTATGAAGTACTCCGTTGACCTGCTGGATGATGTATTTGACGTTTACGGCACTGCCCACGGCGGTGCAATCTATACCTGCTGCGATGCCTGTGCAGGCGGCAGCATGGCAATGCTGCTGGAAAAGCGCCCCGTCACTGTTTCCAGCTCTATCCACTACCTCCGTCCCGCAACGGAAGGCCCCGTGACCGTAGAAGCAAAGCTGGTGCGTAACGGCAAGCAGCTGGTGTTCTACGATCTGGATATTACCGATGGCAACGGCGAACTGATCGCGGTTGCACTGTTCACCATGCAGGGTGTGGAATACAAGGCAAACAATCTGCCTCAGGGATACCAGAACAAAGCTTTTAAGGAGTGACAATTATGCAGGAATTCATCGATGATCAGCTGCCTATTAACGACTTATTTACCGAGAATTTGAGTCTTGTGCTGCAGAGCTACACAAAGAAGAGTGTAACTGTGCGCTGTGACAGTAAGGATGTATTTCTTAATCCCTATGGATTTGCCCACGGTGGCTTCCTGTATACCATCGGGCACATTGCGGCCCGCAATATGGCGCTGGTGTGCCTGAACCGCCACATGCAGGTGGTGCAGTCTACCTGCCAGTATCTGGGTATGGTTCACAGCGCTCCCATTACCGCTGAAGCAAAGCTCATGAGCGTTTTCCATGAGGCTGTGGTTTGCGAAGCTAAGGTCTATGACGGCAAGGGCGAGCTGTGCTTCCTGCAGACCTTGATTTTGCAGGATACCACCGAAGACGGCGTAGAGCTGGTCTTTCCCAAGAAATATACAGGGAAGACCACTTCCAACTTCATGAACACAGGCATTATGGCAAAGGGCATGAAGCGTACCTTCGACGATGTCTGTCATATCGGTGCTCCCTATGCAGACGCAAAGGGCATCCATGTGCAGACCGACCTGTACAGTGATACCAGCTCCGACCGCGGCTATGTCCATCAGGGTGTTCTGTTCACTATGTGCGACAACTGCGTAGCTGCTTGTGTTGGCATGCTGCAGAAGAAGCGCCCCGTAACGGTTACCGCTTCCATTCACTATCTGCTTCCCGCAGTTAAGGGCCCCATTACCGCAACGGGCAGCCTTCTGCGTGCGGGCAACAAGCTGGCGTATTATGATATTATCGTCAGAGACGGCACAGGAAAGAAGTGCTGCAAGGCACAGTTTATTATGAACTGCACCGACTGGCCTCCCCAGATTGCGGCAATGCTGAAGAAGCAGGGCTTTTAATTTCACTCTAATATAAATAAGGACGGTACTTGGTACCGTCCTTATTTTTGCTTTCTGAGATCATAGCCTGCGATTTTTTTGTCTCGGAAAATGTCCTTCCATAATGGGCGCCGCAGCAGGGTGCTTAGCCAAGCGGCATCATCCCCGTCTACGAAGGGGTGCATATAGGCGATGCCGCAGCTTTCTATGGTGCATAGATGGTGGACTCCCAACAGAAACAATGCGGTTACCCCAAAAATTCCTGCCAGCGCAGCGGATATTACCATAACAAACCGACCCAAGCGCACAGCAGAGGCAAGGTCTTGACTGGGCAGGGTATAAGAGGAAATTCCCGAAAAGGCAACGATGATTACGGCGATGGGGGAAACCACCCGCGCATCTACCGCAGCCTGCCCCACAATCAAAGCGCCAATAATGCTGACGGTATCTCCCACAGGGCTGGGCAGCCGAAGACCCGCTTCCTGTAAAAGCTCAAAGGCAATCAGCATCCCAATCACTTCTACCGCAGTGGAAAAGGGTACTTTTTGTTTGGCGTCGATCACACTGGTCAATAGCTCTGTGGGAATCATTTCCTGGTGGTACATGGCAATGGCAACATACAGCCCAGGAAGCAAAAGCCCTGCCAGCAGAGCAATATAACGCAGCATCACCAGCATGGAGGCTACGGCAAAATGCTGGGCAGTGTCCTCGGTGACCTGCATAAAGCGGCTCAAGGTGGCGGGTACGACGAAGCCCACGGGGAGCCCATCTACCAGAATCCCAACGCGACCCTCCAGCAGCATGGAGGCAAAGGTATCGGGACGTTCTGTGTGCAGCAGCTGGGGAAAGGGAGAGCGGGGTGCATCCACGATGTATTGCTCCAGATACCCCGGAACAAGGAGTCCGTCTATATCCAGTCCCTGTAAACGGTGTTGCAGTTCTGATACTGTATCTCCACGGGCGGTTCCTTCTATATATAATATGGTCACATAGGTATCGCTTTTTTCTCCCACTGTTTGGGTCTGCGTCTTCAGCTTTGTTGTTTTGAGCTTTCGCCGCACCAATGCGGTATTTACGCGAATGTTTTCAATAAAGGCTTCTTTGGAACCCTTTACACTCTTTTCCAAAGTAGAGGAATCCACTGAGCGCATAAATGTACTGCGTACTTCGAAGCTGATAGCCTTCCGTAGTTTAGGAAATATGAGTCCGCAACTGCCGTTCAGAAGTTCCGCTGCCAATGCGGAAGACTCCGTAAGAGATTTCGCTGTAAAGTTATGCACAGCACCTTTATAGATTTCGCGGTACACATGGGTATAGTCCGTGCAATGCTCAAATCGAGCGGGATCGGTCAGTGGACGAAGAATGGTGTCGGAGATATCCGTGCCAGAGGCCAAACCGTCCAGCCAGCATAGCCACACAGCCCATTCCTTTTGTTCTCCGATATAGATCTCTCGAATCATGAAGTCCGAGCAGTCTCGGAAGATATTTTGCAATTCTTCTTTGGAGAGAATACTTATTGTTGCTCTTTTGTCACTGGTATTGTTCATATTCATGTAGAGAGTATGGCTGAAAATAAGCTGACTTATGTAAATCGCTGATACTGTAAAAAACTGCCAAAAAGGTGCAGAAAACGTTTGACAAAGTGCCGATAAGATGGTATTATAACCAAGCTGTCGCGTGAGACACGAAGTCAAAATAAAAGAAAGTTTAAAAAACTTCAAAAATGTATTGACAAACTGAATCATGCGTGATATACTAACAAAGTTGTCGCGAGACGGCCTGTACCTTGAAAATTAAACAATGTAAGAAAAGCTAACAAAGCTTTTAAGCACCAGAAATAAAAGGGCTCTTTTAAAAGTCGTTTGGAACAGCGACTATAAAAAAGAATTCTATTTTGAGATTTATTT
>JAZQUL010000140.1:0-4903 GCA_045631285.1 Faecousia sp. | reverse complement strand
TAGCTATTGGCGGTAGGGTTCTTAATATAAAAATAAGAGGTGTGTGGTCACACCTCTTATTTCTTTTCCATAAGGTCTGCCAATGTAACGCCTTCTAAAAAATCGTCGATCATTGCATCCAGCTTTTCCCACATAGGCTTTGTCTGGCAGCAGGTTGCCCGGGAGCAGGCGGCTGGGCCTTGGCTGGTGCAGGAGACAGCGGCAAGGCTGCCTTCTGTCAGCTTTAAAATGCTGCCAACGGTATACTCTTCGGGCGCACGATTAAGGCGGTAGCCGCCGCCCTTGCCGTGCACAGCGTCCACAAAGCCGGCTTTCGATAAAGTGGTCATTATGGATTCCAGATATTTTTGACTGATTTCCTCAGACTCTGCGATCTCTTTCAATGGGATATACTGCTCGTTGCCGCTGAGGGCAAAGTGGAGCATTACCCGCAGGGCGTAACGCCCTTTTGTCGATACAATCATAGTTTACTCGCAGTGGGCGCAGTGCTCACAGTCAGGGAAGAGCTTGGGATCGTAAGCAATGCCGTTCTTGTCGTAGTAATCCTTGACAGCGGATTTAATGGCTTCCTCGGCAAGGACAGAGCAGTGAATCTTGTGGACAGGCAGACCGTCCAAAGCCTCAGCAACGGCCTTGTTGGTCAGCGTCAGCGCCTCAGAGAGGGGCTTTCCCTTAATCATTTCAGTGGCCATAGAAGAGGATGCAATCGCAGAGCCGCAGCCGAAGGTCTCGAACTTTACATCCACGATGATGTCATTTTCAATCTTTAGGTAAATCTTCATGATGTCGCCGCATTTGGCATTGCCGACCTGGCCAACACCATCGGCATTTTCAATCACGCCCACATTCCGGGGGTGCATAAAGTGGTCCATTACGACCTCGCTGTAAAGTGCCATAATTTTAATCTCCTCTTAAAGTATATATTCTCTTGTGCCGTTTTGCAGGTCGCGCCATACGGGACTCATATTCCGCAGTAGGGAAACGACCTGGGGGACAGCGACTAAGATGTGGTCAATTTCTTCGTCTGTATTGTTGTGATCCAAGGAAAGCCGCAGAGAACCGTGAGCAACGTCGTGGACACGGCCAATGGCAAGAAGCACGTGGCTGGGATCTAAGCTGCCGGAGGTGCAGGCAGAGCCGGAGGAAGCGCAGATGCCGTGAGCGTCCAAGTAAAGGAGGAGCGCTTCGCCCTCAATGCCCTCAAAGCAGAAGCTCACATTGCCGGGCAGGCGGTTGACTGGATCACCATTCAGCGCACAGTGGGGGATTTGAGAAAGGCCGGCGATCAGCTTGTCTCGCATAGCGGAAACCTTTGCCGCATTCTCATCAATGTGTGCGCAGGCATCTTCGAGAGCTGCCGCAAGACCGCAAATGCCGGGAAGGTTCTCTGTGCCGCCCCGCTTGCCGCGCTCCTGGGCACCACCGTCAATTAAGTTTTGAAGGGCAATACCGCGGCGAGTATACAGCACACCTACGCCTTTTGGACCGTGGAATTTGTGGGCAGACAGGCTGAGCATATCAATGTTTTGTTCTTTTACATTGATGTGCAGATGTCCTGCCGCTTGAACCGCATCGGTGTGGAACAGAACACCGGCTTCCTTACAGACAGCGCCGATCTCCGTGATAGGGAGGACGGAGCCAATCTCATTATTTGCGTACATTGTGGTTACAAGGCAGGTGTCCTCGCGGATGGCGTCCTTAACCTGCGAGGCGGTGATATTATGGCCGTTGCTTACGTCCAAAAGGGTGATTTCAAAGCCTTCTTTTTCCAACCGCTCCAAGGTGTGGAGCACTGCATGGTGCTCAAAAGCGGTGGAAATGATATGATTTTTTCCTTTTTTCGCACCCAAACGGGCAGCGGAAATAATTGCCTGATTGTCTGCTTCGCTGCCACCGGATGTGAAATAGATTTCCCTGGGTTCGCAGCCAAGGCAGGCAGCGACCCGGGCGCGGGCATCTTCCAGTTTTTCCTTGGCTTCCTGGCCGACGGAATGCAAACTGGATGGGTTGCCGTAATACTTGTAATAACAGTCTGTCATAGCCGCGATGGCGATATCGCTCATCTTCGTTGTAGCGGCATTATCGGCGTAAACTTGCATAGTGGTACCTCCACATAATAATTACCTATTAATTCCGTAGGTAATATAACATTACTTACCTACTTTGTCAATGGGTAAATACGTAATATTCATATAAATTTAACGATTGTTTTGAAAAGAGCAAATACAGTTTGCGGACGAATTGGCATATCCCACCTGAGTTTTCGACATTTGTATGGGTTATGAAAAGCGGCGGCGAGGAATATTAAACTCGCAGAGAAAATTAGGGGGCGGGAAGATGAAAAAATTGACAATAATCGCAATACTCTTGGCGCTTTGCGTTACGGTATTGCCCTTTGAGGCAGCGGCTGTCGATACGTTGGTGCCGGTTGGAAAGGTCGTAGGACTACAGTTGGGTGATGACAGTATGGTGATCGCGGGATTTGACACCATACTTGGTGCGGCGGCGCAAAAAGCAGGACTTCAGGTAGGAGATAAAATTACGAATATTAATGGGAGACAGGTCCGTTGTACCGATGACATTACGAAGGCTCTAAAAGCGCAGGATGGCAATGCGGAAGTTCGTTATATGCGCGACGGAAAGACGAAGAGTGCAAAAGTGCAACCTATAAATACTGAGGATGGTCCTCGACTTGGCATCTATCTTAAACAGGGAATATCAGGTGTGGGAACGGTCACTTGGTATGACCCGAATGCGGGTACTTTTGGCGCATTGGGTCATGGCGTCAACACCGGAAACGGTCAGCTTGTCTCAGTGGATGCAGGCACTTTATACCGGGCTACCGTTTTGTCAGTTATTAAAGGGAAAGCAGGGGAACCGGGGCAGCTTCTTGGCAGCCTGCGGGATAAGACACCGATCGGAGTAATTAATAAAAATTCACAGCAGGGGATTTTCGGTACGATGGTTACCGGTTGGCAAGGGGAGGAACTTCCGGTTGCTGAAAATGAAGACATTCGTACCGGTGCCGCGGTCATTCGCTCTAACGTGAGCGGAGACGAGGTACAGGAATATTCTGTGGAGATTTTGAAGATATATCCCAATTCCCGGGATGGTGGCAGGAATATGCTGATCAAGGTGACAGACCCGGAACTGTTGCAGGCAACGGGTGGTATTGTGCAGGGAATGAGCGGTAGTCCGATTATACAGAACGGCAAGCTTATCGGCGCGGTGACCCACGTTTTGGTAAATGACCCAACACGGGGTTACGGCATCTTTATCGAAAATATGCTGGATGCGGCAGCCTAACGTTAAGCAGCAGCAAGTGCTTAATACTTGCTGCTGCTTTTGTCAAAACTTTTGAAGTAAATATGCTTCTGCTTCAGCTGACCAAAGGCCATTGTTGCGTTGGACCATTTCGTGAAGATTTTGGAATCGGTTATCTGTTTTTCCCAATGTTTCAAAATCTGCAATTGCGGTAAGGGGTAAGTTGATATGGGTATAGATCAGCTTTTTGCCGCCGGGGATCTGGGGCAAATTCACTGTGGTGTCAATGGCAGCATCCATACCGCCAATATGGGTAATCATCACAGCCGGGTCGATTTGTTTCTCACCGATGAGACGTACGATATCCTTCATATCTTCTATTGTACTGCCGCTAGTTCCGGAAACATGGTGCTGCTTGTAATGGACGTTGTAGAAATTGAATTTTGCACTAAAATTCTGATCAAGAGGGCCAGCAAAGAAATTCAGACAGCCATCAAAGCCTAAGATCTCATCGCCCAGCTCCACAACTGCCGGAACGGGGGCATACACAAACACATCATCAAATTCTCCGCCCGCCAGCGCAATCAGCTCATCGGGGAGAGTGGAATTACTGAAGATCAGGTTGATACCGTCCTGTACAGCTTTTTCGGGACTAAAAAGTTCCTTTGCACGGGCAAGACGATTCTCATCCAAGTCGGTAACCACCACAACGGAGGGCTTCACTGTGCCATGGAGGGCAAGGTCGATGGCTACAAGGCCCATAGGACCGCAGCCTGCCAAAATAGCAACCTTGCCACCGGGCTTAATATTGGTATAAGGAACACCGTCGGCATCCAAATGCATACTCCCCTTATAGCCCCGAAGCACGCAGGACGCAGGCTCAATCAGCGATCCTTTGAAGAAGCAGTCGCTGTCCAGCTTCATCAAATAGCCGTTTTCAATGATGTGCTCATAAACGATAGAATATGTAGAAACACCGCCGATCTCACCAAAGGAATAACCAACGGTCTGCATACCGCCAAGGTAGGACAGCACGGGCGGCATAGCTACCTTATCCCCCACGTGAAATTGATCTTTCCATTTATCCGTAACTTCCACGATCTCTGCGCAAAATTCATGGCCAATGATAACAGGTTTTTCCGCAATATCGTCAGGAACACGCAAATGTTTTGCGCCCTGTTTCGCTGTCTTATAGGTGGACATACAAACGCTGTCGGAAATGATCTTAATAAGAATCTCACCGTTTTTCAGTTCCGGCAGCTCAAATTCTTCCAGCCGCAAATCATTCTCTCCGTAAAGACGGACTGCTTTTGTCTTCATAACATTCTCCTCTTACAGTCTTCCTGCGCTGCCAAAGGTACGCAGCTTGTTCCGGGCCACTTCCTTCATCATATTCCGGGCATCGGCAAATACCAGGAAAGGCCAGGTGGAAGGGTTTTCCATCGCATTGAGCTTGTCTTTCAGACCCTTGTTCATAGCGCCTACCACATCGGAATAGATGTTGATCTTGGTGATACCGTGCTGGATGGCATTTTGCATTTGGTCGTCGGGGGTACCGCTTCCACCGTGGAGCACCAAGGGTCTTTCACAAACAGCAGTGATCTCATCCAGTCGGTCGATCCGCAGGGTCGGAGTCTTC
>JAZQUL010000139.1:0-1697 GCA_045631285.1 Faecousia sp. | reverse complement strand
CGGGTCTGATGACCGAAGTGTACGCCGGCCTCCAGCAGTTGCTTCATAGATACGACAGCCATTTTTATTTTCTCCTTTTGTTTTGTCCTCCACCCCGATCATCTCGTACTTGCCCGCTTTTCAGCACTAGGGGGTACGATCACCGGGTGTGTGGTGTAAAATTTACTACGGGAAATTCCCGTACCGAATTATTATAGCGAAATGATCTTTATTTTGCAAGTGTTTTTTGAAAATTTTTTCCTGTTTTTCTTAAGTTTTTTCGCATATTTGGCTATTTTCTCTTCAGAATAACAGGCCGGGTTTGCCTCGCTGGAACCGGCACTCCTCGGGCTTAATATCCACCAGCACAATATCCGGCCCCATCCGGCAGATCCGGCTCCAGGGAATAATGTAGTCATCCCGCCGGCCGAACAGGCCAAAAAACCGGCAAGGGCCCGGCACCACAATGGAAACGATATTTCCTGTGGGGATCTCCACGCAGGCATCTGCGATGTATCCCAGGCGTCTTCCGTCAGAAACGCAGATCACTTCTTTGCAATGCAGGTCGGTAAATTTCGTGGACATGACATGGCCCCCTCCCGGTGATTTGGTGCAGTATATGCGCTGGATTCCCCCGGTATGCTCAGGAAACCGAAAAGGACTTTCGCATGGCATTGATGGCATTTTTCTCCAGGCGGGAGACCTGCGCCTGGGAGATTCCCAGGTAACTTGCCACCTCCATCTGGGTTTTGCCGTCAAAAAAGCGCAGGCTCAAAATCTCTTTTTCCCGATCACCTAAGGCTTTATAGGCACTGCGGAGCATGGTGCGCTCCATCCAGGCACCTTCGGTGTTGCGGGTATCCCGTACCTGGTCCATGACTGTTAAGGGATCACCTCCATCGGAATACACCGGGTCATACAAACTCACCGGGGCGCAGACCGCATCCAGGGCCTGGGCCACATCACTTTCCGGAATATCCAGTTCCTTGGCCAGTTCCTCCAAGGAAGGTTCCCTCCCCATTCGCAGGATCATCCCTTCTTTGCACTGCAAAACCTTATAGGCCACATCCCGTATAGACCGGGAAACCCGGATGGGAGCATTGTCCCGCAGATAGCGACGGATCTCACCGGCGATCATGGGGACGCCATACGTGGAAAACTTTACCTGTTTGGTGGGGTCAAAGTTGTTGATGGCCTTCATCAGGCCGATGCACCCCACCTGAAACAAATCGTCAGGATTTTCGCCCCGCTTTTCAAATCGTTGGATCACAGAAAGCACCAGCCGCAGATTCCCCTCAATCAGCATTTGCCGGGCTTTTTCGTCCCCGCCTTTTGCCAATAGCAGAAGATTTTCCATTTGTGCCTGGGGAAGCACCGGAAGCTGGGAGGTGTTTACACCGCTTAATTCTACTTTTCCCTGCATATGAGTCCTCCTGAGCCAATCTTTTTCCTCAGTATTTCCAGGGGGAGGAAAATCATACCGTTTGTATTTTTGTGAGATTTTCACAAAAATTTTGGTTCATCTCCGGTTTACAGCCCTCTTTAGCCTGAGCGTTTTGGCAATTTGACAACTTTTCTGCCTATCTTTTACAAATATCTTCCAGGTTCCCCCGGCGACATAATTTTATATATACACTGCAGTTTTCCACATATACACTGTCATCTGTGTGGATTTTCTCAGGATGCAGAGTTGTAATTATCCGGAATAGCTGTTGAAA
>JAZQUL010000138.1:0-20181 GCA_045631285.1 Faecousia sp. | reverse complement strand
ACCATCGACACCATAAAGGCATCTGCCGTATCCTCATAGTTTTGATCCAATTCCGCAAACTGAGAGAACGGAATCTCCCCGTCCCAACTTTCTACCTTGCCGTCCCCCATTCCCAGCATATGGAGCTTTGCATTGCCACGGAACACCAATTTATCCCCCATCACCCGCTTTTCGGTAATTTGGGGCGTTACCTCGTAGCGAATCCACCCATCCATAGGCGGTAGGGACTGCCCTTCCTCCACGGTGAAGGTGTGTTCCCCGGCTTCCCGGATAAGGGTCAGCGGGTATGTATTTGTCAGGAGTTCCACATCTTCCAGGCTTTCACGGGGTTGAGGGAGATCAACGCTCTGTTTACAATAGGCCTGGGCAGTAACTGAGACATTCGCCCGCACCATAATCTTACGGTCGGAGATCAGCCGCGCTTCCAAATCGGTAAGATTCCCCCAAGCGCAGATCTTCCCTTCCCGACCGGGGTCAGGAAAGTCCCATCTCATCTTGAAAGGAATCCATTCCTCCAAACAATGCTTTTCCCCTGTTTCCGGGACACTATACAGCACGAAAGCCAGCACACCGCCGCTGACATTCATTCCACCGCCACGCCATTCCTTACTGCGAAGCAGCACCTGCCCCCACGCGGCAATCACCGCAGCCGCATCCGGGGCATTCTCCCCAAGGCGAATCTCCCGGGTCTCCTCGCAGTATTTGCTTTCACTCAGGATGCACTGCATAAGCTGCAGCGGCATTTTTTCAAATTGCAGATCCATAGTAGGCTCACTCCTTATCCGGTTTTCTATTAAAGAATATTCACACAAGGACAAGGATATGTCATTACTTTTTTCCAAGACCGCAAATGCCCGCAAGAATCATACCGATTCCAAGACACCAGCAAAGAAAGCCCCCCTCTAAGCCAAGGCCTACCAATACGCCAAAACCGAAGGCCATCATGCAAAAGCCAAAAAGTTGATTTTGTCGACACACAAAAACACACCCCCTTGGGAAAGCCTATGCATCAGCCGAGGGGGATATGAGGAAGAATTGATAATTGATAATTGAGAGTTGATAATTATGGTGTCTGCTATGCAGACATACTTAAATTCATCACACAGTGCTACCTCAACTATCAACTATCAGCCATCAACTGCGGACCAAACAGTCAAGGATACTTGCTGCAATAGGGAGACAAACGGAGCCACCGGAGCCGCTGTCTTCTACGATGATGAGAAAAGCAACAGGATAAGCGCTATCGAGAATAAAGCCGGTAAGCAATGCGTTAGGCCTTCCCGCTCCCACCTCCGCTGTGCCGGTTTTGGCACAGACCATAAGACCGGGAAAATATTCGTCTCCGTATTCTTCTGTGACGTTACTGCGGAGATAGTTCTGCAAAATAGCGGCAGTTTTCGCGGATAAAACCCGTTCCCTTTCTGTCTGTTCTGCGCGGTATAGGGTTTGGTAGCCCTCACGGATTGATGCCATCAGATAGGGACTTACCCCCTGCCCACCCCTCGCTACCGCAGACACGAATGCCAGAAAGCTGCAGGGATTGATTTTTGTATCTCCCTGTCCCGCGCCGCTCCAAGGGAGACTAACATCCGCGTCATATCGCCCTGCTGCGGTGGTAATACCGTCGATAGTCATTTTTTCTGTCAAATCAAATTTATCTGCATAAGCGGCCATTTTGTTCTCTCCAAGTTCTGTGGCTACCGCGGCAAATGCACAGTTGCAAGAATTAGCAAAGGCCTCTTGCAGGGTCTGCTTACCATGGCGAACCGGACAGGTAACTTTATCCGTTCCAAAATGCGCTTCCCCTGTACAGGCAAACATCCTGCTTTCAATTTCCAGTATTTCCTCCAAAGCAATCGCGAGTGTCACAATCTTGTAGATCGAGCCAGGGGTATAGAGTCCCTGGGTAAAGCGATTGACAAACATAGTATCCACCCATTCGTCCTCACTATCCGGGTCAAAGGCAGGACTCGAGACTGCGCAGAGGATCTCTCCTGTGCGGTAATTCATCACTGCAATCGTGCCTTTTTTATCTCTCAATACACTCAGTGCTGCTTTTTGCAATGTCGCAGAAATGGTGAGCCGGGCGTGGGCGCGGGAGTGCCCATAGGAATAGAGCCCGTTTAGGAGATTGTATGCGCGTTCTTTGACAGCGTAGTGGGCCAGCAAGGGCGCAGGTACATTCCCCTGCCGGTCGCCTAATAAATGGACGGTGGCTTTCCGCAAACCGGCATCAGAGGAATAGGTCTTGACCTCTGCAAAGGTCAGCAGCCGCTCCCCCTCCCGGTCGGTTATGATATCCACGCTTTTTGCCTTCCCGTGAGAAGTCGCCCAAGTGTAAGCGCAAAAGCCATATTGTATAAGAAAAATGGTAAATAATAGGAGAAAAATCCCCAAAAGGAGCAAAACGGCTAAGCTCCTTTTCCGAAACTCAGCCATTTATATCCCCCCTTTTACTGTAACACTTCCACCCGGACAGGTATCTGCCGCAACCAAAAACGCCAGTATTCCCCAAGCGCTGATCATTGCTGTACCACCGTTAGAAACAAAGGGAAACGTCACACCGGTCAGCGGCAGGATGTCCACCATACCGAGAAAATTAAGCATCGTTTGCACAGCAAACAGCATTGCCGCGCCCAGCGCCCCAATGGCAAAAAAGCTGTTTCTCGCCACATTGGCGCAACGAACCGCAAAGACCGCTAACGTCAGGATTGACACTACCGCAGCAATGACTGCCAATAGACCCCACTGCTCTCCAAGGGTTGCGGTCGCCATATCAGAAGCGGCAGAAAAGATATTTTTTGCCTCTCCGTCGGCTGCGCCCAGTCCCAGAAGTCCACCCACAGCAAGACAGGATAGCGCCCTTGTCTGTTGGTAGCCTCTGCCTGCTGTATCCTCCCAAATACGCCCCCACGCGGAAAACCGTTCTTTTACCCGAGGTACAAAGGTCAGCACTGCGCCACCCGCAAGCGCGCCGCTTACAAGCACGCCCGTTCCCAAAACACCGGAACGAAGAATGGCCAACATAGCGAATACAAGAAAAAATACCAGCGCCGTACCAAAGTCATTGGATAGGCCAAGGCAGATACAGCAAAGGATGCCGTACAGGCAAAATGCAAGCAATTCCCATTTATTCTTCCCTCTGTCCATAGCTGCTGTGCCGGCAAAAATGAGGGAAATTTTCGCCAGCTCAGATGGCTGAATTGAGAAGTTCCCGAAATAGAGCCAGCTCCTTGCGCCATTAAATTCTCTGCCAAACAAAAATGTTATCCATAGAAGTAAAATGCCTGCAACGGCAAAAATATAGCGTAATTTTTTCGCGCGCTCCAGATTCCAAAGAACCCAACCCAAGAGAAAAAACAGACAAATACCCAGAAACACAGAAAAAAGCTGCTTGACAGCCTCCTCCGGGCAAACTGCGGAAATTACGCACATACCAAGGGTGCAAAGATACAGCGCCAGCAATTCCAATTCGAATGCGGTACGCCCCAGGCAGTAATATAAAAGCCGCATCAACCATCCCGCAGTGATTAAACCGCCAAAACCAAACAGAACAGAAAAAGCAATCTCCGAAGGCCTGTTTAATGCATAGCAAAACGCAAAGAGGATTTGCAGCACCGTTAAGACCAGTAAAGAAATCACGCTATACCAATAAGAGGGCGTTTTGGTACAGAGAACAGAATAATGGGCCGCCTGCTGCTGTGTGATGGGCGCAAAATGCAATGTCTCCTCTCCCAATTTGATATGATCGCCGGCGTTCAGCGCAAAGGCTTCCGTCCGGTGGTTGTTTATCCGAATGGAAGCTTTACTTAAAGAAAGGATACTCCAGCTTCCGTCATCGTAACGGGTAATAAGGGCGTGGCGCTTTTCAATACCCGGAGATGTCAGTCGCAGGTCGCTATACTTACTGCTGCCGATGACTGTTTCCCAATGGGTGATGGGATGTTTTTTTCCGTCGGATGTATAGAGCCAGCCCCAAATCGCTAATTCCCGACGAGAGAAAACCAGGGGCCTTATACAGCGGTATAGAAGTATTGCGGTCAAGATCGGTACCACGTATCGCGCAATGGCAGTGAGCACGCTGCTATATATCATTGCTGAAGGCATTCCAGCGGCACCTACCTTTCAAACGAAAAGTGACAAATTATAGTTGCTGCATTAACACCTGCAACAATTTATAATTTGCCACTTATCATTCCTATTTATTCGTTTTCCATCCCCCGGAGCATTGCGATTTCCCTTTCGTAGCCCGGCAGTTCGTTAGGCGTCTCCAAAATCATCGGTTTTCCCCGCAGTGCAGGGTGATTAACCACATTTTGGAAGGTAGAAAGGCCCAAAGAACCATCACCCAAGCATTCGTGCCGATCCTTATGACTGGAGAAAGGATTTTTGGAATCATTGATATGGATGGCTTTCAGCCTGTCCAATCCGACCACGCGGTCAAATTCCCGAAGGACACCGTCCAGGTCATTTACAATGTCATAACCCGCATCATAGACGTGACAGGTATCCAAGCACACGCCTACATTGGGGTCGCCTACGCCGTCTATGATTGCCCGAAGCTCCTCAAATTTACCACCAATTTCACTTCCCTTGCCTGCCATACCCTCCAAAAGTACTGTTACAGGGTAGCCGGGGGCAAGGGCCGCCTTCAAGGCATCCACAATTTGGGAGATGCCGGTGTCCGTTCCCTGACCCACATGGCTGCCGGGATGGAAATTGTAAAAATTACCGGGAAGGGCCGCCATTCTGCGAAGATCATCCGCAAGGATAGACGCAGCAAATCCGCGGGCAGAAGCTTCTGCAGTACATAAATTCATTGTGTATGCGCCGTGGGCTACCAAGGGAGCAAAACTTAGTTCCTCCATCAGTTTTACAGCCGCGGCAGCATCAGCAGGGTCTTCGGCCCGCGCCTGCGAGCCACGGGGGTTGCGGGTAAAGAAAGCGAATGTATTGGCGCCGATAGAATGGGCTGTACGGACAGTATCCGCATAACCTTTAGATATGGAAAGATGGCAACCGAGAGCAAGCATAAATAGTCTCCTTTGTAATTTATAATTTCATTATACCACATTTTCGATACTGTGCAACAACATTTGCAATTTCCGGACATATATGATATAAACAAGACAAAGGAGGCGTTGCTATGCCCAAGTCTGATAATCAAAAGCTGAAGATTCTTTATATTTACGACTATCTGCTGAAAAACTCCCACGAAAAGAATCCCGTGAGAGCAGCAGAGCTTATAACAATGCTGGAAAACGAAGGCATTTCCTGCGACCGGAAGACAGTTTACTCCGATATTGCCGCGCTTACAGATTACGGTTTGGATATTGTCACCCTCCCCGGGCGCAATGGTGGCTATTATGTCGCCTCCCGAATCTTTGAACTCCCGGAACTGAAGCTTCTCATTGACGCAGTACAATCCAGCCGGTACTTAACGGAAAAGAAATCCCGGGAATTGATTGGCAAGCTCTGCGCCCAATGCAACGAAGAGGATGCCCGCTTTGTCCGCCGAAACGTCTATGTATCCGGCCGGGTCAAGAGTATGAACGAGTCCATTTACTATAATGTCGATGCCATTCAAGAGGCCATCAGTGCACATAAGCAGATCACTTTTCGCTACTTTGACTGGGATATGAAGGGACAGCGGCAGTATCGTGAAAAGCCTTATATTGCCAGCCCCTATGGTCTTTCCCAAGATAACGAAAACTGCTATCTTCTTGCCTATTCGGAGCGCCACGGTATCACCTCCTACCGGGTGGACCGGATGGCAAACATTACCATACTGGATGAAAAACGGCTTCCCTGCCCGGAGCTGGCGGACACAAATCTGCAGCAGCACGCAAATCGGATGTTCCAAATGTTTGCAGGCGAGATGGCAGATGTAAAAATGCGTTTCCACAAAACCCTCCTCAACGTGGTCATCGACCGCTTTGGAAAGGAAACGATGCTCATTCCTGATGGCGACGAGCATTTCATATTTACGGTAAAAGTAGCGGTTTCACCTATGTTTTTAAGCTGGGTCATTGGCTTTGGAAAGATGGCAAAAATCCTCCACCCCCAATCGGTGGCAGAGGAATGTATCGCCCTTTGTCGGGAGTCGGTCAGTCAATACGAAGACTGACCGAACGGAAGAGATTCAGCCACACATCGGAAAGCTGCCCCGCAGATGCGCTGTCGGCCATAGCAGTAACCGCATAGTGGAAATTCCCATCATCCAAAATGACAGTTCTGGCAATTTGATCTCCTCCCTCACCCGCAGCTGTCCAAACACAGCTATAACTTGAAAAGCCGTCTTTTTCCGTTTCCAACAATGTCAGGCGGTCAGGCAAAAAGCCGGTAACTTCCCGGACAGTTTCTTTCAAATTCCCACCCTGGAGGGTTTGAACCGTAACAGTGTACCCATCGCAAAGGTAGAGCTTCCCGGCATCGCTGCTGATAGTCTGGACTGCAGCATCCGGCGGTAGTGTCACCATTACCTCCCTTGGTGTCTGGGTCACAGGGGTATACACATCCCCCACAGTCTCAAAATCTTTTTCTGCGGCGCAGCCGGAGAGAAGCAGCAGTAAAATCAAAAGTACAGTCCATTTTTTCAAAGCAGTCAACCTCCCGGAAAGGTAATTTTATGGAGTTTTTCTTTCTATATCTGTTTTTAATAAATGCAACGGGGTTCTTTCTTATGCTTACGGACAAGCACCGGGCGAAAAATAATCTTTGGCGGATTCCGGAACGGTGGCTTTTGACTGTGGCCGCTCTTTTCGGCAGTTTTGGCATCTTATTGGGTATGAAACTGGCGCGGCATAAGACGAAAAAGCCAAAGTTTTCCATCTTGGTACCAATTTTGTTTGCATTGCAGGTAATTTTGGCAATTTTCCTATTTTTTCTTTAAGAATGATTTGACAATTTAGAAAATATGTGATTTAATAGATTCTAGAAAATTATGTAATGGGAGGAATGTTCTGTGCCCGAATTAATCGATGGTGTCAATTCTGATATCGTAATTGCCATTGTTGCTCTTGGTGTTGCCTGCTTACAATTCTTCTTTAGTTGGAAATGGGACAACATTTTCGCCAAGCTTGCACCCACTCTTGTATTCGCTGTCCTTATGCTCTTTTGCTTTTTGATGATGACTCTCTTTGGAGAAGGCTGGGATGTTCTCGGCTGGTTGGTTTGGTGGATCATTTCCTTAATTATGCTTGTGGCAGATGGCGCCGGTTGGCTTGCCTATGCCATCTACCGCGTAATTGAAGAAGGCAATCCCAACATTCCGGAAGGTATGTAAATACATAAAAAAATCGGTCACCTCAAAGGTGACCGATTTATTTTGTAAGCACCAGCGTCTCATAGAATTCATAATTCTTTATTTGCAGTTCAGCATTGCTTCTGCCGTCAAAATGCCGTCAATCGCTGCAGACATAATACCGCCCGCATAGCCTGCGCCCTCACCGGTGGGATAAAGGCCGGAAAGGCCGACGCTTTCTCTGTTTTCTCCTCGCAAAATACGCACCGGCGAAGAAGACCGGGTCTCCGGGCCGGTAAGGACTGCGTCGGGATCAGAAAAACCGGGAAGTTGGCGATTCAGCAGCGGAATTGCTTCTTTGAGTGCATCGGTAATAACCGGTGGCAGTACACAGTGCAAATCGCAAAAATGAACACCGGGACGGTAGGTGGGTGTAATGTTCCCGGCCTCTGCCGTGGGCTTTCCCATAAGGAAATCCTCTACCCTTTGGGCAGGCGCGCGATAGGTACCTGTAAGGGAAAATGCCTTTTGCTCGATCTCCCGTTGCCAGTACATACCGCCAAGCGGGCCATCCACAGGAAAATCCCCGGGATTGACACCAACCAGCAATGCAGCATTGGCGTTCTCACCCTCCCGGGCGGCATTGCTCATACCGTTTGTAACAATGCCGCCTTCCTCGCTGGCAGCAGCCACCACATAGCCACCGGGACACATACAAAAGCTATAAACCGTTCTGTCCGGTAAATGCTGCACCAACTTATAGGAGGCCGGAGGCAATGCCGGATTTTCGCAGCCATACTGGGAAAAATCCACCATTTTCTGCTTATGCTCAATACGCACACCCATAGAAAACGGCTTTGCCTCCATAGGAATATTGCGCGCCAACAGCTTCTCAAAAGTATCTCTTGCGCTGTGGCCGATGGCAAGGACTGCCTTTTGGCAGTCAATTTTTTCGTTTCCATTCATTTCAACAGCAGATAAACGGCCATTTTCTGTAAAAACATCTGTCACCTGCGCGTTAAATCGCACCTCGCCGCCCAATTCGATAATTCGTTTGCGGATATTCTGCACCACTGTCAGCAGCACGTCTGTGCCCACGTGTGGCTTGGCATCAAAGAGGATATCCTCCCCTGCGCCCGCCTTTACCATCTGCTCCAGCACCCAATCAAGTCGGGGATTATTGACACCTGTATTCAGTTTGCCGTCAGAGAATGTGCCTGCACCGCCCTCACCGAACTGGACATTGCTTCTTGTATCCAATTGTCCGCCTGCAAAAAAAGCCTCTACCTTTTGTTTTCGGGTAATGGCATCATCGCCACGTTCCAACACAAGAGGTTTTTGTCCTGCAATAGCCAAAACCAGCGCGGCAAACATACCTGCCGGACCGAAACCGATGACCACCGGACGAATTTCCGGCGCAGGAAGATTTTTCGGCGGCTTGTAGCGGGGCGCTGAAACCATTTCCGCCTGCTTACAGCGGCTGTCCTTGAGGATTCTTTTCTCACTGCCGTCAACCAGTACATCCACCGTATAGACAATTTTTACATCCGGCTTTTTCCGGGCATCGATGCTGCGGCGAACAATAGAGAGTTTTCGTATTTTTGAGGGAGAAATCCGCAGAAGTTTTGCGGCTTCAAAGCTAAGCTGCGCCGGATTGTGTTCCGGTGGGAATGCAATTTGCCGAATACGGATCATTTATTTTCCCTCCCTGCGTTTTCACCTGCTAAGAAGCCCGAACTCCACGCCCATTGGAGATTATAACCACCGCAAGGCCCGTCAATATCCAAAACCTCACCGCAGGCATAAAGCCCGGGTACAAGGCGGCTTTCCATCGTTTTAGGGTCAAAATCTTTTGTATAAACACCGCCGGCAGTCACCTGCGCCGCATCCATATCCAACGTGCCAGTCAGTTCAACTACAAAATTCTTCGCTTGATAGACAAGGTTTTTCAGTTCCTCATCTGTGAGATAGGCAATAGGACAAAGGCCAATCCCTGCCGCTTTTGTCACCACTCTACCCAGGCGGTTATGGACAATACCGGTGAACAGTTCATCCGTAGAAAGATTGGTTTTCGCACGGCCGGCGAGCATTGAAAACAAGGCATTTTCCGAAAGATCCGGCAGCAGATCTAACTTTGCCGTCCATTTCCCTCTTCCCTCACAAACATCCCGGGAAACTTCGAAGATTACAGGTCCGGAGAGTCCCTTTTCTGTAAACTGGATCTCTCCTGTGCTTTCGGCAAACAAGCTATCCTCCCGGTAAATTCTAACATTTGCATTGGCGCGGATGCCCTTCAAAGAAGGCAATACCGGGTGGTCAGAGGTAAGCTGCACCAAGGCGGGACGTAATCGGGTTGCCTTATGCCCAAATGCGCCCAAAATGCGGTAACCCGCCATCGTGCCGCCCAGTTTCGTGCCGGCAATGCCGCCGCAGGCAACAATCAGTTTATGGCAAAAATAAGTGTCTTCGGCCGTCTTCAGGGCAAAACCGTCCTTTGTTTTAGTCGCCTTTTCAATTTCACAGCCGGTATGGACGGTAATGTTTTCCCTTTGCAGCGCCAAACGTAAAACATCTACAACGGAATTTGCCTGATCGGAATAGGGATAGACCCGACCGCTTTCCTCGGTTACCGTATAAAGGCCAAGCTTCCAAAACATATCCAGTATTATTTCAGGGGCATAGCTGGAAAGTGCGTAATCCGCAAATGCAGGATCTTCTCCACCATAGGCCGCAGGATTGCGGTTTGTTAAATTACAGCGGCCGTTGCCGGTAGCAGAAAGCTTTTTTCCCAATCGTGCCTGCCGCTCAAAGATATGAATTTCCGCGTTTTCATTTTTTGCTGCGGCAATCGCTGCCATCATACCCGACGCGCCGCCGCCAATAATGCCGATAATCATAGCTTCACCTGCTTTCATTTCTCTCATTATAGCGGATAATTGGTATCTTTACAAGAAAAACTTGCATTAGTAGCAGGATGTGTTATAATAAGACCCGCAGGCGATTGATAAATCGCCTCTACGGTATTAAATGGGGTGCGGTTTTGGACAGGAAAAATATTGATAAAATCGCAAAAACAGAGGAAGACCGGGTGCTATTGGCGCGTCTGTGGGATAAAATAAACGCCGGCATTTCCAAAAACCGTTTGGCAAGCACCGGATTTTTGTCCCCCCGGGAGCAGGAAATGGCGCAGTTTCTCTTTGGCAATGCCGATGGGCTGCACTATTGGGGCGGGTACGACACCGCCCAGCGCAAGTGCCTTATTTATCTTCCCGACTATCTATACGAAATCCCCGAGGATGACCCTATCCTCTGTCTTAGAGCCACCTATTATGCCGGGGACATTCTCTCCCACCGGGACTTTTTGGGCGCGCTGATGGGCTTTGGAATAGACAGAAGCTGCCTGGGCGATATTTGTGTGCAGAATGGCCTTTGCGATTTCTTTGTAACAAGAGAAATATCTGACCATCTGCTTCGGGAATTCATAGAGGTAGGGCGGACAAAAGTCAGGTTGGAGATTTTGCCGATTGAGGCGTTTTCGCCCCCGGAAGAACGGACACAGACCATTTCCGATACCCTCCCCTCTTTACGGCTGGACTGTGTAATCGCCTCCGGTTTTCGCATCTCCCGCAGTCGCGCTGCGGAGTTTATCTCCGCCGGCAGAGCCGCTATTGATGGACTCCCCTGTGAGAAGTCTGACCGTTCCATTGCAGAGGGAATGACTGTATCGGTCCGTGGCTTAGGGAAAATTCGACTGTCAGAAATTGGTAACCGGTCAAAGAAAGACCGCATTTTTGTGAAAATAGAAAAATTTGTGTGAGGTAGTTTTTATGAATATGAATGAAGTCATTGCCCGGATCAATGAGCTGGCCGCCATTGCAAAGACCCGGGAGTTAACCGCAGAAGAGCTGGCAGAGCGGGATAAGCTTCGCAGAATCTACATTGATTCCGTAAAGCAAAATTTGGTTGGACAATTGGAAAATACCTACATTGTCCGTCCTGACGGCACAAAGGAAAAAGTAAAGCACAAAGGAAACTAAGAATTAATCGGGCGAGGGTTTTCCCTCGCCCGATTTGTTATGCATTTTCGATAGCGGGCAGAACGCCCTCTACGCGGGAAACATCCACACTTTCCATCTTACCGGCATCGTAAGACTCCGCCACCTTGGGGTCGATGGGAAGTCTTGCCAGGATGGGCAGGTTAAATTTCTTTGCCACATCATCCAGCTTGCTCTTACCGAAGACCTCAATTTTTTTGCCGCAGTCGGGACATTCCAGGTAGCTGTAATTCTCCACAAAGCCCAGCACGGGAATGTGCATCATATTTGCCATATTCACCGCTTTGGCCACAATCATAGACACCAAATCCTGGGGGCTGGTGACGATGACGATGCCATCTACCGGCAGACTTTGGAATACAGTCAGCGGTACGTCACCGGTTCCGGGAGGCATATCCACAAACAGATAGTCCACATCCTGCCACACAACATCCGTCCAGAACTGCTTGACAGCGCCGGCAATGACCGGACCGCGCCAAACCACAGGGTCGGTGGAGTTATCCAGCAGAAGATTAATGGACATCACCTGAATACCACACTCAGTAATCGCAGGATAGAGGCCGTCCTCCGTTGCGCCGCTGCACTCGGTGACACCGAATGCAGTGGGGATAGAAGGGCCGGTAATATCGGCATCCAAAATACCAACACGATGACCCTTTTTCGCCATTGCCACCGCCAAGGAAGAGGTTACGGTGCTTTTACCGACGCCGCCCTTACCGGAAACAACAGCAATGACTTTCTTAACGCTTGCCTTAGAATTAAGCTGGGCAAGCAGGCTCTCCGCCTTGCGGTCTTTACAATCACTGCCGCAGGTGGAGCAGTTTCCACTACAAGAACCCATATAAACACACTCCTTTTGGGGTTAATAATTACATATTATAATAACACGGTGGTTAGCATTGGGCTTCTTCCCATTGCTCCATCAGCTCTAAAAGCACGGCTTCAGCACTTTCCTTTTCTGCGTAAAGCTGAGTAAGCGCTGTATAGTCCGCGCCGCTCTGCTCGATTTTTACATCTATCTCCGCAATAACAACCTCTTGCTTTTCGATCTCCCGTTCCAATCGGCGAATCAGCTTGTCTAACTCTTTTGTGCCACCTTTTACTTTTTCCTTTCTCTCCTTTGCAGGCGCTTGGGAAGCAACCGGTTTTGCCATAGCTTCGTGCTCCAAAATAGAACGGTATTTGGCGTAGCCACAGGGGTAATCCCGGATAGTGCCGTCCTCCAAGACCCATATGCGTTCAGCAAATTTCTCGATAAAGTATCGGTCGTGGGACACAAAGAGCAGCACGCCCTCAAATTCCTCAATGGCCGCCTCCACCCATTCCCGGGAAGCAATATCCAAGTGGTTGGTAGGCTCGTCCAAAACCAGCATATTGATTTTTTCGTCCATTAGCATACACAGCCGCAGACGGGACTGCTCGCCGCCGGAAAGGTCACCCACTTTTTTAAACACATCCTCGCCTTGGAACAGAAATGCGCCCAAGCGGTCACGGGCGGTCTGGGGTGTGCAGTTCCGCTCATAGAGCATTGTATCGTACAGCGTGCGTTCAGGATGGGCAAAGTGAATGATTTGGGGCAAATATCCCCATTTAACGGTAGGACCAAAACGAAGTTTGCCCTTTGCCGCTTCCTCACCTAACAGACACTTTAGGAAGGTGGTCTTTCCGGTGCCGTTATCGCCCAGTATTGCGATACGTTCTCCACCACCCACACGCAGTTCTACATTATCAAAGAGAATACGGTCACCGAAGCCTTTGGAAAAGCCTTTGGTTTCAAAAACCAAGTCTCCGGCAAACTCCTTTTCCCCGAAGCTCGCCTTCATTGTCTTTTCGGTTTTGGGTTTTTCGGTTTTTTTGATGCGTTCCATACGGTGCTGGATGGACATTGCCCGGCGGTACAGCGTTCGGTTGTTGATGCCCCAGCCCTTCATCCGTTCCACCGTATAACCTAATTGCTTTAACTTTGCCTGCTCCTGCTCATACTGCTTTAACTGGAGGTTAAAGCGGTTTTGTTTTTCCTCCATATAAAAGGAGTAGTTGCCGGAGTAGAATTCCGCGTGGCCGTCCACAATTTCGATAACCCGTTCCGCCACCCGGTCTAAGAAATAGCGGTCGTGGGAGATTGCAAGAACCGTACCCTTAAAGCTTTTAATATAACTTTCCAGCCACTCCACGCTTCGGAGGTCGAGGTGGTTGGTTGGCTCGTCCAGTAATAGAATGTCCGTCTTTTCAAGAATCAATCTCGCAAGATTCATTCTCGTCCGCTCACCGCCGGAAAGACTGGCAAAAAGCTGGCTTCTTTGCTCCTTAGTGATGCCAAGGCCGTTGCAGACTTTATCTAAGTCTACCTCCATATCGTAACCGCCACCGGACAGAAAGCGATTCTCCAAAGTGTCATACTCTGCCATAAGAGCAGCGGAATGGTCAAAGGCCATTTGCTCCGTCAGCTTTTCCATCTTCTCCCGAATCCGCAGCAACGATCCGTAGGCAGAACGCAGCACGTCCTCTACGGTATAGCCCTCGGGAAATTTGGGGATCTGAGAAATAAGGCCCAACTTTTTCTCCGGATTTACATAGACAGTACCGTCGTCATAGTCCATTTCTCCGGTGAGTATCTTAAAGAGGGTGGTCTTGCCACAGCCGTTACGGCCTAAAATGGCGACCCGCTCCCCTGCCTGAATTTCAAAGCTCAGGTCTTCCAGGAGATTTTCTCCAATAACGAAAAACTTTGTTAAGTTTTTAACAGAAATATCAATCATTTTTCATCAACTCGAATAGTTCTTCTTTTGTATAAAGCAGGTTTAGCGCCTGCAGCATTGCGTTTGCGCTCATATGCTCCGGCAACGACAGCTTTGCAAGGAGTTTTCTTCGAAGAAAACTGCTGTCCTTTCCACCGGACAAGCCCAATTCCATCAAGTCCTGCTTGGTAATTTCCTTTTTATCTGTCACCGTGCCATCCTCAAAGGTGGCGCCTGCACGGCGGAGGGACTCTAATATTACCTCCGGTGTCATTCCCTCAACGCCCAGCTTTCCCTCTTTACCCGGCGCAGCTTTCCGCTTTTCTTTGCCGTAAATATCGGGAATATAGGCGTGTTTCAATTGCGTAGCCGGAATTGCCCCTTTCAGGAAATTGCGTATGACAAAGCCTGCGCCGTCACTGTCTGTAAATACGATAAGCCCCCGTTTTTTTGCTGCCTCACGCAAAAACGCCAGCATTTCTTTGTCCTTATGGATTTGAAAACCGCCCGTTTCAAAAATAGGCGCATCCACAATCTGACTGAGCGTATTTTTATCATAGCGGCCTTCTACTACGATTGCCTCCCGGATACTAACCATTTCTTGCCTCCCGGGAAATTTCCAGCAAAAGCACCTCTAACAGCCGCTTGGGGTCATCAGTGGAGGTTTTCATTTTTCTGTCTGTTTCTACGATCAATGCCGCGGTTTTCTCCAAAAACCGTGTGGATAAGCGGCTTGCAGACTGCATCGTCTTCCTTGCCGCCCAGTCGCTCATCCGATAAAGCGGCATCAGTTCCGTGTAAGGTCTGCCGTTATCCTGCAATACCCGCGCAGTACTGAGCCTCCGAAAATGGGCGCCGATGGTGCCAAGTATGGAGATTGGCTCCTCTTGCATTTTCAGCACTTGCGTAAGCTTCATAAGCGCTTTTCCCGGCTCACCGGCAGAAAGCTGTTCGGAAATTTCATAAATAATTGCATCCAATGCCGGTTCAACCACTGCATCAATGTCGCTCTTGGTGATTTCCTCCGCGCCGGAAAAGGCGCAGATTTTTCCAACCTCACCGGCTAAGGTGGTCATTGTACCATCGGTGATTTCAATGAGATAGCTGCAAAGGTTCGGCGCAATCCGTTTCCCGGCGGCCGCAAAATGCCGTCCAATCCAAGGAATTAAATCCCGAGCCTCCTGCTTGGGAAATTCTACAATTTCCCCGTTTTGACGGATTGCATCGCAAAGCTTTTTATACCGCCCGTCCAACTTCCACTCAACCGTTTCATATGTGAATATCAGGGTGCAGTAGTCAGGAATATCCGAAAGCAATTCGCTCAGCCGAGCGCGGTCATCCTCATTCAGCTTCCAGATGTCCACATCGTCCACCACAGTGAGGGTATACTCTGCCATCATTGGCACCGCTTCCACACCTTCGATGAGATCCTGCATCGTAAAATTTTCTCCGGTAAGCTTTCGGTAATTGAAGCTCTCGGTGATTTCATCGGTGCGTTGGCGGCGAATCAACTCCAAATAATGGGTTTTTAGAAAGGTCTCCTCGCCAAAGAAAACGTACAGGTTACCGATGGTTTTCTCCCGGATATCCTTCTTCAGTTTTTGAAGGCTGTCCTGATTGGACGTTTCCTTTTTTGCCAAGCCTTTCACCCCCGAATAATGATTGTTCCGTGCCGGTCTGTCCGTAAAATGCGGCAGCCGAAAAATTCCAGTCTTTCCAGAGCATCCGCGCTGGGATGCCCATACATATTGAATTTGCCCACAGAGATAATTGCTGTTTCCGGCTTTGTCTTTTGGAGCAATGCCAGTCCCGTTGCATATGCCGAACCGTGGTGTCCTACCACTAAGGCATCCACTTTTGGAAGCGAAAGCGCATCTAACAAATCCCTTTCACCGCCGGTATCTCTGTCACCCATAATCAGTATATCATAATCCGCCGCCTGAAACAAGATGCAGATACTATCTGCACGTCCCTCTTTATCGATTTTCCCGGGTATTGCAGTAATCTGACCGATTCCTACGGGCAACTGTGTCTTTTCTCTCACATAGGAAACCCTTTGCTCATCGGGCAATTCTATGGGAAGCTTCCCATTTGTAACCGGAAGATACAGATTATCTACTGAAATTCGTTTCAGGAAATAAGGCAGAGCGCCTGCGTGGTCCCTATCATAATGGGTTAAAATCACACCGTCAATTCTGTTTACGCCCTGACTGAGAAGATAGGAAACCGCAATTTCAGCAGTCTCTTTGTCTCTGCTGCCACCGCAGTCAATCATATAGGTCTTTCCTCTGCTTTGCAGCAGGACACATTGCCCCTGGCCCACATCCAGCACCGTGACCCGGTAGTCATCCAGGCGTGGCTCAATGTAAGAAAAAGCAAACGCTGCCAATAGCAGTACAGCCATAGATGCCGCCACAATGCCGTGGTTCTTTCTGCCACGAAACCAAAAGACAGCAAAAACAACATAACACGCGATCAGCCACACCACAATATAGGGTGAGGCAGTATAGACTGCCGCCAAGGGGACATATTGCAGCGCATCTGCCACAAACAGAACATAGTAAATGAAGCCCGAACAAGCACAGGCAATCACCGTACCCAGCGGCAGCCATAGATAGGATAAAAGTAAAGCAATTATAATGCCGTAGAAAATAAATGACACTGCCCAAAGGGTCAACAGATTGGTAAGAACACCAATGAGGCTAATATTGCCAAAATACAGCGCGCTAAGCGGCGCAGTCATAAGCATCGTACTGATACTGACGGAAATTCCACTGAGTATCCCGCGCACTGTCCTTGCCATCCGGGTAGAACCCGGAATTTTCTTATAGACATAGTTTTGCAGCCGGGGTACAAACAGAAAAATGCCCACAACGCAGCCGCAGGATAATTGAAAACTGGCAGATGTAACTGCGAAAGGATTAAAAAGCAGTATGACGATTACTGACAACGATAGTGCCGAAGGTGGATCGTATTCCCGCCGCAGCAGCATCGCCAAAATCATCAGTATCTGCATAACAGTTGCGCGAAGTATAGAGGGAGAAAGTCCTGCCACAAACGCAAAAAGTATCAGCACCGGGATACCCAAAAGCGCAGTAATAGAGCGCATTTTGCCGGATAGCAAATAGACGAGAGAAAAAAGAATGGACACATGCAGTCCCGAGGTGGCAACGATATGCCGGATACCGGTGGTTCGCAGCGCTATGTCCTGCTCATAGGAAAGTCCCGTTGTATCCCCCAACAGCAATGCCTTAGCAAAAGAGGCCGCCTTGGCCGGGAAGATTTCCTCCAAGCGGTTCAGAACACTTTTGCGAAGCCTTTGGGGAAAGAAGCGCAATTCGCCTTCATCGCCAAGAAAGATATCCATCTCTCCCCTGCTGCTACCGATAAAATAAATACCGTTGCTTTCAAGATAGGGCGTTTCCTTACTGCCACCGGATGTGGTCAGTCGAAGCTGAAATTTCCCCTCCAGCCGGTCGCCGGGTTTCAAGTCCACAATCCGGTCGCAGTAGACAATAATTTGGTATGTTTTATCAGAAAGGGTAAACTCGCCCTCAACCCGGAGACCGTAATCTGTCTGCGTACTATAATCCGTAACCACGACTGCCAGTGGCTGCACTGTATTATCGTACTTTTCAATACCGTCCAAATAATAACTGCCGATCCCACAGGTATACAAAATACCCACCATCAAGCCAAGACAGCAAAGCGCCAGCTTCTTTTTGCGAAAGGCAAAGCAGAGGACTCCTGCCACAGCCGCCAAAGCAGCAAACGGCAGCAGAAAGCGATTCCCAAAGGCGTAGGCCGCAAGCGCGCAGCCACCGCAAAGTCCGATGGCAATCCATACCAGCTTTCGCATAATGTACTCCTTAGTAAGATGGGGTGCGTTATGAAACGCACCCCATCGGATTAGTGTAACTTAGAGGTGACGAAATCGTCAACCAACGCCAGGGCGTTGTCCACCTTGGTAGCATCCTTACCGCCACCCATCGCAGAGTCAGGCTTACCGCCGCCGCTGCCACCGCACTCGGTGCATACCAACTTTACAAGGTCACCGGCGCGGAGGCCCTTGGCCACAGCCTCCTTACCACAGACAGCAAGGAAAGTGATCTTCCCGTCGTTGACGGTAGCCAGTACAGCCACTATGGAAGCATCCTTATCCCGGAGCAGGTCACCCATTTGGCGCAGTTTATTGGCATCCGCCTGATTGACTGCTGCGGTGATGACGTGAACACCGGAAATATTTCTTGCCGCAAAGAGGAAGCGGTCTACTTCACCGGCAGCTTCCTTTGCCTTAATGGTTTCGATAGCGCGCTTGAGACCCTTTATCTCCTCAAACTGCTCGGCAAGCTTCTCCTGCAAGCCCTGAGGCTTGGTCTTGAGAGAAGCGCAGGCGGCATAGAGGTTTTCACGGTTCTGCGCCATTTCCCGCAAGCACAATTTGCCGGTAATGGCCTCAATTCTGCGGACACCGGAAGCCACAGAGCCTTCACTTTCGATGCAGAAAGGACCAACCTTGGCAGTATTGTCCAAGTGCGTACCGCCGCAAAGCTCAATAGAGTAGTTGCCCATATTAACAACGCGGACAGTATCGCCATACTTTTCGCTAAACAGCGCCATTGCGCCCATAGCTTTTGCTTCCTCGATAGGCATCTCGCGAATATCCACGCCGTAGCCCTCAAGGGATGCATCCTGCACCATCTTGTCAATCTTTGCCAGCTCCTCAGCCGTGAGCGCAGAGTAATGGGTAAAGTCAAAGCGGAGACGGTCAGGCTCAACGAGAGAGCCTGCCTGATGGACGTGGTCGCCCAACACAGCCTTCAGCGCCTTTTGCAGCAGATGGGTCGCGGTGTGTGCGCGCATAATTGCCTTGCGGCGTTCCACATTGATGGCAGCGCAAACAGCATCGTCTACCTTTAATGCGCCACGAGTCAGTGTACCTGTGTGGAGGTATCTGCCGCCCTTATCCTTCTGGACATCGGTAACTTCAAAGCGGGAATCTCCCATCATCAGCACGCCGTGGTCAGCCGCCTGACCGCCCATTTCTGCGTAGAAAGGTGTCTTATCCAGCACGATAACGCCCTTTTCGCCGCCGGCGATAGAGCCGGTGACTTCCTCACCGATGCAGACGGCAACGATGTTTGCCTCGCAGTTGTATTCGGTGTAACCTACGAACTGAGTTGCAGTGACCTCAGAGCCGAAATCGATGCCGGCCCAGCCCAGATCGCCCAAGGCTTTGCGTGCTTCACGGGCGCGGACTCTCTGCTCCTCGCGGCAGGCGGTGAACCGCTCCATATCCACGGTCATACCCTCGTCCTCCAGCATTTCTGCGGTCAGGTCGATGGGAAAACCGTAGGTATCTGCCAGCAGGAAGGCATCCTCGCCGGAGAATACCTTTTCGCCGTTTGCCTTGTGAGCAGCCAGTTTTTCCGCAAAGATACGCATACCGGTATCGATGGTGCGGTTAAAGTTTTCTTCCTCGTTGCGAACGACACGGATAATGTGCTCCGCACGCTCACGCAGATATGTGTAATGGCTCTCATTCTCACGGATAACCGTTTCCACGACCTCGAAAAGGAAGGGACGGTTTACACCCAGGAGCTTACCGTGACGGGCAGCGCGGCGCAGCAGTCGGCGAAGCACGTAGCCGCGACCTTCATTGGTGGGCTGCACACCGTCAGCAATCATAAAAGTAGATGCCCGGATATGGTCGGTGATAACACGAAGGCTCACATCAGTCTTTGCACTCTGACCGTACTGTGCGCCGGTGATTTTCGTCACGTGACGGGTAATATTCATAACGGTATCTACGTCAAAGAGGCTATTTACATCCTGACAGACAACTGCCAGTCTCTCCAGTCCCATACCGGTATCGATGTTCTTCTGTGCAAGCTCGGTGTAGTTGCCGTTGCCGTCGTTATCGAACTGGGAGAACACATTGTTCCACACCTCAATGTAGCGGTCACACTCACAGCCTACCGTACAGTCAGGGCTGCCGCAGCCGTACTTTTCGCCGCGGTCGTAATAAATTTCAGAGCAGGGGCCGCAGGGACCGGAGCCGTGCTCCCAGAAGTTGTCCTTCTTGCCGAAACGGAAGATATTCTCCGGTGCAATGCCGATTTCCTTGTTCCAAATCTCAAAGGCT
>JAZQUL010000137.1:0-1758 GCA_045631285.1 Faecousia sp. | reverse complement strand
CGCTTGGCCTCCGACTTGTCGATATAGTAATTGAGAATCCGCCGTTCCGCTGAGGAAAGTGTCTTGGCTTTTTCTGCAAAGCTATGGAACATATCTTCCATGCCGGGGGGCAGGGCACTAGGATCTACCTGACGAGTATTTAATTGCGTCAGCACCTGCACACTCAGCACACCGGATTCCGGATGAATAATGCCATAATCACAGAGCATATTATAAATCAGCAGAAGCAGAACCTCTGTAACCATATAGGATACAGACAGAAATTCAAATTCCTCGTTGATTGTCTGCTCAACCAACCATACACCCACATTCAGAAGGACCGTAACCAGCAGAATAATCGTGTACTTGGGCGAGTAGAGCCGTTTGGTTTTAGCGGCATAGGTAATACACAACAGCATCAATGCCACATATCCAGCCAAATACAAGGCGTAAAGGCTATGTAACGGACCATACTCTTTTACCAGATGGGCAGTTCCGTTGGTGATTTCCAAAGAAACGGATTGATAATAAAGGCCGAGCCAGTCGCCGCTTGCGGCCAAAGCAAAGAACGCAAAACTGATGCCGACCAAGCTCCAGGTAAACCATCTCCGCTTTCTCATTTGGCAGACATCGTAGATGATAAGTAGCATTACCAGCATAGAAAAGGCACCGCCAAAATAAGAAATAGCGTTGGCCACCTTTGCCACAGCCAGGGAATTGCAGATAGACAAAAGGAAATATCCTAAGTTAGATGTGGCAACACAGCAAAACAATGCCAGGAATCGGTGATTCTTCTTTATATCAAATAGGAAATACGAAATTAAGAGCAACACGGACAAGAGTGCAATGACTCCGTACACAATGGACAAAACTCCGTCTTCCATAAATCGCTGCCACTCCTTTCTGCATAGTAATTGGTCAGCATGTCGCTTGCAAACCAACCCAATTTATTATACCACATAAAAGGGAAAATGCAATGACCTTGTTATATGTGGTGTTGCTTAAGCTTGTTGGGTGTGGTTTGCTGCTTGGCAACTTGGCTTGCACGGGATCGCCGTTCATCGCTATACGGCGCTGTCAGTCGGATACTGATCCTACTCTTGTTGACCTCAAACCGCAGGCCGCCTTTTTGGTTATCGTCAGTCTGTTGACATAGCTCCGGGAATTGAGCTGCATAGGCCAGCAGCCGCTTTTTCAGTTTTGTGTCGTGGGTGTAGATCTCTGCGATGGGGTCTTTGGCATTGTAATATACCTCAGTGACTTTCTGCTTCTTGGTAAGTCCTGTTTTCATGAAATACCTCCTAAAAAGGGGAATTTTCCCCGGCTCAAGAGCCGGAAAAGTGGGTGGATTTTCCGATGGAAAGTGTCCAAACGATATAGGCATCGTTTGAAACACTCCCATCGGATTTTTAGCGGTTTTTCCGGCTCTTGAGGTTATCGCTCATAATCCTTACTTTTAGGTTTCCTTTGCGGAAGCGGCTTGTCTGCGGGGATCGGATCATACATGATGTCCTTTTCCTGCTTCTTGAATTTTTCAAGGATACCATCGATAAATTCTTTGTCGACCTTGGGCGCTGCTTTCAAAGCATCAAGATACGGCTTGCATTTTTCCTTCAGTTCAGCCAATGCCGATTTGAGCCAGGACACCTCGGATTCCAGCGACCATATCCGGCTGGATAGTCTTCTGTTTTCTTCCTTCAGCTTTTTCGCTTCTGCAACAGCGGAGTAGCTTTGCTTCGCCAGGGTGGTCAGCTTTTCGTAGTCCTCTGCGGATACGGT
>JAZQUL010000136.1:0-3327 GCA_045631285.1 Faecousia sp. | reverse complement strand
CGGATATCGATTCCGTCAATGAGAATTTGACCCTTCTGAATATCGTAGTTACGGCAAATCAGAGATAGAATCGTGGTCTTGCCGGAACCGGTAGAGCCGACAAAGGCAACGGTCTGCTTGGGTTCAATCTTGAAGGACACGCCTTTTAAGACCCACTCGTCAGGCTTATAAGAGAACCAAACGTCCTTAAATTCGATCTCGCCCTTAATTTCATCCAACTCAATGGCGTCCGGCTCGTCAACAACCTCCGGCACCATATCGAGGATCGTGAAGATCTTTTCCGCGGAAGCGAAGGAGCGCTGCAGCATATCAAACTGCTCTGCAAGGGTTTGGATGGGGTTAAAGAACCGAGAGATGAACATATAAAAGGACACCAATACCGCGCTGGTAATCGTCTGTCCCAAGAAGGAAATGTCCTGAATCATTCCACGGCTTCCCATATAGAACAGACACAGATTGGAGGAAACGAAGAGCATATAGACCATCGGGCGGAAAATACCGAAGACAAACATACGGTTATATTTTGCCTTCTTGAGCTTTTCGCTCTTTTCCTTAAACTGCGCCATTTTCGCATCTTCCTGATTAAATATCTGAGTAATCTTGATACCGGAGATATTTTCAGACAAGAAGGTGTTCACATCGGTGGTTGCTGTGCTGACCTTCCGGTGGGCAGTGCGGGAGAAATGACGGAACATCACCGTAAAAAGCACCACAAAGGGCACGAAACAGAGAATCATCAATGTCAGCGCGTAGTTGAGCAGCAGCATCGCGCCCAAAACACCGATGATGACCATAGTGTTCTTCGCCAGCGTCACGATGATGTTGGTGAACATAAAGGAAATAGCATTGGGGTCGTTGGTCACGCGGGTCACCAGCTTGCCGACGGGGATATTGTTCAGCTGCTCGTGGGAGAGCTTTTCAATATGGGTAAAGATGTCCAGCCGCATTTGCGACAGAATCTTCTGACCGGTCTTTTGTAAAATCATTGCCTGCAGATAGGTACAGATAAGCGACACAATCAGTATCCCGGCATAAACCGCCACAAGAGAAAACAGATAGCTAAGTTCAAAGTCTGCTTTAATGACATCTTGAATGTGACCTACCAGCAAGGGAGAAGCAATGTCGTAGCCGATGGAGAGGACCATTACAAAAAAGACCACGATAAAGCTCTTCCAGTAGGGCTTTGCGTACCGGAGCAAGCGGACAATGATTTCCTTATCTGCCATATGGCGCTCCCGGTCCTCGTCCTTTTCCTGCCGCTTGCGAAGGGCAAAATAGGCAGCCAAGAATACGATGGCAAAAGTACCGATCAGCGCGCCCACGATCAAAATGGGCAAGTATTCATAAAACCAGTTAGGCATTTGGCTCCCCTCCTTCCTCTTCCAGCTTTTGGAGATCTACCATCTTCCGGTAAGCCGGGCAGGTGCGGTACAACTCCGGGTGGGGTCCAAAGGCGGCTAGCTTGCCGTCTTCAATAAAGAGAACCTTGTCCATATTCTCGATAGTGGAGATACGGTGAGCAATGAGGATCGTGGTCTTGCCTGCCCGGGTATCCCGGAGATTCTGCAAAATGGTGGTTTCTGTCTTGGTATCCACCGCAGAAACGGAGTCATCCAAAATCAGGATAGGTGCATCCTTAATTAGCGCACGGGCAATGGAAATACGCTGCTTCTGTCCACCGGAAACGGTGACGCCACGCTCGCCCAGCACCGTTCCGTAGCCCTTGGAAAACTCCTGTATGTTACTGTGGATATCCGCCATACGAGCAGCATTTACCACAGAGGAATCGGTCTTACCGGAGATACCAAAGGCAATGTTATTCTCGATGGTATCGGAGAACAGGAAATTATCCTGCGGCACATAGGCGCAGGCATTGCGTACAGAATGGATAGAAACCCCGTTTACATCCTGCCCATCGATAAAGATGGTGCCGTCGGGTACATTGTATGTCCGGAGGATCAAGTCCACCAAGGTAGTCTTTCCGGAGCCGGTCTTGCCTACAAGACCGATGTTCTCACCGGCTTTGATTTCAAAGGAAATGTCCCGCAGGGCATCAAACTCACCGTCGGGATAACGGAAGGTTAGATTCTTAAAGGTAATATCGCCCCGGACATTCTGGAGTGCCGAAACGTCCTTCTTGTCCTTAACCGTGATTTCCGCATCCAAAAGCGCGCCCAAGCGTTCCAAGGAAGCCTTACCTCGGCTGGTCATATCGATCAGCTCAGAAACGGCCATAATGGGCCAGATAATGGCGTTAAAATAGCCAATAAACTCCAATAATTGACCGGCATTAAATTCGCCTTTATAAACAAGATAGCCACCGTAGCCTAAGATAACGCAGATAACGCTTTCCACGAACATAGTCACCAGCACACGCATCAGCACAGACGCCTTGGTGTGGTCCATATTTGCCTTTTCGTTTTCCACATTGATCTTCTTAAAGGCCATCAGCTCTACCGCCTCTTTGACGAAAGCCTTAATGACCGCAATACCGGAAAAGCTCTCCTGAGAAAAATCGGACAGCTTGGAAAAAGCCGCCTGCCGAATATCCCATTTCTTTGTCAGGTGCTGCCCCACCACAGTGGCCGCCCCCAGCAGAAAGGCCATAGGAATCAGCGACAGTACAGTAAGCACCGGGTCCATTTTCCACATATTGATGATGGCCATCACACCCAGCATCAGGGCATCGAAGAACATCATAACGCCCCAGCCGAAGCACTCCTGCACGGTATCCAAGTCATTGGTAAAAAGGCTCATCAGATCGCCCACCTTGTTGACCTGATAGTACTCCCGGCTCAGCTCTTTCGCGTGGTCGAACATACGGTTACGCATATCCGCTTCCAGCCGCACTGCCGCGCCAAAGAAGCAAACACGCCACAAAAACCGGCCTATCACAATGGCAATGATGACCGCCACCATTGGCATACAGATATGATCCAAAAGAAAATTCATATCAAATGCCACCATCGCGCCGTCCATATCCACGACACCCTTGTCCATACCGTTAACCACCATACGGTAGAGCTTGGGGATGATGAGCTGCAGGTAGTCCACCATTGCCAGCGTCAGTAAACCAAAAAATAACGACAGCGCATATTTCCGATAATAGCGGTTAATATGCCTTCCAAATATCATCGCCGTATCCTCCCATCTGTAAAATTACACAACAGACTCATTATACGCCTTCTTTTTCCTAAATGCAACAAAAAACGGACCGGAATTTCTAATTCCGGTCCAGTTCTTTTCCGTTTAATATAGCGTGTAGCAATTTATCGCCCTCATACTTAAGCGTCAGCTTAAAAAAGGGCGCATCCTCCCACAGCAGGC
>JAZQUL010000135.1:0-2743 GCA_045631285.1 Faecousia sp. | reverse complement strand
CCTCTGCATTTTCCAGCACCTTTTTACCGATGGCAGGGCCGACGATACCGGGTACAAATACCTGAGAGAAGATCCGTACACCCTGAAGTCTGCCGGATTTTCCTTCGGGGGTGTAGTCACGAATGACCGCGCCAAAAACAGCCATACCTGCAAGGTAACCGCTCATCATAAACAGCGAGCCGATAAAGACTGGCACGGTGGTTCTGGTCAAATACAGCACCACAAAGCCCACAAGAAGGGCCGAAATTGCCAAGAGACCGGAGAAGCGGAAGCCCTTCTTATCGTACACTCTGCCCCAAAATGCGGTGACGACAGATGCCACAATAATGGCAGGCGCCATTATCAGCACATAGTCGGTCATCTGCAGCGATACCTCATAGTAGATAATGAGGTAAGGCATATAAATCTGAATGGCGATATTAAAGAGAATATAGCCAATCATCGCAACATACAGCTTCTTATTCTCTCCAATGGTCTTGGGGCGGAAGCCGTAGAGAATGCCGCCTAAGTAGGAGTCTTTCACCGGCTGGATATTCGGCTCTTTGATAAGGAAAAAGCCCAAAATGCCCACCGCGGTCACAAGCGTGCCAATGACCGCAAAGATAACGCTCCAACTGGAAGACTGCTCCAAGTCAAAGAACATAAAGCCGCCAAAAACAACCAAAATGCTCACCAGCGGCATCATTGCGTTAATGCCCTCTGCCGCGCCACGGTTGCTGTCGTCGGTGGAATCGGTGAGCCACGCATTGAAAGCGGCATCGTTGGCAGTAGAGCCGAAGAAGGTCATCACGCAGTCCAAAATAATGGTCAGGCTCACACCCACGGTAGCGGCAGAAACGGTCATACCGAAGGTCTTGCTGATAATGTCCTCCCGCAGGAAGATGAAGCTGAAAATGGAGATACCCCACATCAGGTAGCCACCGCAGATAAAGAATTTCCGCTTGCCCAATTTGTCGGACAGCGGTCCCATCAGGACAGTGGTAAGGGTAGCTGTAACAGCGGAGGCCATTACCATATTGGAGATGTCCGCCGCGGACGCATTGAACATTTTGTAGATGAAGACATTGAAATACATATTTTCAACGACCCACGCAATTTGTCCCATTAAGCTAAAAATAGTCAGGCACAGCCAAAAACGGCTGCTCAGCTTGGTTTTCATAAAAACCCCTCCTTTTTTCTTCAGTATAACGCAAACGTACAGATTTTTCAATGAAAAAATCAAACCCTCCCCAAAGGGAAGGCTCGTAGGGACAGCCGCAGACGGGTGTCCGCAAAATGGTACCGTGTCGACGGACTATCAAATGCGCGTGTCATTCTGAGCGTGGCGCTCCGCGCAGCGAATCAAAATCTTAATGATTGCCAGTGGCAATCATACCTTGATTTATGGCGTTAGCGAAGTCGAAGAATCCGCATCTTGGGGAACGGATCCTTCGACTCCCTTTGGTCGCTCAGGATGACAAGTACGGTGGTAATTGTCAACTGTCAACTATCAACTCTCAACTGTCCATTATTCTCCAACGGGTTTGGTGGTGAGCATCGTGTGTACCATCTTCCAAAAGGCAGGCTTACCCATATGGGTGTCCTTTTCGCCTAAGATGAGGACGCGATTTTGTCCCTTTCCGGAGGCGATCCAAGTGGGCAGCTCCCCGCCCTTGTTGGGATTGCCGGTCTTGACGAAATTGCAGAGGTAAGAAACCATCTGTTCACTCAGTTCATAGTCCTTTTGCTCCATAGGACGCCAGCTATTGGGCAGCGTGCCGAACCAGTACCAAAGATCGGAGGAATGCCACGCGCCGCAGTCGTCACCGGGGAGCTGGCGGTTAAAATGCCAGGTATAGCTGGGCTTTTCCCGCTTTGCAATCCATTTTCTCGCCATTGCCTGCAGCACCGGAGGCGCCATATCCTCGCTGGTCGCGCCTGCCATATAGGGAAGATCGTGGGGCTTTGCGCCATCCACGGTGAAAACGCCATCTTTAATGGGGAACACCGCACTGTTTCCGCCCTTAAATTCCTTCTTTCCTGCATCCCAAGCCGCAAACAGCTTTTCGGGAGGAAGCGCGCGGAACTGGGCTAGGGTCTCACAGCCGCACTGGGCCATCACCGCCTGCCAAAATGCGCCGGACTTTTCTTCATTGCCTGCAAGCATACCGCCAAGACCGCAGCCGCTGGACATAACGGCCTTTTGGAAGAGGCCTTTGGTCAAGGGACTTGTGGACAGAAGCTGTACGCTGGCCGCGCCGGCAGACTGACCCATAATGGTCAAATTCTCCGGGTCACCGCCAAAGGCAGAAATATTGTCCTTGACCCAAGAGATCGCTGTCATCTGGTCGTAAAGGCCGTAGTTGCCGGTATGTCCGGCTTCCGCCTTCAGCTGGGGCAGGCACAAAAAGCCCATCGGTCCAAGGCGGTAATTGAGGGTCACACCGATCACGCCCTTTGTGGGCCAGGCCGGGCCGTCGAAATGCTTTTCGTGCCCGCTGCCACCGGTATAACCGCCGCCGTGGATATAGATCAGAACGGGCAGCTTATCCCCCTCTTTTGCCGTTTCCGGGGTGAAAATGTTCAAAAACAAGCAGTCCTCGCTGTAATGATAGGTTCTGCCCTTGCGGAATTCGTTATAGTAGAATTTCTTCTTAGGCAGCTCCTCTTCGTTGCAAAATGCCCGGGTCTGATAGCTGCAAGCGCCATAGTCGGCGGCATCATAGACGCCCTCCCAGGAAGAGATCTGCTTGGGGTATTCCCA
>JAZQUL010000134.1:0-5306 GCA_045631285.1 Faecousia sp. | reverse complement strand
CAAATCTATCATTTTCCGCCCGCATTCCTCACCCGACCTCGCGATGCTCGGCCACCCTCCCCCCGGGGGAGGGGATTTTTACCCTCCCCTTTGGGGTGGTGCTCCGCGCAGCGAATCAAAATCTAAATGATTGCCGGTGGCAATCATACAATAAACACGGGGGACCGCTTGCGGTGGGTGAGGTTTTTGTACCTCATCCGACCTCGCTCTCGCTCGGCCACCTTCCCCAAAGGGGAAGGTCTTGGCGCACCATCGCCCCTACAAATAAATAAAAATATAAATGCGTAGTGTACATTTTTCCATCTTTGTGCTATAATGCCATCATACAAAAGTAAGGAGATGCCTATGGATCCAATCATTCAAAAATTAGCCGAAGAGCTTGGTCAAAAAACCGCCTACGTAGAAAATGTGGTGACCCTCCTGGACGAGGGTAATACCATTCCCTTTATTGCCCGTTACCGCAAGGAAATGCACGGCGCGATGGACGATACAACCTTGCGTAATTTAGAAACAAGACTGCAATACCTCCGCAATTTGGAGGAGAGAAAGCAGGAGGTCATTAAATCCATTGCCGGGCAGGAAAAGCTGACCGATGAGCTGGAAAAGGCAATTTTGGCAGCGGTTACCCTTGCCGAGGTGGAAGACCTGTACCGCCCCTATAAGCAGAGGCGCCGTACCCGCGCCACCGTGGCAAAGGAGAAGGGCTTAGAGCCTTTGGCGCTTTCCATCTTCGCCCAGGACGGCAGCGATCCTGCAGTACTGGCAAATGACTACATCGACCCCGAAAAGGGCGTTGAGACTGTAGAGGATGCCATGCAAGGCGCATCGGATATTATCGCAGAAATGCTGTCCGACGATGCGGATATCCGCAAGGCCCTCCGGGAAAAGATGGAGCGCAGCGCGGTGATCACCGTCGTTGCCGACGACCCGGAAAAGGAAAGCGTATATACGATGTATTACGACTTTAAGACCCCGGTCTCCCGCCTCCAAAATCACCAGATCCTTGCCATTAATCGCGGTGAAAAGGAAGGCTTTCTGAAAGTAACAGCTGCACTGCCCGGTCTTGAGGGTCAGGCACTTGTTTGCCGGATGGCGCTGAAGCCCACTATGCACGTCTCCCAGTTCGTCCGAACCGCCGCCGAGGATGCCTTTAACCGGCTCATCGCCCCCAGTATCGAGCGGGAGCTTCGCAGTACGCTGACCGACCGGGCGGCAGAATCTGCTATCGGTAACTTTGCTCTGAATCTCAAGCCGCTGCTGATGCAGAGACCTGTCAAGGGCTTTGTGACTATGGGCTTGGATCCCGGATACAAAAACGGCTGTAAGGTTGCAGTGGTTGACCCCACAGGCCGGGTGCTGGATACTGCCGTGGTTTATCCCACATTCTCCAATATGAAGCGGGCAGAGGCCATCCGTATCCTTACCGCAATGGCAAAAAAGCACGGCGTGCGCCATATCGCCATCGGCAACGGTACCGCTTCCCGGGAAACCGAATCGATGACTGTTGAAATGCTCAGGGGTCTTCCCGGTGTTAGCTATATGATCGTAAACGAAGCCGGCGCTTCCGTTTATTCCGCTTCCAAATTGGCGGCAGAGGAGTTCCCGGATTATGATGTGAACCTCCGCTCTGCTGTCTCTATCGCCCGACGGCTGCAAGACCCGCTGGCGGAGCTTGTAAAGATCGATCCCAAGGCAATTGGCGTTGGTCAGTACCAGCACGATATGCCCGCAAAACGGCTGGACGAAGCCCTCGGCGGCGTGGTAGAGGACTGCGTCAATGCGGTAGGTGTTGACCTCAATACCGCCTCTGCAAGTTTGCTTCAAAAGGTCTCGGGTCTTAACGGTACGATTGCTAAAAATGTGGTGACCTACCGGGAAGAAAACGGCCCCTTTACCGCCCGCAGCCAGCTAAAGAAAGTGCCCAAGCTTGGCCCTAAGGCTTACGAGCAGTGCGCCGGTTTCCTGCGCGTGCCAGAGAGTAAGGAAATTCTCGATAACACCGGCGTCCACCCTGAAAGCTATAAGGCGGCAGAGAGCCTGCTGCTTCTGTGCGGCTACGACAAAAAGGACGTAAAAGCCGGTAACATCAGCGAGCTTTCTGACCGTTATGAAGCTCTCGGCAAGGAAGAAGCCGCCGCCCGCTGCGGTGTGGGCGTGCCTACGCTGGATGACGTGGTAAAGGAACTGCAAAAGCCGGGTCGTGACCCCCGTGACGAGCTGCCGTCTCCGGTGCTTCGTACCGACGTACTGGAAATGAAGGACTTAAAGCCCGGTATGGTGCTCACCGGCACGGTGCGAAATGTCATTGATTTTGGCGTGTTTGTGGACATCGGTGTCCATCAGGACGGCCTTGTGCATATCTCGCAGGTAGCAAAGCAAAAGGTCAATCACCCCAGCCAAGTGGTGCAGGTGGGTGACGTGGTAAAGGTTGCGGTTCTTGATGTGGACGAAAAGCGCAAGCGCATCAGTCTCACAATGAAAAATATCCCCAATGAATAAATAAATCGGGTCTGCGCGGCAGACCCGATTATTTATACCTCTTCCTTTTTGCGGAATTTCTTATAGGGCTTGTACCAAAGAACATAAATACCACCGAAGAGCAGGAAGCTGATGATTGTTATACAGGCACCTGCCCGGAAGGCGTTGTTTTGATAGACGATTTCTACCGTGTGTTGTCCCTGGCGGAGAGGAATACCCAGCATTGCGCCGCCGACCTGCACCGTTTCCACCACCTTACCGTCCACCGTTGCGACCCAGTTGCCGTTTTGGGGGATGGAGGTGTACAAGAGGCCGTCCCGATTGCAGTCGATTGTGCCGGAAATGCGGGTGTTTTCAAATTCTGTCAGGGAGAGGGTGGAGGCGGCGAGTATGCCGTGCGCCTCCCGGAAATTCTCTTCACTGAGGATGCCGTTGTTTAGGCTGATGGAGATGTTTTCATTCGCCTTGACGGAAATAGCAATCTGGACTGTATCACCGGGCTTTACATCAGCAACGGAGATCATCTGGGGTAGACTTCTATAATAGTCGCTGTAGAGGAACTGGCCATTTTTATAGACGTAGTAATTAAAGCTGACGCGCCTGCCGCGGCTGATGTCCACGCAGAAGAAGCCGGCTCTGTCGACGGTATAGGTATAGGTGATTTTGCCGGTACTTTCTGCCTTATAGCTGCACTGACCGTTGGTGTCGGTATCCGTAAGGGTAATACCGGAATCTGCGGTGATCTTCAGATTGTTAATAGAGGACCATACGTTATCTACACCGGTGGCTACCTCTATCAGTTCATTTTGGAATGCAAAGTGATTGCCGCCGATGGGGAAATCCAAGTCCGCAAGGGCGCTATTTGCCAGAAAGCCCAGGGGAAGATAGGCGTTATTTTGCAGAAGCGACACGCTGCCAAACCGCCCTACTTCATCAAAGTAGCTGTTTTCCTCTACTTGGCTGTCCCGTTCCAGCATATACTTGAGATTTAAAAACAGGTTGGCAACCGGAGAACTTTCCTCATAGAGATAGCGATTGAAGTCGTTCTGGGCGCTGTAACCAAGGGCCTGCATAAATTGGGTCACATTTACAAAAGCGGAACTTGTGAAGGTGGTAATGCCGTTGTAGCCGTTAAGCGCGCCATCATTGTAGGATTGGGTGTGGGTGGTTTCTGCCCGGTAGAAGGGATTGTCCCTTTCCAGTTCCTCCATAAGGGCGATCGCATAGGCGGTATCTTTTTCGTTTTTGGGATAGACGGAAATATTGACAGGAGAATAATGCAGGCCGAAATTTACAAAATTGAGGATCAGCTCTACAACCAGCACACCGGCAAGGGTGCGGGCGCATAGGGTACGGTGCTCTGCCTGCAGGCGAAGCACATCTTCCTTTTTGGCCTTTTTCGCAGCCTTGACCGGGACGGTCTGATAAAGAAGAACCGCTGCGTAAAGGGCAATGAGGACAAGATTAAAAATAAGGTAGACCGCCTCGCTGCTCTTTTCCGAGAAAAATACAAGCATTACAGCAAGCATAGCGGCAAAGACAATCTGCACAGGCCGGAAGGTATCCCGGAGCGTAAAGGCCCGGTAAGCCATAAATAGCAGTACAAAAGAGAACAGGAACGAGAACCGGTAGGGGAGTTGATTGGGGAAGTGGAAGCCGTGCCAGATATAGTCCAGCTGCCGGATGGCAAAGCTGAGGAGGAAAAAGAGAAGCAGCAGCGCTGTGCAAACCTTCTCCCGTACTTTTACCTCCTTGGCACTCATCATTAAAAATGCCAGAATGATAGCGCCAATGCCGCAATACAAATTGGGAAGACCCTCTGTAAAGGTGGGCTTGAGGCCGCCATTCATATTACCGGCAGCCTTTCCCATAGCTTCGAGCAATCCGGCAAAAGTGTGCTCAGAAACCATATTGAGCGCAAAATCTTCCGGGAACTTATTGTTGGAGGCATAGGTGTTTTGCAGCGCACCATAGGCAGGGAGTGTCAGAACAGCCGTCATACAAAGGGCCAGTATCGAAAAGCCCGCTATCAGTCCCAGGTCAATAAAGAACTTCTTGAAATCTTTAAAACGGCAGAGCTGGTAGCAGATAAAGGAGAGCAGGACAAAAATGCAGACGAAGAAGCCCACATAATAGTTGATGACCACGGCAAGAAATAGCGAGAGCGTATAAAGGACGAATTTCCGCTTTTCAAGGAGACTGAACATACCCAAAATCACCAGCGGCAGCAGCGCAAAGGTGTCCAGCCACATAATGTTCCACAAGTAGCCAAAGGCCCAGGCGCAGGTGCCATAGAACGCGCCAAAGACCGCGATGGACCAGTCGTTGCGGCCAAAAACTTTTTTGAGGAACAGGGCAAAAAACAGTCCTGCAAAGCCCAGCTTAATGGGGATAAGCATGGAGTAATAGAACATCGTCATACTTTTGGGCAGGAGGATAGACAGCCAGTTGAGGGGAGAACCCAGATAGTAGGCAAAAAGCCCCAAAAAGTCTAGTCCGAGACCTACGCTCCAAGTCCATTGCAGACCCTTTCCGGAGGCCAGAATATCCCGCATTTCTACAAAAAAGGGATAATACTGGTAGTATGCATCAGAGGAAAGGAAAGAGCCAACGCCAAAGGGATGGATCTGGCGGACGAGCATCACGGAGATCATCCCGATAAAGGGCAGAAAAAAGGCGACAAGCAGGGGGGAGACGTAAATATCCCCCTTGGTGAGCTTGGAAATATTCGGTAAACGAAGCTTATTCATCGCAAGGCCTCCAAAACGCGCATTTTTATCCAGTTTACCATATATTTCCCCAAGGGTAAAGGGTTTTATGAAAAAAAG
>JAZQUL010000133.1:0-2953 GCA_045631285.1 Faecousia sp. | reverse complement strand
GAATGTGGCTGGTTGTGGATTGGCGGGTTACGCTGGCAATTCTTGCGGTTGTTGTGCTGGTGACGGTGATTTTTAACTACTTAACCATTGGTACAACCATTACTGTACTGTCACTGCCGGTGTATCTGAGTATTTTCTTTGCCGGATGGATTGCATTGGCGGCGGCGTGTATTGCTACCGCGGCAGTGGTCTGGAATCATAGGGAAAACTATGTGCGGATTTACAATGGCACGGAGATTGGCTTACGCAGCGCTATAGAAAAGGAACATAGAGTGTCGTAACATACTGCGGACTGCCCATATGGGCAGTCCGTTTCTCACGGGAGAAAATATTATTGGGACATAAGGCATAGAAATGTGATATGGGGTACTGGGCAATTCCTGCTTGCATATTGAAAGGTTTTGCGGTATGATGGTGCTATCTTAATTTGGAGGGATATTATGAAGCGAAAGATCGATGCGTTTTCTTATGCCAATGAAATTCTGCAGGCTGTGGGTAAAGGCGTGCTGATGACCACAAAAGCAGACGGCCAAGTAGATACGATGACCATCGGCTGGGGCACGATGGGTATCCAGTGGGGAAAGCCTATTTTTATTGCTTATGTCCGGGAAAGCCGGCACACTAAGACTTTGGTGGACAAAAATCCGGAATTTACCATCAATGTGCCTTATGGGGACTATGATAAGGGCATCCTGGGCTTCTGCGGTACAAAATCCGGCAGAGATGTGGATAAGATTAATGCACTGAATCTGCATTTGGAAGAAGGGGAGAGCGTATCTGTTCCCGCCATTCGGGAATTGCCCCTGACGCTGGAGTGTAAGGTTATCTATAAGCAGGAGCAGGTAAAGGAAGCCATTGCGCCTGATGCGTTGGCGCGGTACTATCCGGAGGGGGATTTCCATACGGCTTATTACGGGCAGATTGTCAGCGCTTATATTGTGGAGTAAATAATGGGATTTTTTGAACTGATGATGTTGGCTATTGGCCTGAGTATGGATGCTTTCGCGGTATCTATTTGCAAAGGACTTTCTATGAAAAAAGCAGGTTTTCGTGAGGGAGCGATCTGCGGTGTGTGGTTTGGCGGTTTCCAGGCAATTATGCCGGTAATCGGTTTCTTCCTTGGCACGCTGTTTGCAAAGCAGATTGAGGCTTTTGACCATTGGATCGCCTGCGCGCTGCTGGCGCTTATCGGCGGCAATATGCTCAAGGAGGCATTGTCTAAGTGTGATTGCTGCGAGGAGCACGATGCGGATATGTCTGTGAAGACGATGTTCGTGATGGCGGTTGCCACCAGCATTGACGCGCTGGCGGTGGGCATTTCTCTGGCGATGGCGGGCAATGTGAACATTTGGGTAGCTATGGCGCTGATTGGCGTGGTGACTTTTGCAATGTGTACCGCAGGTGTGAAGATTGGCAATATCTTCGGCAGCCGCTACGAAAAGAAGGCGGAAGCGGCGGGCGGCATTATTCTCATTTTGCTGGGACTGAAAATTCTATTGGAGCATCTGCATATTTTATGAACATAAAAGCGCCGGAGCGTACAGTTCCGGCGCTTTTTATGCGGAAAAGTGCTTGACATTCCTCGTCTGTAAAGGTAAAATATAGATGGTACTTTGTATGCTGGGCTAGTTTAGGCAGCATTTCATAGATAACCTGATGGATAACCGGGGTCGCGCAATGCGCCTCGTAACGTTTATGCTTGGATATTGGCCGCAGGTGCGGCATTTTACCAATTGAACAACGCGAGGTTCATCGTGCGCCTCCCTTTCATCGACTATTTTAAATGAAGGAGGTGCGAAAGAGAAATTATGGGACCTGTTGAAATTATTATTTCCGTCCTTGCAGCAGCAGTGCTTGGTGTAGTAGGTTTTTTTGCCGGTGTTACTTACCGCAAGCGCGTAGGCGAACGGGAAATCGGCTCTGCGGAGCAGGAAGCCACCCGCCTGATTAATGAAGCGATCCGCAGCGGTGAGAGCCGTAAGAAGGAGTTGCTTCTTGAAGCAAAGGACGAGATCCATAAATCTCGCACAGAACACGAAAGAGATGTCAAAGAGCGCCGTGCTGAGCTGAGTAAGCAAGAGCGTCGGCTACAGCAGAAGGAAGAGACCCTTGACAAGAAGGCAGAAGCCTTCGAGCGCAAGGAAGAGGAGTATGCCCGCCGTGTGGCGGAAGTGGCGGAGGCTAAGGCAGAAGCTGAGGCTATTCGCAAGCAGCACATTGCCACATTGGAGAAGCTGTCCGGTCTAACCCAAGAACAGGCAAAGGCCTATTTGCTGGAGACTGTGGAGACAGAAGTTCGTCACGAAACAGCTATGAAGATCAAGGAGATCGAGCAGCAGCTTAAGGACGAGGCTGACGAGAAGGCAAGAGATATTCTCTCTATCGCTATTCAGCGCTGCGCCGCTGACCACGCAGCGGAAGCGACTGTTTCCGTTGTCCCCCTGCCCACTGATGAAATGAAGGGTCGTATTATTGGCCGTGAGGGTCGGAATATCCGCACCCTGGAGACCATTACCGGTGTTGACCTGATTATTGACGATACACCGGAGGCCATTACTGTCAGTAGCTTTGACCCTGTTCGCCGTGAAATTGCCCGGTTGGCGCTGGAGAAGCTGATTGTTGATGGACGTATCCATCCCACCCGCATTGAGGATATGGTCGAAAAGGCTCGCAAGGATGTGGACCGTACTATCCGCGAGGAGGGCGAGCGCGCCTGCTTCGAGACAGGCGTCCACGGTGTCAATCCTGAACTTGTTAAGATTTTGGGCCGTCAGAAGTACCGCACATCTTATGGCCAGAATGTGCTGAATCACTCCATCGAGGTTGCCCACATTGCAGGTCTTATGGCCGCGGAATTGGGCGTAGATGTGGCGCTTGCTAAGCGCGCAGGCTTGCTGCACGACTTGGGTAAGTCCATCGACCATGAGGTCGAGGGCAGCCACGTACAGTTGGG
>JAZQUL010000132.1:0-4828 GCA_045631285.1 Faecousia sp. | reverse complement strand
GGCAATCATCAGCACGTCCGGGTTTGCAGCGGCGGTCTCTGCCGTAAATTTACCCTTGCCGCAGCCAACCTCTACCCAAAGGGCAGTTGCATCGGGCTTTAGCTGCCGCCAAGCGCCCTGTCTTTCCGTCGCATCGGTGATGCGGTAAGCGGCGCAAGCCTCAGTGCGTGGCTCTAAATTCTTCATTTTCCGCATTCTCATAGGTCTACCTCCATAGCACCCCATTTTATACTTGCAGTATAGCAGAAATCTGCCGCTCCGTCAATCTTATCCCCCTCTGGGGCTTGCAAACTTTGTAAAAATGGAGTATGATAATAAAAACATTTAGGAGATACCGCTATGTCCCACGAACATACTCACGATCACGAACACGATCACGCTTATATGCACGCACACGGCATTGCCCATTCCCACGGTCACGTCCACGAAAATCAGAAAGCGGTCATAAACCGCCTTGCCCGCGCCATCGGTCATTTGGAAAAGGTGAAGCGAATGGTGGAGGAGGGCTACGACTGCTCCGAGGTACTGATTCAGCTCGCCGCTGTCCGCAGCGCGCTGGATAATACAGGAAAAGTCATTCTGAAAGATCATATGCGCCACTGTATGGTGGATGCGGTTGCCGCCGGGGATGAAAATGCCATCGACGATCTGTGCGAAGCGATCGATAAATTTATGAAATAAAAGATTTTCGGCGGGAGCAAGCTCCCGCCGTTTTTTGTTTGTTGTTTTAATTCTTTGTTTCGTGAATGCTGATGTGCTCTCTGGGGGTGTCGGTGACGCGGGAGCTGGTCTTGCCCTCGGGTTGGATTTCGCCAGCCAGCAGCAAGGAACGCTTTGTCAGCGCAGGACCGACGAGTTCATAGACAAGGACAGAGAACAACACGACGTTACGAACAAGCGCGCCATCACCCAAAGCGGTGGCCGTCAGCGCCATACCCAGCGCAACACCTGCCTGCGGCAGCAGCGTGATGCCCAAATGCTTGGTAACCGCGGGGGTGCATTTCGACAGCTTACAGCTTCCCCACGCGCCCACATACTTGCCGACAGACCGGGAGAGGATATAAAGCACACCCACCAAAAGGGTCACGGGATTGACAATGACTTTCAAGTCCAGTTCTGCGCCGGAAATAACGAAAAACAGCACATTAATGGGCACTGTCCACTTCTCCACACGCTCCATCAGCTCCTGAGAGGTGTCACAGACGTTGCAGAACACCGTGCCGGTCATCATACAAACGAGAAGCAGGGAAAAACCGCAATGGATGGGGCCAATGTTAAATTTCAGCATAGAAAGGCCCACTGCCAGCAAAACAAATGCAACCGACAGGGTAAGTCTTTTACTGCCGGAATGGAACAGATGCTCTACCCGGTCCATCACGATGCCGATGATTGCGCCCAAGCCTACGGACAGCACAATTTCGATAAGCGGCTCAACAATGACACCCAGAATATTGACCGCGCCGCTTTCCAGCGCGCTGGCGATGCCAAAGGAAACGGAGAACAGCAAAAGTCCCACCGCGTCATCGATGGCAACAACTAACATTAAAAGTCTGGTCAGCGGGCCGTCGGCCTTATATTGACGAACGACCATCAGGGTGGCTGCCGGGGCTGTTGCCGAGGCGATAGCGCCCAAAACAATGGCGGCAGGCAGAGAGATGACCTGCGGGAACAGCAAGTGCAGGCAAACAAGGACAGCATCCACCAGCAGGGTCGTCACCACCGCCTGCACGACACCGATGGTGATGGCCTTTGCGCCCATACTTTTGAGCTGGTGCAGACGGAACTCGCTGCCCATAGAAAAGGCGATGAAGCCCAAAGCCGTTTGGGTCAGGACACTAAGCCCCTCTACCTGATGGAGGGACTGGAAGCCCAAACCGGGAATGCCCAGCGCACCGAGGCAAAACGGGCCAAGGGCAAGACCTGCCACCAAGTAAGCGGTGACGGCAGGCAGATTTAGTTTTTTTGTCAAACGGGACATCATAAGGCCGCCAATCAGCGCAGCAGCCAAGCAAATAAGCGATGTTTCCAAAATCAAGACCTTCTTCTTTGAAATTATCCGCTGTATATATTACGCCTCTGGGCAGCAGTTAGCAAGAGTAATACTTACCAAATTTTCGCTCAAAAGAAACCGCCTTTTTGACATATTGCAAAAAGGCGGTACATTATTTCACTTATTTTCCTACTTTCGCCAGTTTCCGCTCTTCCTTGGTCTTAAAGAACCGTTCCAGTTCCGGAACAAGGATCATACAGATCAGCGCTGCGGTAAAGCCGCCGTTATAGAGACAGTAGCCGCCATGAAGCGTGGGCACGGAGGTGACCAGCAGATAGTGCATAATGGCCGCGATAAAGCCGTACCGCCAGCCGTATTTATCCGCAATGGGAGAAAGGCCGTTGGCATAGCACAGGCCCACCATAATGGCTTGGGCATTGATTTTAAAAGCGAAATTGCCGCCCACCAGAGGAGACAACCAGCCAAAGACCACAGACGCCACGAAATAGCCCAGCATAATGGGCCAGACGTTGCCGGGGTGGGAGCCGGAATTACAGGTCGCCACCATACAGAAGATAATACCGAAGGTAATGCCGTTAAAGTTGGCGCCAATCAGGTTATAGTAGCCCAAAATGAACAGGCCGAACACGCCCGCGTTCATCAGGAAGGTGGCGTTGCCGTAGGTGGAGGAGAAATTGGTCACCGTTTCCGGGTCGGAAAGGAGCTTCCAATAGTCCTTGGGCTTACAGCCCAGCAAAAAGGCAAAAACGATGCAAAGACCAAACACGGTAATGCAGAAAATATTTGTCGTAGCAGCCGATGCCACCTGCATAGAAGCGGGGTCTAAATCGCTCAGCGCCTGGGGCAGCGCCCGGCCCATAGTCTTATAGAGGATGGCATTGAGGAAAAAAGCCGTCATACCGATGGGCAGCGCAGCAGAATAAAGGTCAAAGCCCTTATGCACCTTGGGAGAATAGGCAAGACCGGCAGGCAGGAAAAAGCCGATAATGAGACCCACAAAGAGGGACAGCAGGACACCCGGGACGCTGAAGCCTACGGTTTCCGGTGTCAGATAGCGGAGCATCAGCTCCGTAATCAGAGGCGCGATGCCAGTAGAAAACAGCATTGCATTTACAAGGCCGCCCATTTTCTCCTTCTTTACAAGGCCGTAGACCACAACACCCAGCACGGTAGGCCAGATATTGAGGATATTAATGCCCCAAGAGCCAAAGCCCACCGTCAGCAAAAATGCCAATGTGGACACATTGTTGGGCGTACCCTTAAAGATGCCAAAAAGGGCAAAGCAAGCAAGTCCTACCAAACCCATATTCAGGAAGGTTGCCGCATAGCCGCCCATTGCAAAATAGTTTGCGGAAATTTTACTGGGCCGGCTGAGGATCTTCCACAGGCCGGTAAACATATCCTTTCTGTCAGGCATACAGACTGCCGCAATCAGAAAGCAAAGGGTGATAAATCCGAAAAACAGCCGCAAAAAGCTGCCCTCGTTCATATTTTTAATTCTTTTCATAGCGTACACCTCAATAGGAGGGGCAGCGCCCCTCCCTTTACGGTTTTGAGTAATTCTTTTTCCTAAATTGTCAACTGTCAATTATCAATTGTCAATTTTCTCAGCAGCCTCCACAACGTGCTTCATCAGCACGCTGGTGGTAACCGCGCCAACACCGCCGGGAACGGGGGTGATTGCGCCAACAATAGGCTCGACCTCGTCAAATACGCAGTCGCCGGACATACCGCCCTTGCCCTTGGAGGTGATCTTTTCGGGATTCCAGTTCATGGAAACGTCGATAACGATCTGACCCTCGCGGACAAAGTCCTTGGTAAGAGAGCCAAGCACACCGGCAGCAGAGATGATGATGTCTGCATTCCGGCAGATTTCTGCAGTATTGACGGTTCTGGTGTGGCAGACGGTAACGGTAGCGTTCTTGCCCATCAGCATCATAGCGGCAGGCTTGCCAACAACAAGGCTGCGACCGATAACGACCGCGTTCTTGCCCTTGCAGTCGATGCCGTAGTGGTCCAGAATTTCCATACAAGCGGCGGGGGTGCAGGGCGCATAGCCCAGGTCCTGACCTTCAAATACGCCTGCGTTAGACATATGGGTCATAGAATCCACGTCCTTGCAGGGAGCAAGGCGGTTGCAGATCTCGTCCTGATCGTTCTTCAGGTGCTTGGGCAGAGGACGGAACATCAGTACGCCGTGAACGGAGTCGTCCGCATTGATGCCGTCAATCACAGCCAGCAGTTCTTCCTTGGTGGTCTCTTCAGGCAGGATGTAGTTCTTAATTGCAACGCCCACTTCCTCCGCGCGCTTGGTGGCGCCCTTCTCGTAGCTAAGGTCGGAGGGGTTCTCACCCAGACGGATGATGCCCAAAGTGGGAGTGATGCCCTTTTCCTTAAGATTAGCGGTGCGGGTCTGCAGCGCGGCAACCAGCGCCTCGTTTACTTCTTTACCCAGTAATTGCTTTGCCATTTTTCTTTCCTCCTGATTACACGCCAAAGCCGGCTTTGACGGTGTTAAAGATCTCGTCGGCCATTGCGCCGTAGGTAGCGAGCATTCCGAGCGCCTTTGCGTTCATTTCTTCGGCAATCTCACGGTTTTTCAGGGTCTTGGTGTTGATGAACACATTGAGGGAAGCAGCCTGCAAAGCCGCCCTGCAGCAAACCGCGCCGCAGCCTGCATCGGAAACAGCCAGACGGCTGCCCTTGTCGGCAAAGACCTTAATGTAGCCAATCGCTTCGCAGCACAGCTCCATAATCTTCATAGGGGTGGAGCAGGCGATAATGGTGGCTTCTTCCATGACCTTGTCCCGGTTGGGG
>JAZQUL010000131.1:0-1526 GCA_045631285.1 Faecousia sp. | reverse complement strand
ATTGACACCGGGAAAAAATGCGCTAAAATAGGAGAAAGAGGGTATTTTACACAACTTTACGGCAAGAGAAAAGGATGAAGTAAAATATGATAGAATACAAAAATCAAGTCTTCGGTCTCCACGGCGAGGGCTTTTCCTGCCTGCTCCGGGTAAACGTCTACGGACTTTTGGAGCTGCTGCATTTTGGTGCGCCTGTACGCACCGAGGATGCAGAGGCTTTTGTCTGTAAGCCCGGCTTGGGCTGGGGCGCATCTGTGCTTCTGAAAGATGGGGACACGGAAAGCTGCCCGGATGTGATGCTTCTTGCCTTTAGCGGCTCCGGCCGGGGCGATTACCGGGAAAGCCCCTTGACGCTTGCTGGTGTTTCCACGGATTTCCGCTTCGATAGCTATGAGATTATAGACGGCACCGCGCCGATGGAAAGCGGACTTCCGCAGGCAAAGGGGAACGCACAGACTCTGAAGATTATAATGACCCAGCCGGGCGCAGAGCTTACGCTGTATTTTTCTGTTTTTGGCGGAGTGCTGACCCGCCGCACGGCGCTGAAAAATACCGGAGAGAACCCTTTACAAATCACCAAAATGATGAGCAGTATGGTGGACCTGCCCGGTGACTTTGAGATGACTACCTTTGACGGCGGCTGGATTGCGGAAATGCGGAAGCATACTGTGAAAGTAAGCCAAAACCGGTTGGTAAATGAGAGCACTACCGGTTTTTCCTCCCATCGACACAACCCCGGCTTCCTGCTGAGCACCCCGGGCGCCACGGAGGAAAGCGGCTCGGTTTATGGTTTTAACCTTGTTTACAGCGGCAATCACTACGGCAGCGCCCAGCAGTCCTTGCAGGGCTTTACCCGGGTTTTGCAGGGTATCTCTCCCGACAATTTCCTGAAAGAATTGCGCCCCGGAGAAAGCTTTGAGACCCCGGAGGCGGTAATGGCGTTCTCTGACAGGGGTTTTGGCGGTCTGTCCGAAAAAATGCACCGCTTTGTAAACACCTGCATTGTACCGAAATACTGGCAGTATAAAGCTCGCCCGGTGCTGTTTAACAACTGGGAAGGTTGTATGTTCGATTTTAACCACCGGCGGCTGGTAGGTCTGGCAAAGGATGCCAAGGAATTGGGCTGTGAGCTGTTCGTTTTGGATGACGGCTGGTTTGGCGCGCGGGATAGCGACAAGGCCGGCTTGGGTGATTATACCGTCAACCAAAAGAAGCTGCCCTACGGCCTTTCCGGCCTTGCCCAAAAGATTAACGATTTGGGAATGGATTTTGGCCTGTGGTTTGAGCCGGAGGCAGTAAACCCCGACTCTGACCTCTACCGCGCCCATCCGGACTGGGCGCTGACCGACAGCTTTGAACCGATTACTGGGAGAAACCAGCTCCATTTAGATTTAACCAAGGCGGAAGTCCGGGACTATATTGTAGAAAATGTCTGCGGTATTTTGGACAGCGCCCCCATTACCTATGTAAAGTGGGATATGAACCGCCACAGTATCGCCTTAGGCGCGAAAGCCCACGACTATATT
>JAZQUL010000130.1:0-10229 GCA_045631285.1 Faecousia sp. | reverse complement strand
GGGGGCAAGCCCCGCCGTAGTCATATCATTTGCGCTTATCTGCCTGGATCAGGAGCTTCATGGCTTCGATGCCGACGCGGATGGCGCGGGAGGTATCCTCGGTCATGGGCATAAACAGGCCTGCCTTTTCCCGTTCCTGATTCCACACGGCGTGGAAACAGCTTCCGCAGCGGACACCCAAGGCAGCCGCTACAACGAACAGCGCAGCGGATTCCATTTCACTGGCCTTTACGCCCAACCGCTTCCAAGCCTCCCACTTTTGGAGCAGCTCATAGGAAACGGGAGACTTTTCAGGCGAATGCTGACCGTAGAAGGAATCCTTACACTGGACAACACCCGTATGGGTAGGATACCCCAGTGCGCGAGATGCCTCCCGCAGTGCCAAGGTCACATCAAAGTCCGGCACAGAGGGAAACTCTGCCGGCGCATACTCAAAAGAGGTATGCTCAAAGCGAACAGCGCCGGTGGCAACAATCACATCACCGGGCATTACATCCATATGGATGCCACCGCAGGTACCCACCCGGGTAAAGGTATCCGCACCAATGGCGGCCAGCTCCTCCATCGCGATGGCGGCAGAAGGTCCGCCAATGCCGGTGGAGCAGACGGAGACCTTTTCCCCGCAGAGGTAGCCGGTATAGATATTATACTCCCGATTCATACCGATATGGACGGGACTATCAAAATAAGATGCGATGGCTTCACAGCGACCGGGGTCTCCGGGCAGGAAGCAATATCTGCCCACATCACCGGCAGAACAGTTAATATGGTACATTTTTTCAGTTGCTTGCATATCTTTCTCTCCTTATTTAGAACAGGCTTACCTGATTGGAGTCCGGCAGCGCACCAAATGCGCCGGCATCCTTCAGCATCCCAATATGGGTCTTACTGACCTTGGGGCAAGCGGCCGCCACTTCCTCCACGGAAATAAACTCTCTTCCCTCTCTACCCTTCATCAAATCCCAAGCGGCGCTTTCACCAAGGCCGGAGATGGACACGAAGGGTGGGCGGAGCTTGCCGTCCTCGATGAGGAATTTGGTGGCGTGGCTCTTATAGATGTCAATGGGCAAAAACTCTAAGCCACGGAGGTAAAACTCATAGGCAACCTCCAAGGTGGTGAGCAGGTCCTGCTCCTTGTCAGTGGCTTTGTCGTTGCCGGAAATGGCTTTGATATGGGCTTTGACCTCCTCCATACCGTTTGTCATCATAAGCGCGTCAAAGCCGCCCTTTTGACTGCGGCGATAGAAATAGGCCGCATAGAACGCCAGCGGGTAATTTACCTTAAACCAAGCGATGCGGAAAGCCATCATAACGTAGGCCACTGCGTGGGCTTTCGGGAACAGGTACTTGATCTTCTTACAGGAGTCAATATACCAATCCGGCACACCGGCGTCCTTCATTTCCTGCTCCGCGCCATCGGGCAGTCCCCTGCCCTTACGGACAGACTCCATAATCTTAAAGGCTCTCTTCTCCGGCAGACCGCAGGAAATAAGGTAGATCATAATATCGTCACGACAGCCAATGGTCTGATCCACCCGGGCAGTACCAGAGACGATCAGATCTTTTGCATTGCCCAGCCACACGTCAGTACCGTGGGTATAGCCGGAAATTCGCACCAAGAAGTCAAACTTTTCCGGCTTGGTGTCGAGCAGTACTTCGCGGGTGAATCTTGTGTTGAATTCCGGTACTGCCACCGCGCCGGTAGGGCCTAAGATGGGGTCATTTTCATAGCCCAGCACCTTGGAAGAGGTAAAGATGGACATCGTTGCCTTATCATCCAGCGGGATGGTCTTGGCATCCACGCCCGTGTCGTCCTCCATCATACGGATCATGGTGGGGTCATCGTGACCCAGCATATCCAGCTTCAGGAGGTTTTCTTCCATAGAGTGGTATTCAAAATGGGTTGTGATTTGGTCGGAATTGGGGTCGTCTGCCGGGTGCTGTACCGGACAGAAATCCCAAATCTCGTTTTCCTGCGGAATAACCACCAGACCGCCCGGGTGCTGGCCGGTGGTACGGCGCACACCGACACATCCTGCGGCAAGGCGGTTCTCCTCAGCCCGGGAGACCGTTTTATTTCGTTCGTCGAGAAACTTTTTAGCGTAGCCAAATGCGGTTTTTTCCGCCACCGTACCGATCGTGCCGGCACGGAATACGTGGGATGCGCCAAACATCTCCGTACAGTAGGCGTGGGCGCGGGACTGGTACTCACCGGAGAAGTTCAGGTCAATATCAGGAACTTTATCACCGCCGAAGCCAAGGAACGTCTCGAAAGGAATATGGAAGCCATCTTTCTCAAATTTCGTTCCGCACTTGGGACAAACCGCATCTGGCAGGTCTGCGCCGCAGTTGTAGCCTTCAGGTACATTCAGCTCCGTATATTTGCAGTCCGGGTTGGGACAGCGGTAGTGGGGCGGGAATGAGTTAACCTCCGTAATGCCCGAAAGGTACGCTACAATAGACGAGCCGACAGAGCCACGGGAGCCTACCAAGTAGCCGTGCTCCAAGGAATTCTGCACTAATCTTTGGGCTGACATATAAATTACATCATAGTGGCAAGAGATAATGTCATTTAATTCTGTCTCTACGCGCTTGACCATAGACTCCGGTGGATTAGCACCGTAAAGCCGGTGGAATTTGCCGTATACAAGATTTTTCAGATCTTCCACAGAGTTTTCGATAGCCGGCGCAAAGAGATTGTGCGGCACGGGACGGACATTATCGCACATATCCGCAATATAATTGGGGTTTTCGATGACCACTTTCCGCGCCTTTTCTTCGCCTAAGTAGGAAAATTCCTGAAGCATTTCGTCTGTGGTGCGTAAGTAAAGAGGGTTATCCTTGTCCGCATCGTCGAAACCCTTAGTGGCAAGGAGGATATGGCGGAAGATTTCGTCCTCCGGGTCTAAGAAATGGACGTCACCGGTGGCAACAACCCGCTTTCCTAAACGTTCGCCCAACGCCACAATGGTGCGGTTGCAGTCCATAAGCTCTTCTCTGGACAGCGCAATGGGGGCTTCGCCCTTTTTGCCCTCGTCCAGCATAAAGCGGTTATTGGAAAGGGGCTGAATTTCTAAATAATCATAGAAGCTTGCCAGCCGTTCCAGCTCTTCCCAGCTTTTACCGGAAAGGGCCGCCTGATAGATTTCGTTATTTTCGCAGGCAGAGCCGATAATCAGGCCTTCCCGCAGTTTCATCAGTTCGGACTTAAAAATCCGGGGGAATTTGCGGAAATGCTTCAAGTTAGAATCGGAGATGAGATGGTAAAGATTTCGCAGTCCCATCTGGTTTTTGGCAAACATCACAATATGCTGGCAGCGCATTGTATCCTGGCGATGGGCAGGGCGCAGAGGCAGCATTGCATCATTGATTTGCTGAATATCGGCAATACCTTTTCCCGCCAGCAAGGGGAACAAATTGGCCATAATTTTGCCGCAGATAAGGGCATCGTCACCGGCACGGTGGTGGTTGAAATCCTCCAGACCAAAGGCCTTTGCCACCACGTCCAGCTTATATTTGGGAAGCTCAGGCATCAGGTTTTGGGCAATGGTCAGCGTGTCCACATAGGTAAAGCTGTGGGCGATGCCAAGACTGTCGCAGGCCCGCTGGATGAAGGTAAGGTCAAAATCTGCATTATGGGCGACAATGACCCTGTCTCCGATAAAGTCCAGAAGCTGGGGTATCACGGTATCGATTTTCGGCGCGTCCTTCAGCATTGCATCGGTGATGCCCGTTAAGGTACTGACCTCCCGGCTTAGCTGCCGACCGGGGTCAACAAAGGTTTGGAAACGGTCAATTTCCTCACCATCACGCATTTTCACAGCGCCAATTTCGATAATGGTATCGTGCTGGGCATACAAACCGGTGGTCTCCAAGTCCAGCGCGATATACTCGTCCCAGAAGGACATATTTTTACTGCCGTGGACGGCAACCCGGTCATCCACATCGTTAATATAATAGCCCTCACAGCCGTAGAGAATTTTGATGGTCTGGTCAGTACCCGCCACCTTAGGCGCGCCCTTCCAATCCTCCACCGTGTGCAGCGCTTCGGTAAAGGACTGAACACAGCCGTGGTCTGTGATAGCGATTGCAGGATGTCCCCAAGCGGCAGCCCGACGAATAGCTGCGTCGGTGCTTGTCAGAGCATCCATATTACTCATATTGGTATGCAGGTGCAGCTCTACGCGGCGACCAATGTCGCACATATCCGCTCTGCTTTCCATTTTGCCTGCCATAATGGCATCCGGTTTTAAAACCATATCTCCATCGTAGCGGTTGATTTCCAGTCTGCCGCGGACACGGAAGACCTTACCGGTTTTTACCGCATCAAGGATGGGCTTTGCCTCCTCATTTTCCATAAAGCGGTTAATACGCACAGAACCGCGGTTGTCGGTCATATCAAAGGAAATGACCCAAGCGTTCCGTTTTTTCAGCTCCCGGTGATCGACAGCGAAGACCTTGCCTTCTATGATAACGCTGCCCATATCCAGCTCCAAGGTATCCATCGGTACAGCATCCCCCTTAAAGGGTCTGCCGTAGATAGCCTCCTTCTTTTCAGGCGCAGGCTTCTCCTTGTCCTTAAATACAGGGGCAGGAATGTCGGTGAGCATCTGCTTTCGCATATTCGCCATAGCATCGATCAGTTCTTTACCCTCTAAGGTCTTTCCTGTTTCGATGCAGATTTCCGGCACAATGCCAAAGCGTTCGCAGAAGATATTTTTCACTTGGGGCAGAACTTTTTCCAAGGTATCCTTACCATTGGCGGCAAGGGATACCGTCAATTTTTCCCCTTCCCACGCGTACTGTGCGCCGGCAAGAACGCCCCGCGCCATAGAATTTTGAGAGACGAAAATATCCCGAATTTCCTCCGGGGCAATTTCTGTCAGGCAGCTTTTGGGGAAGCGGCAGGATAGGGTCAGGCTGTTAAGTCCATAAATGCGGCTAATTTCCCTTTCTACACCGTCCAGCGCAGTCCGGGGGATATAATGACTGCAAGCCATATTTACGGAAATCCGCCGGGCAACCGGGTCTACGTCCGCGGATAAGAGTGTCGCCTGCGCCATTGCTTCCTGCAAATCAGCAGACGGACGGTAATCCGGGAACATAAGTAAAAAGGGAATGGTTTCTTTCATAGCTTCCTCACATTTTTTCAATACGCGCCAGGAGCGCAGGCAGAAGCTCGTCGTAAGGGTACTTGGCGATCTGCTGACCCTTTTCGAAAAGCATACCGCAGCCGTCACCGCCGGCGATGCCGATATCTGCCTCCCGGGCTTCACCCGGGCCATTTACGATACAGCCCATTACCGCCACGGTGATGGGCTTTTTGCAGTCTTTCAGCGCCTCATCTACCTGATTTACAAGACCGATGAGGTCGATTTTTGTCCGTCCGCAGGTGGGGCAGGAAATGATATTCACGCCCTCTTTCCGCAGGCCTGCGGCTTTTAGAATGTCCTTTGCGGCATAGACCTCCTCTACGGGGTCGTCGGTAAGGCTTACCCGGAGGGTATCGCCGATGCCGTCAAGCAGAAGCGCGCCAATGCCCATTGCGGATTTCATAAGGCCCATACGGACAGGGCCTGTCTCCGTCACACCGATATGGAGCGGATAATCGCATTTTTCCCGGAACAGGCGGGCGGCCTTGACCATTGTAGGCACAGTGCTGGATTTCATAGACACGCAGATGTCGTAAAAGCCAAACTTTTCCAATAGCGCAATGTGCCGGAAGGCGCTTTCTACCAAGGCCTCTGCTGTGGGGTGTCCGTACTTTTCCAGCAGCTTCTTATCGAGGCTGCCGCCATTGACACCGATACGGATGGGGATTTTCTTTTCCTTACAGACCTTTACCACCGCTTCTACACGGTCTTCCCCGCCGATATTGCCGGGGTTGATACGAATCTTTGCCGCGCCGCCCTCTGCGGCCAAGATGGCAAGCTTGTAATCGAAATGGATATCCGCCACCAAAGGGAGCGGCGATTGCTTGCATATTTCTGCGAAGGCTTCCGCTGCCGCCTTATCCGGCACGGCAAGACGGGCAATCTGGCAGCCGGCGGCTGCCAATGCACGAATTTGACTGAGAGAACCTTCCACATCTGTGGTTTTGGTGTTGAGCATAGATTGGATGGCCACCGGGGCGCCGCCACCGATAGGCACATTTCCAACCAGAATTTGCCGTGTCATAGGTTTTACCTCACAAACAACTGAAATACATCCTTAAAGAGAATCACACCCATAAGGATAAGAAGCAATACCATACCCACGCCGTGGATATAGCCCTCGTACTTGGGATCCAGCTTCTTTCTGGTAATCTTTTCGATGGCAACCGTCAGCAAAAGGAAGAGCGCTCTGCCACCATCCAAAGCAGGAATTGGCAGCAGATTCATAACTGCTAAATTGATTGCCAGCATTGCGCCAAAGGAGAGCATAGTATAGATGGCATCCAACGTAGTCTCTGCGCTGGCGGCGGTGTCAGACATAACGCCTACAATACCAACAGGCCCCATAAGGTCACCCAGCCCTGCGTCACCGGAGAAAAGCATCTGCAGGCTCAGCCGGACAGTACGTATCATATTGACGGCATTATTCCACACATTCTCCACCTTTTTACCGAAGGTGTATTTCTCTACACCAAAGGAAAAGCCATAGCGCATACCGGTAGTGCCATCCTCGTTGGGGAATTCGTGTTTTTCCATCAGGTAATCGTTAAAGATGAGCTTTTCACCGCCTCGCTCTACCACGATGTCGTGTTTTTCACCGGGTTTAATGGCGAGAATCATAGAAAAGTCGCCGTGGACGTAAATCTTTTCCCCGTCTATCTCCAGAAAACGGTCGCCAATCTGCAGGCCGCCATCGTGTACAATGGTACAGCCCGGCTCTACCTCGGCAATGACCGGGGAAATATATTCCTTTGCAGGCGCAAGGCAGATAGCAATCAGCACCACGCCGGTGACAAAGTTCATAAAAGCCCCAGCCACCAAGATGATAAGACGCTTCCACGGAGCTGCCTTCTGGAAAGAGCGGGGATTATCCGTATCTGTGTCCTCGCCCTCCATAGCGCAATAACCGCCAATGGGAATACAGCGCAGAGAGTAGGTGGTCTCCCCTACCTTCTTTTTGAAGATGGCAGGACCCATAAAAAGAGCAAATTCATTGACCTGGACACCGGAGAGCTTCGCAGCCACAAAGTGACCCAGCTCGTGAATGAAAATTAAAAAACTGAAAAGTAAAATAGCAAATAAAATGGTCATAGCGTTCCTCGTTTAAGAAATTTGATTGCGGACGGATTCTCTTGCAAGGCGGTCTGCCTCCAAAATCTCCTCCAAAGTGGGGTTTTCCACAAAGGGAACCTCGTCTACCGCCTTGGATACCAGACGGTAAATGTCGTAAAAGCCGATTTTATCCTCCAAATAAAGAGCAACGGCTTCTTCGTTGGCGCCGTTCATTGCCGCGCAGCTATTGCCGCCCTTTTGGGCACAGTCCCGGGCAAGTTGCAAGCAAGGGAATGCTTCCATATCCGGCGCGGCAAAGGTCAGCGCGCCGCAAGTGGTTAAATCCAGCTTGGGAACAACGCAGTCGCATCTTTGGGGATAGGTCAGGGCAAGCTGAATCGGAAGCCGCATATCCGGCGCGCCAAGCTGTGCCATCACGCCGCCGTCTACAAGCTCCACAAGGGAGTGGACAATGCTCTGCCGGTGGATGAGTACATCCACCTGAGAAAGGGGCAGGTCGTAAAGGCGCATTGCCTCGATGACCTCCAAGCCCTTATTCATAAGGGTAGCGCAGTCGATGGTGATTTTTGCGCCCATTTTCCAGTTAGGATGGCGCAGCGCATCGGCTTTGGTCACCTTGCTGAGCTGTTCCTTGTCCATACCGTAGAACGGACCGCCGGAGCAAGTAAGGAGAATTCGCTTGATTTCTTTCTTCGCTCCAACACCCATCAGGCATTGGAAAATGGCGGAATGCTCGGAGTCTACAGGGATAATTTCCGCGCCGTATTTTTTCGCTTCCGCCATCACCAGTTCACCGGCGCAGACCAAAGTTTCCTTATTGGCAAGACCGATCCGTTTTCCTGCGCGGATGGCGGCAAGGGTGGGCTTTAAGCCGACCATACCCACCACCGCGGTGATAATGCAGTCAGCAGCTTCGATTGTAGCGGCGCGGATAAGGCCCTCCTCACCCCAATAAACCTCAGTAGGCAGATGGGAGATGGCGGTTTTCAGCTGCATTGCCGCTTTCTCCGTTGCCATAACGGCAATTTGGGGGCGGTATTTTTCACATTGCTCTGCCATTCGGTCAACGCTTGTGCCGGCAGTCAGCGCTGCCACCCTAAGACCCAGATGGTCAATAATATCCAAGGTCTGCCGACCGATAGAGCCGGTAGAACCCAGTATACTCACACATTTTATCATATTACATCACCACGGGAATCAGAAGCAAAAGCGCTTCCGTCAAAGGAGCAACCACAGTTGTGGAGTCAAAGCGGTCGAGTATTCCGCCGTGACCGGGGATGAGATTGCCGTAATCCTTAATGCCGGTCTGCCGCTTGATGGCAGAGAAGCTCAAATCGCCAAAAACGCCTGCCAGCGCACCCAAAATGCCGTAAATAACAGCATAGAAGTAATTGACCTGCAGTTTAAAGCCAAACTGCATAATCAGGCAGTAAACGACCATTGCCAGTACTGTCATCAGCACACCGCCAACCACACCCTCCACCGTCTTATTGGGACTGACAACAGGGGCAAGCTTGTGCTTGCCGAAGAAACGACCCGCAAAATAAGCGCCGGTGTCGGATACCATTGCAAGAATAAAGGGAATAAACACCAGATAAATACCCTTTTCCGTGGCATAAATGCGAACAACCGCAGAAAACAAGAACGGCACCACCATACCTGCCATAAAGGTCACCGCCACCTTTGTATAAGGCAGCTTTCCCTTGGAGATTAGTAGTTCCATATAGAGAAGCGCTGTAAAAATAAGGATACCCACCAGCGCAAAGGCGTAAACCTGCCCAAAAAAGCTCCATAACGGCACAATAAAGGCAAATATCATTGCATAAATCGTCAGCCGGGTATGTGTCACCAATTTCGTGCCCTGCAAAAGCTCATAAGCCCCAATGGCCGCCATCAGACCGAACAGCACCGCAGTGCAGACCTTAGGCAGCACTAAAACGATAAAAAGCAGCAGCGGCAGCAGCACCACCGCAGCCAGTATTCTGGTTTTCATTCTTATGCACCTCCAAAACGGCGATTGCGGCTGTGATATTCCCGGATTGCCTTATCCAAGTCCTCCCCGGTAAAGTCCGGCCAAAGCACGTCCATAAACACATACTCCGAATAGGCAGACTGCCAAAGGAGGAAATTGCTAGTCCGCTTCTCTCCCGAGGGGCGAATAATCAGCTCCGGGTCCGGCACACCGCAGGAATATAAGTAACCGGAAAGCAATTCCTCTGTCAAATCCTCGGGCGCATATTTTCCGGCAGCTACATCAGCAGCAAATGCCTTTGCCGCGCGAACAAGCTCGTCTCTGCCACCGTAATTAAAGCAGAAATTTACCTGCCGCTCATCAAAGCAAGCAGATCGCTCCTCCGCCTCCCGGCATCTTGCCTGCAGATCGGGAGAAAGGCGGGAAAGGTCACCGAAAAACCGGATGCGGCAGCGGACAGACTCCAGATCTGCCAGCGCTTCATCTAAGTATTTTCCCATCAGCTTCATAATGCCTGCCACTTCCTCCTCAGAGCGCTTCCAGTTCTCTGTGGAAAAGGCGTAGACCGTCAAATACTGTACGCCCAAGTTCCGGCAATGCTCCGCTATCCGGCGAAAAGTCTCGCCGCCGGCTGCGTGACCGGAAGAGCGTGGCAAGCCTCTTTTCTTTGCCCAGCGGCCGTTGCCGTCCATAATAATGGCAATGTGCCTCGGTGGGGGCAATGTTTCCTTTTGCTTCTTAAAAAGTGCCATAATAGACCCCTTCCTTCTGATTAAGACGGAGGTAACAAAAAACACATCTCCGCTCTCAGCCTGTCAAAAATCTCTTTGTAGGGGCCGGCGCCTTCGACGGCCCGCAAAAAATGTTGCGAATTCGCCAAAAGCAGCGATGCATCGCAGTATTTTACCGCCGGGGCGTCGAGGGCGCCGCCCCCTACAGATCGAATTTTGGACTCTTTATCACTTTGAGACGGGGGTGCTGTTGCCAACACCCCCGTGTTTTTAGATTGCCATCAGTTCCTTTTCCTTGGC
>JAZQUL010000129.1:0-5950 GCA_045631285.1 Faecousia sp. | reverse complement strand
ACGTGAATGGAAGCATTGGAAAGCTGGAAAGTGCCCTCAATTATTTTTCCATCCCGCGTATAGACACGCACATTCTCAGCTTCTGCATTGTTCGCATTCATACCGCCAAGAGGTGTGAGACGAAGCCGTCCGTTTCCTTTCACCTCAGCGACCATTGCGCCAAGCGTATCTGTATGTGCTGCCAGCATCAGTCCGTTCGCACCCTCACCGCCCAGATGGACCAGTACGCCGCCTTTCTCAGTAAGACAGGCACAATAACCCAGCGCTGTAAACTGTTCTTTAAGCCAGGCTGTCGCCTTGTTTGTAAAGCCGGTAGGGGAGTCAATTGCGAGCAGCTCTGCGGTCTTCTCCCAAGCAAAATCGGCATATTGCATTGTGATCATAGTTAGCTTGCCTCCAAATGTACATTTTTACTTATTATACCATCAAGAAGATATAAATTCAAGCATTGCTTCTGCCCGGAAATCAAATTGAAAATATTGAAAATTCCTCTTGCTATTTTATGAAAGATGTTGTATACTACTGTGGTACTTGCCGGTGTGTTGGAATTGGTAGACGAAGTGGACTCAAAATCCCCCGGTGGCAACACCGTGCCGGTTCGAGCCCGGCCACCGGCACCAAAAGCCCCATTTGTCAAGGACAAATGGGGCTTTTAAATGCATTATACTTTGATATTGAGGTTTTGGCAATGAAAATGCACAATGCGGTCAAAGAATTTCTTGTAATAACCGTCGCTACAGTAATTGTGGCAGCAGCAGTATTTTTCTTTATGCTTCCAAGCCACGTTTCTGTGGGTAGCGGCGCGGCTCTGGCTATGGTTCTTAGTAATTTTATTCCCTTGTCCGTTTCCGTGATTACGCTACTTATGAATGTTGGGCTTCTTATTATCGGTTTCGCTCTCGTAGGGCCGGAATTTGGTATAAAGACGATATATTGCTCTATTCTGATGCCCATTGTGATGGGTATTTTTGAATGGATATTCCCTAATTTCCAGTCTATTACCGGAGACCCTTTGATTGATGTCATTTGTTATATTCTCGTTGTAGGCATTGGTCTTGCCATATTATTTCCCCAAAACGCATCTTCTGGGGGCTTGGACATAGTTGCCAAGATAATGAATAAATATCTCCATATGGATATGGGAAAAGCAATGTCTATTGCCGGTATTGCAGTTGCACTGAGCGCTGCTTTTTGCTATGATGCCAAGACTGTGGTGCTGAGTGTTCTTGGTACCTACTTTGGCGGTATGATTGTGGATAACTTTATATTTGGTATGGATATAAAGCGGAGGGTTTGTATTATCTCCCCGAAGATTGATGAGATAACCCAGTATATTCTTCACGACCTTCATAGCGGTGCGACACTTAATGAGATCATTGGCGCCTATGACAATGTAACACGTAAGGAGATTATCACCATTGTTGACAAGCACGAATTTAAGTCGCTTATGAACTATGTAAAACAGGTTGACCCCAAGGCGTTTATTACGGTTTATGCGGTTAGCGAAATGAAGTATCAGCCCAAACAGATTTCAAAATAATATGTGCCGGAGAGGGGTGTCCTCTCCGGTTTCGCTTATAAATGTCACCGAAATATGGTGCTATAAAATTCCTATTGTCATTTTTTCATTTATGAGGTAAAATGAAGAAAGAATTAAAGAAAGAAAGGGGGAATCCGGAATGGCATTATCAGCGAAAATGGTTCGCACGCAGCTATCTATGCTGCAGCCGCTTCTTAAAAATTGTTCTTTGGACACAATTCGAAAGGGCCAACGCAAAATCGGGGAACTTATGAATGCAAAGAATAGCGCGCGGGTTCTTGTCAAGAAGCACGACTTTTGGAACTTTGACGCTGCTTGGGTAATTCCCCGTGACGAACGCCGCCACGGTGTAATCTTATATCTACACGGCGGTGGCTATACCTGCGGTGACTTAGAATATGCCAAAGGGTTTGCTTCTGTCCTTGCTGCGGAATATGGAATGCGGACATTCTGTATTGCTTATCGTCTTGCACCCGAAAATCCCTATCCGGCCGCATTGGACGATGCGCTGGAAGCTTACCGTTATTTATTAGCAAAAGGTTACCACCCTGAACAGATTGCCCTCTGCGGAGAGAGTGCAGGCGGTGGACTTTGCTATGCGCTGTGCCTGCGTATTGCCGAAGAAGGTATTGTGATGCCCGGAGGTATCATTGCAATCTCACCCTGGACGGATTTGACCCTATCCGGTTCCTCTTATGAAACCAACAGTCAGCGGGATCCCTCTATGTCCCGGGAAATATTAGAGTTTTATGCAGGAAACTATACAACTGATAAGCAGAATCCCTTTGTCTCTCCATTATTTGGGGATCTTTCTATGATGCCTCCGTCGCTCATCTTTGTGGGCGATGATGAAGTTATGAAAAGTGATAGCGAGGGACTGCATAAAAGGCTTTTGGAGTCCAATAGAAAAAGTGAGCTCGTGGTTGCTTCTGAACGTTGGCATGGTTATCTCCTTTACGGTCTCAATGAGGATGAGAAGGATTTCTTACATATAGACCAATTCCTCAATAAGTATATCGCGCAGGAGAATAAACTGCGTTGGACACCGCTTGACAATGCGGCAAAAATCTATCCGGCTGTTCGAACAAAGAACTGGAGCAATGTATTCCGTCTTTCTGCAACGCTAAAGGAGGATGTGGACGCAACTGTTTTACAAACGGCATTGGATGTAACTGTTCGCCGTTTTCCTGTGCTATGTGCCCGTCTCCGTCGCGGTGTGTTCTGGTATTATCTCCAGCAAATTCGGCAAGCGCCTTCCGTTCGGGATGAGAACAGTTATCCTCTTTCCGGTATGTATTCTGAGGAAATGCGCGAATGTGCTTTCCGTGTTATCGTATACAAAAAACGGATTGCAGTAGAGATGTTCCACTCGCTTACGGACGGTTCCGGTGGTTTGGTATTTCTGAAAACCTTGGTTGCGGAGTATATTTATCAAAAGTACGGAGTTTGGATTCCGGCAATGGATGGTGTGCTTGGCAGACTGGATGAGCCAACGGACGCTGAGATGGAGGATTGTTTTCAAAAATATGCAGGACCTGTGACCGCAAGTCGGAAGGGTACGGACGCTTGGCAGGTGCGCGGTACACCGGAGAAGGACGACTATATCCATATTACTTGCCTGCGCGTAAAGACATCAGACCTTGTCTGTAAAGCAAAGGAGCACAATGTCACCGTGACGACCTTCTTGGGCGCGGCTATGATGGATGCATTGCAGAATATGCAAGCTCAGTATGTTTCAAATCCGATGAAGCGCAAAGCGGTTAAGGTGCAGCTCCCGGTTAACCTGCGCAACCTGTTCCCCAGTACTACGTTGCGGAATTTTGCGCTCTATACCACACCGGAGGTGGACCCTCGGCTCGGGCACTACGATTTCCGTGAGCTTTGCGACGTGGTGCGCAGTACAATGGCCTTGGAGGTGAACCCTAAGTTTATGAGTTCTATGATCGCTACCAATGTGAGTTCAGAACGTATTTTTGCTATTCGTATGGTACCACTCTTTATTAAAAATATCATAATGAAGATGGTATTTGATTCTGTGGGTGAACGAAAGGCCTGCCTGAGCCTTTCCAACCTGGGCCTTGTTAAGCTACCGGAAGAAATGCGCCCGTATGTGGATCGATTTGATTTTATTCTGGGTGTGCAGTCTTCTGCACCCTATAACTGCGGTGTGGTTTCCTACGAAAAAACTACCTGTATTAACTTCATTCGCAACATCCGAGAATCGGACCTTGAGTATCATTTCTTTAAAGTACTGCAAGGTCTCGGTTTGGAGGTTGAGGTGGAAAGTAATTCCCCCCAATAGAAAGGAGGAGCTTATGTACTGTGTAAATTGTGGCGTAAAATTGGCAGATACGGAAAAAAACTGTCCGCTGTGCGGCGTGGTTGCTTATCATCCGGATATTGTTCGAAATGAAGCAGAGCCTCTTTACCCAAATCAAAAATTTCCTGAACCGCGAGTAAGTCCAAAGGGAGCAAAGATTATTGTAACTACGCTCTTTATTATTCCAATGTTGATTACGCTTTTGTGCGATGTCCAAATTCATAACCGGGTAACTTGGTCCGGTTATGTGATTGGCGGTCTTATTGTGGGTTACGTTATGCTTATTCTGCCTTGGTGGTTCAATAAGCCCAACCCAGCAATTTTCCTGCCTTGTACATTTACAGCAATTGGTTTATATTTGCTGTATATCAGTCTCTACACCAAGGGCTACTGGTTTTTAAGCTTTGCATTTCCGGTCACCGGTGGTGTTGCGCTGATCGTAACAGCAGTTGCGGTGTTACTGCGCTATTTACCCAAGGGAATATTGTATATTCTCGGTGGAGGCGGAATTGCCTTTGGCTTATTTATTCCTTTGGTGGAATTCCTATCATACATCACTTTCGAGAGTGTGCGTTTTCTTGGTTGGTCTTTTTATCCGATGATCGTATTTGTCCTTCTTGGCGGTATGCTGATTTTCCTTGCTATTTGCCGGCCTGCCCGTGAATCTATGGAACGGAGATTTTTCCTGTGATTAACATTTTGTATGAGGATCGGGATATTGTTGTCTGTATTAAACCGGTGGGAATGGATTCCGAGCACGAACTTCCTGCTGCACTTGGCAAAGAGATATACACTGTCCACCGTTTGGACAAAGGTGTTGGTGGCGTTATGGTCTATGCGAAGAATAAACTATCCGCTGCTGATTTGTCCCGACAGATCCAAGCAGGTGATATGGTAAAAGAATATGTGGCAATCGTAGAGGGCTGTCCGCCTGAAAATGGTGACTGGGAGGACCTGCTGTTTAAAGACAGCAGAAAGAATAAGGTCTATGTGGTCGACCGTAAACGCGCAGGTGTAAAATCCGCCCGATTGACCTATCAGCGTGTGACAGCAGGGGACAACAGCCTTGTCCGTGTGCGGCTTTATACAGGCCGCAGCCACCAAATCCGCGTCCAGTTTGCCTCCCACGGCTACCCGCTTGTTGGGGATCATAAATACGGCGCCAGGGGTTCTGAGAAGGAAATTGCGCTCTTTTCCTGTTTCTTAAGGTTTGTGCTCCACGGGGAAGTGGTGGATTTTTCGGCTTTTCCTCTGTGGGCAGAAGAGTTTTGCAAAAAACCGTCAGAATAATCGAAATTAGGTATTGACATTTTCCGCACACTGCGATATAATAGCGAAGCTGTGTGCGAGATGCTGCTATAGCTCAGCCGGTAGAGCGCATCCTTGGTAAGGATGAGGTCGCCAGTTCAAATCTGGCTAGCAGCTCCAAAAATCAGTCGTCCCATCCGGGACGGCTGATTTTTTGTTGCCGCTACCTTGAACTGGCGACCTCATAAATTTTCTCTTGCTTTTTTGTATGAATATGGTAAAATGAATATGCGCAGTAAGCGTAAAATATTGATTAAGGAGTTCAATGCTTATGAAAAACAGATTATTGATTATGTTTCTGATTGCTTCCTTAGTGCTGGCAATGTTTGTCTGTATTTCTCCCACAACGGTATATGCAGAAACTCCCGATACAGAGGGGAACCAATCGGAATCTCTTGGAGATGCATTAGATGAAGAAGCTGAAGCGGAGTTATTGGAGGCACTTAACAGTCCCTTTGGGAAAATTGTTGCTGGCTTGGCGATTGTTTTTGTGGGCATTATGAGCGCGATTACTTCTCTTATCGGCACGATTGTCGCTTTGATAGCCGGTATGGGTGCTTTCCTTTGGGGAATTGTTGAATTCTTTATCGGTTTGTTCCAGTAAATTACATATGTAAAAACCGTCCCGATTCGGGACGGTTTTTTTTGCTTATTTCTTTCGCATTTGTTTCCAAACTGAGGTAACGCGGAATATGGTGGAAACGATCAAGATGCCGATTGCCATAAGGCCGGCAATGGCAATTGTCTCGGTTCCTTTTTCCCAGAACGCGGTCATATTATTA
>JAZQUL010000128.1:0-4868 GCA_045631285.1 Faecousia sp. | reverse complement strand
AAGGTAGATACCAGTGTTTGCACTGGTATCAGCAACAGTCCACCGGACTGTTGCATTTAAGGTCTTCGAATCTCGGCACACGAGGAAAATAAAAAGACAGGAAAAGCAAAAGCCTTTCCTGTCTTTTTGGTCCGAGTGTCGAGATTCGAACCCGAGGCCTCTTGAACCCCATTCAAGCGCGATACCAAACTTCGCCACACCCGGATTTTGCTTGTCAGTTCCTGACAGCTTCGGTATCATATCACACCTTGTCAGAAAATGCAAGCATTATTTTCAGTTTTTTTGAAAATTATTCGCCAACGTCGGATTTAATCACTTTTCCGATGTTCCAGAGGGTCACGACCTTCTCCTCAGCGGCCTTCTTTTCGGTCTCATTTTCATATTCTACATAGACCGTATGGGCGCTGCAGTCAGTACACTCCACCTGCACATTCCAGCCGCCCTCGTGAACAACCATTCCGGCGCCGCGGCAGATGGGACATTCTTCCAGAATATAATTGGGATTGACTTCCACCATAAAAAACTCCTTATCTAAAAATGACTTCGTTATTATCATATACCTCTACCCGCCGGCAGGTGACATCATCGGGATGAAATTGCGGCAGATGAAGGTCAATGGCAGAGGCAAGCTGCATTGGATTGAGGGTCGGATTTTGGCAGCAAATAACTGCGTTCAGGGTAATGCAATTCCCCTCCCCTGCTACATTTATCCTGCGGATCATAGGAATAATATCCTGGTCTATTGTGCCGTTTTTGCCCTTTTTCGGTACAATAACGCTTTCTTTTGCGAACAGCGTACGGATAGCATCTTCTGCGCCGGCAGGAATGCCTGCATCATAGGTAAGCGTTACAGAGACAGCCATATGGGTCAGGTCTTTCAGCTTCCGTCCGTCTGCATAAGCGGCAAGCACCCGGACGCCGGGTATGAGCTTCTCGTTTAGCATCTGGGGCAGGTTCTCTACATCCACATTCACTGTGTCCAGTGTGAAATCCAGCAGCTCACAGCGGCTCTCAATGCCCACAGAAAGGGGCAGCGCGATGGATACCGAGGGTCTTGGATTATAGCCTTGGGTATGGGTCAGGGGCAGCCCCGCTCTTTGGAAGGCTCTTTGGAACAGACGCATCAAATCCAGGTGGGAAATCCAAACCGCATTGCCGATCTTTTCAAATAACAATCTAAGCATCGCATTCCACCTCCCGCAAAAGTGCAGAAGCGCCACAGCCCGCGCAGCCCTCCCGGCAGTCGGGCGTAATTTCTTCTGCGTACGCCCGCTTTCGTTCCCGGAGGAGGAATTTTTTCGTTACACCAACGGAAATATGCTCCCAAGGCAGTAGTTCCTCCTCGCCAAAGCCGCGGACTGTATAGAAATCCGGGTCTACACCGCAGCTTTCAAAAGCCGATGTCCACGCCTGCAAGTTAAAATCCTCGTCCCAGCCGTCCAGCATTGCGCCATTTTTGGTGGCCGCTTCCAGCACCGGGCCGACCCGACGGTCGCCACGGGCGGTGACCGCCTCCAGACGGCTGATGTCGGGGGTATGGTAGTTATACTCGATGGACTTGCTGTAAAAATAGCTTTTCAGCAGGCGGCAGCGGCGGAGGTATTCCTCGGTGGTAATCTGCTGTTCCCACTGAAAAGGCGTATGGGGCTTGGGTACGAAATAGGCCGTTGCCACGTGGATACGCAGGCCCTTTTTCCGCGCCGTTGCGTTCTCCTTCCAGCATAGAATCACTTTGTGGACAAGCTCTGCAATGCCCTTGACGTCCTCGTCGGTTTCCGTAGGCAGGCCAAGCATAAAGTAGAGTTTTACGCTGCTCCAGCCGCCCCGGAAGGCATTTTCGCAGGAGGAGAGAATTTCTTCCTCTGTAAGATTCTTATTAATGACATCGCGCAGACGCTGGGTGCCGGCCTCCGGCGCAAAGGTCAGACTGCTCTTACGGAGCGTCTGCAGCCGTGCAGTCAGCTCCTTGGAGAAATTGTCCGCCCGCAGTGAGGGGACGGAAAGGTTAATCTTCCCCGCTTCACAGTAAGGAATCAGCTCGTCCGTCAGTTCCCGAAGCTCTCGGTAGTCGGAGGTAGACAGGCTGGAAATGGTAATTTCATTATGCCCGGAATCCGTCAGGAGTTCCTTGGCTTGGTTAAATAAAGTTTCCGCGCTCTTTTTACGCACAGGACGGCAGGAAAAGCCTGCCTGACAGAAACGGCAGCCACGGATACAGCCCCGGAAAATTTCCAAATTTGCCCGGTCGTGGACAATTTCGGTAGAGGCAACGATGGTCTTTGTGGGGAAATATGCCTTGTCCAAGTCTTCCACAATCCGCTTTGTAATGGTTTTTGGCGCGCCGGGGGCGGCAGTCAAGGCTTTTAACGTACCGTCTTCGTTATATTCGGGGGTGTAGAAGGAAGGCACGTACACACCGGGAATTTTGCCGACCTCTGTGAGGAAGGCTTCCTTTGTCCAATCCTCGGCCTTTGCGCGGTCGTAGAGGGACACCACCTCGGCCGTTATATCCTCGCCCTCGCCAATGCAGAAAAAGTCAATAAAGTCCGCCAGCGGCTCCGGATTAAAGGCGCAGACACCGCCTGCGAAGACAATATTCTTTAGTCCCTTGCGCTCACTGCTGTGAAGCGGTACGCCCGCAAGAAGAAGCATATTCAGGATGTTGGTATAGGACATCTCATAGCCGATGGTAAAGGCAATCATATCGAAATCCCGGACGGGGTCACCGCTTTCCAGCGCCCAAAGGGGCAGGTCGTGGTCTTTCATCACCTGCACCATATCGCCCCAGGGATGGAACACCCGCTCGCACCACACACCATCCATATTGTTCATAATACCGTAGAGAATCCGCATACCGATATTGGACATACCAATTTCATAAGTATCCGGGAAGCAGAACGCAATACGGACCCGGGTATTGTCCGGGTCTTTTTTAATCTCATTATATTCTCCGCCGGTGTAACGGGCAGGTTTTTGCACCGTCGGCAAAAGTCGTCGCAGTTTCTCGGTCATAGTGACACCTCAAAAATCATTCTTTCCCCTATTGTAGCCGTTATTTCTTCTATTTGCAAGAAATTTCTGCGTAAATATTCCGAGGAACAAAAAGATGGGGACAATTCCCCAATCTAAATGCCACATAATGTATGCCATCACGCCTGCCACGAGGAAATGGATCAGATTTTCAATGGCGCTGACAGTAGATTCCCGGGAAATAAATATTGCCAGCAGCGCCCGGAGCGCCCTGCCGCCGTCCAGTGGGTAAATAGGCAGCAAGTTAAAAGCAGCTTGCAGAAAGGCGCACAGGGCGGTATAGGGCAAATAGCGGGAAAGTATTATGAGTAAAAGCCCAGCAAAAGGGCCGGCAAGGGAACACACGAGAGCTTCCACACCCTGCAATTCCCCTGTGTGCATACGGACGCCAAAGGGCGTAATTTCGGTTGTCCAAATGGGAATGCGGCAGAGTCGCAGCGCCAAATAATGCCCGGTTTCGTGGACGGCTACCGCCAATCCCCACGCAAGAACCCATCGCAGAGGGAGCAGCAGAAATGCAATTGGTAAAAGAAGATACACATAGGGACTGATGGTAATTCTACGCCCCACCGTGGATGACCTCCCGGCAAAAAGCGGTGACAGCGTCTCCGAACTGCTCTCCTGCTTTCAGTTCCTCAATCAGCTCGGTGAGTGCTGCCTTCGTTACGTTGGGATCGCCGGGCAAAAGCCAGTCGGTACTGCCATAACGGACGGTGAGCGCAAGAAATGCTACGGACAGAGAAAGAATTATAGCCGTTGGGATTACCCAGTTAGGTATCTTGCGATTTGTCGCATACTGCCGTCTTCCTACAGGAATGTAATCAATTTTGTAAGCCATACCATCCCCTCCTCTGTAAGGATACGAAGATGAAAGGGAAAAGTTGCCAAAATATAAATGAAGACCGCCCAAATGGGCAGTCTTCATTTTTGGTCGGAGTGTCGGGATTCGAACCCGAGGCCTCTTGGACCCGAACCAAGCGCGATACCAAACTTCGCCACACCCCGTTAGCTTTGCCATTATAATGAAATTATTTTGCTTTGTCAAGACCTTGGTTGACGAATCCCACATATCGGCAGTTTAAACCCTTTATCCAAACAAATTTGTCGCTTTTTGGAAAAAGTTCTTTCTTTTTTCTTACTAGTATGTTATACTTATTGTGTAAAAGTTTGTGTAAATGGAGGTTACGTATGAAAAATATGCAAAAATTCCTGGCATTACTGCTGGTAGTGATGCTGGTACTGGGGCTGAGCGCCAATGTTTTCGCTGCGCCCTCGTCCACATTTATCACCACCACACCCACCGGCTACGACAGCGCTAATGATGTGGTTTACAAAACCTACAGCCAAAGCGGCAAGACTGTCATCGCCAACTGGGGCGCCCGTGGTGAGGAATGCGTATTTCTTTCCAAATACGTCGATGCCTATTATTCCGGCAGCTACGAGTGGGATGTTATGTCCAAGGTCTCCGGCGGCACTACCCAATCCAATGCCCATAACAGCGCACTGTATAAGCAGCTGCAGAGCCTGATGGCCGGCACGCATTCTTTCTATACCTATTACAATCGCAGCGAGAATGTTCGGGACTTTTATAAGTACACCGATTGCGTCAGCAGCGATACCTCCAAGGTAGCGCTTTTGTACCGCGGCGGTCTTGTCACCAGCTCTTGGAACAGCGGCAGCATCTGGAACCAAGAACACGTCTGGCCCAAGAGTAAGCTCAGCAACGATGAGCAGATTGGCGACATTATGCACCTGCGGCCCTCCAACCCCAGCGAAAACTCCTCCCGTGGCAACACTGCTTATGGCGCATCCTCCGGCTATAATCCCGGCATTTCCGT
>JAZQUL010000127.1:0-3673 GCA_045631285.1 Faecousia sp. | reverse complement strand
GGTTTTCAGGTCGGTATACCGCACAAAGAGCGAAATCTTGTTATTTTCGTTTAAATTCTCCCACAATTCTTTGGTAAATCCCTCGATGTCATCAGGGATGGAGACCCGTTCCGGCTCTCCCTGGAAGGTGGGAATTACCGGGTTTCCGTCGCAGACATAGGTATGCAGGAAGTGACCCAAGCCGGAAATGGCAGGATATTCCCAGAAGAAGCGAGCGCAGGCAGAGCCTTCTGGGTCAGCCGCTTTTAAGATGGACATTTTGTAGCTGCCGTCCCCGGCTTGCAAGCCGGAAATGCGGGGTGTCCAGTTAGGGCCATCGTCCTCGAACTGCCGGGTGCGGAGCGCCGCCTCCCAGCTTTCTCCCCTAGCTAAGTACTCCCAAATGGTATCGGTCTGGTCACCGTTGGTAACAATCAGGCCCTGACCCACCTGACGGACAGGGTGATAAATAATCAGATGGGGGTCTTTCATCAGGGCGGGGTCATAGGCTTCGGTGCGGATGCCGTCCGGCTCCTGCACAAAAACGCGGTTGCGGGAATTGACACTGCGGCCCATAATAAAGTAAGCCGCCACCGCCTTGGTGCCATCGGGGGTCACGCCCAGCACGATACCACGTCCGGGATATGTATTATTTGCCAGCATTTCGGCAAGATTCCCAATTTCATATACATTCATATTTATTTCCTCCTAAGCCGTTGCAAACGGTTTCTACCGCTTGGGGGAGCAGAATCCATTCTGCCTGCCCCATCACTCTGCGCTGCAGCATCTCAGGGGTATCCCCCTCCAAAACCGGCACTGCCTTTTGGGCAATAATCTGCCCGCCGTCGCAGACCTCATTGACAAGATGCACCGTTGCGCCGGTAACTTTTACCCCGTAGGAAAGCGCCGCTTCATGGACGCGCAGTCCGTAAAAGCCTTCCCCGCAGAAGCTGGGAATCAGGCTGGGGTGTACATTTAAAATACGGTTGGGATACCGTGTCGTAAAATGCGCTGTGAGTATGGTCATAAAGCCAGCCAGTACAATTACATCAATTTCATACTGCTCCAGCAAAGAAATCAGCCGGTCTTCAAATTTGAGCTGGGAGCCGCAGGCTTTTTTTATCACCGTTTCCGTAGGAATATCGGCATTTTTTGCCCGCTGCAGCGCATAAGCGCCTTCCACATTGGAGATGACCAAAGCGATTTTTCCGCTATGAATTACAGCACCTTGGGCATCGATCAGCGCTTGCAGGTTTGTACCGCCACCGGAAACCAGTACTGCAACGCGCTTCATCGCAGTACCACCTTTTCTTCGCCCTTTTCGATATGACCAATGACGTAAGCATCCTCACCGTTTTCTTTCAAAACTGCGAGCGCCTTTTCCGCCTGCGCGGCAGGAACCACGATGCTCATACCAACACCCATATTATAGGTGTTATACATATCCCTCTCGGGGATGTTGCCAAAGGAAGCAATCAGGTCAAAAATAGGCAGAACACGGATAGCGCGCTTATCGATGACCGCGCACAAGCCGTCGGGAATGGCGCGGGGAATGTTCTCATAGAAGCCGCCGCCGGTGATATGGCTGATACCCTTTACGTCTACCTGCTCCAGCAGTGCCAGAACAGCCTTGACGTAAATTCTCGTAGGAACCAACAGGCTTTCCGCGATGGTCTTGCCGCCCAGCTCCTCCCGGGGGATATAGAGCTGCGGGTTGTTATTGTCAATGTCAAAGACCTTGCGGCACAGCGAGAAGCCGTTACTGTGGATGCCGGTAGAAGGCAGGGCGATAACCACATCCCCCTCTGCCATCCGGGTGTTATCCAAAATTTTCTTTTTATCCACGATGCCAACGGCAAAGCCTGCCAAATCGTAGTCCTCCACAGGCATCATACCGGGATGCTCTGCAGTCTCGCCGCCGATCAGCGCCGCGCCGGACTGGACGCAGCCCTCGGCAACGCCGGAAACGATCTGGGCAATCTTTTCGGGATAATTTTTGCCACAGGCAATGTAATCCAGGAAGAATAGGGGCTTCGCGCCGCAGCAAATAATATCGTTGACGCACATTGCCACCGCATCGATACCGATGGTGTCGTGCTTGTCCATCAGGATAGCAAGCTTTACCTTTGTGCCGCAACCGTCCGTACCGGAGACCAGTACCGGCTCTTCCATACCGGCGATCGGCAGACCAAAGCAGCCGCCAAAGCCGCCCACATCATCAAGGCAACCCTCGTTGCGGGTACGGGCAATATGCTTTTTCATCAGCTCTACCGCGCGGTAGCCTGCGGTAATGTCCACACCGGCCGCCGCATAGCTTGCGGAATAAGAATTGTTATGTTCCATAGTTCTCTCCTTTTACTCTTTACCGGTCCAGCAGTAGGTACACAGCTTACACGGCTCTAAACCGATGGCATTTACCACGCCCTCTAAAGACTGGAAGCCCAAAGAAGCAAAATTAAACTTATCGCAGATGGCCTGCCGCATCGCTCTGCCACGCTCGGTTTTGCCATCGGCATATTCGTCCAAATGCTTCATACCTTCCTCCCCTTCCAGCTCCAAAATCACCCGGCGGGTAATCAGGTCCAAATCGCTGGTAGAACGGGAGAAATTCAGATATTTACAGCCATACATAATGGGTGGGCAGGCGGAGCGCATATGCACAGATTTCGCGCCGTTTTCGTAGAGGAATTCCACCGTCTCCCGAAGCTGTGTGCCACGGACAATAGAATCGTCCACAAACAGCAGATTTTTATCCTTAATCAGGTCGTGAACGGGGATTTGCTTCATTTTTGCAATTTTCGCCCTATCCACCTGTCGGGCGGGGGTGAAGCTTCTGGCCCAAGTAGGTGTGTATTTAATAAATGCGCGGGCAAAGGGTCTGCCGGTGCGGTTTGCATAGCCGATGGCGTGGGGGGTTCCGGAATCCGGCACACCGCCTACATAGTCAATGTCCATACTGCGGCCTTGCTCCATATCCCGCTCGGCAATGGCAGCGCCATTGCGGTAGCGCATCGCTTCCACGTTGATACCCTCATAAGTAGACGTGGGATAGCCATAATAGCTCCAAAGGAAAGCGCAGACCCGCATATCCTTTCCCGGCGCAGCAAGCCGGGTCATACCATCCGGAGACAGCTCCACAATTTCTCCGGGGCCTAACTCGCAAACCTTTTCATAACCCAGCTTGGTAAAGGCAAATTCCTCAAAAGAGGCGCAGTAGCCATCCTCATTCTTACCGATCTGCACCGGGATGCGCCCCAGCTTGTCACGGGCGGCAATGATGTTGCCATTATCCTTCAAAATGAGAATATTGGCTGTTCCCTCAATGGCGTTTTGGGCAAATCGAATGCCATCGGCAAAGCTGCTCTTTTGGTCAATGAGCGCCGCCACCAATTCTGTGGTATTGACGCGGCCACCGGTCATTGCGTCAAAGTGACCGCCGCTGAAAGAAAGATAGCGGTCAATCAGGGCGTCCGCATTGTTGATGATACCGACTGTACACAGGGCGTAAGTGCCCAAGTTGGAGCGAATCAGCATAGGCTGGGGATCGCTGTCGGAAATACAGCCAATCACAGAAGTGCCTTGCATTTCGCTGAAAATATGTTCAAACTTGGTACGGAACGGCGCATTTTCAATGTTGTGAATTTTCCGCTGCAGACCGATTTCCCTATCGTACGCAGCCATACCGCCCCGGCGT
>JAZQUL010000126.1:0-4846 GCA_045631285.1 Faecousia sp. | reverse complement strand
ATTCTTCGCCATTACCAATTTCAAAACAACGACCCGGACACCGCCGACGAAGACTATTTCTGGGAATACCGCCAAGACGGCAGCACAGTACTATTCTATGACAGCCGTACAGGAAGTACCCAAACCCGCGCCCTTGGTTTTTCAGAATTTTGGGAGTTTGCCCACAGTCAGGTTCCGCTGGTCTTGTTCCCTAACCCCAATAAGCTTTACAGTGACGCGACTTATTATATCGATTTAGATAAGGACGGAAACAAGGTATTTACCCTGTATTCCGGTGATGAAAGCGACTACTCCCTCCGGCAGGTCGTTTTTAGCAGTACAGAAATGCTCTACCGCACCAGAAGCTACTGTAAGGAAGAGGATTACGAAGATACGACCATCGATATTTACCGCGTATATAACGAAAATGTAACCCTGACACCCCATTCATAAACGAAGGAGGTAAAGAAATGAAAAAGTTTATTATTTTCCTTTCCGTTCTTCTCTCTCTTCTCCCCCTCTCCGGCTGCGCAGAGCGCACCTATGAGCTATCTTGGGACGGCTTTTGCTATGTACCCGGAGAGCCCTATGAGGAAGCGGTTGAATTAGACCCCAAGGACAAAAATTTTATCATCGACATTCTCAATAGTGCCACCTGGACAAATGATCTTGCCAAATGCCCGGCAGACTTCATTTTCGTCACCCAGAAGCAAAGAATCCATTATAACTGCGAAAGCGGTGTTTTTAATGACATTACCCGCAACAAAAGCACCACCCTATCCGAAGAAGACCGCACCAAGATCAACAGCATTTTGAAAAGCGCAACCGCAGATTCAGAAAAATAAGGAGATAACAAAATGAAAAAGTTATTAGCAATTATTGTAACCGCAGCTCTGTTGCTAACCATCCTTTCCGCCTGTGATCTTTTCGTCAAAGGTGTAACGGTCGAACAGGAAGAAGATCGCACAGTCATCACCTTTGATAACTTCGAAGGCAAGAAAACGATCCCTATTCCCCACGACAACCCAAACGATGGCACGCTCTATTATAGCACCGCTTTGACCGACGGCAGCTTAAAAGCATCCTACGATCTTGGTATTCTCTGGGATACGCAGGATTGGTTTGAAGCAAGCGCAGACAGCCGCGGTATTGGTCCCGGCCATTACATCGACAGCAGCGTAAGCAAAATAACCGTTTGCTTTGAAGCAGACGAGCCCGTGACCGGCGAGGTGATTATTTCCTTTGCACCCATTGAGACCCACGAGCACACCTACGAATGGCTTACAAATGAAACCTCACACCAAAAGAAGTACACTTGCCAGTGCGACACCCGCGAATTAACTGAATTTCATTCCGACAGCGATGAAAACAAAATTTGTGATATCTGCGGATATGTTATGCCCGAACATCAGCATACATTCGTATGGGGGAAGGACGAAATATCCCACTGCTATAGCTACACCTGCGGCTGCCCCACTCCACCCAATGCGGCTTTGCATTCAGACAATGACAGCGATGGAAAATGCGATAAATGCGAGTATGAACTGACAGGAAGTGCCGCCAAATGACACACTATATGAATCTGAAGCCCCAGCCCTTTTCGATGATCGCAGAAGGCAAAAAGACCATCGAGCTGCGCCTGTGGGACGAAAAGCGGCAGCAAATTTCCGTGGGGGACATTCTCATTTTCACCAACACCGCTGACCACTCTGCCACTCTGCAATGTAAGGTTAAAAAACTCCACGTTTTCCCGAATTTTGCTAAGCTGTACAGCACCCTTCCCCTCACCCAATGCGGCTATTTACCGGAAGAACTGTCCACCGCCGATCCTGCGGATATGGATGCCTATTATTCTAAAGAACAACAAGAAATATACGGTGTGGTGGGAATAGAAATTACCGATATTTGCGCCCTTTCCATAGCGGATTGACAAAGGTTTACTGTATTGATATAATATAGATACAAGGAGGATTTCCTATGAATCTCAGAAAGCTTTTGATCTTCGTTGTTGTACTGGGCATCGCCCTGTTTACACTTTCCGGCTGTACTGTCGTTTTGCTCGCCCTTGGCGCAAGCTACTTACTCAGTGAGCCTACCGAGCCTACTGAGCCTGCCGAACCGGAGGTCACAGGTCCTGAACCAACAAATTTCTGCCCTGCTTTCAAAAGCAGGGCATACCTATATAGGAGCTAATACGATGAAAAAGCTGGAAAAAACCAATGTAATGCGTATTTTGGACCAGAAAAAGATCCCCTACGAAAGCTACGATTACAGCCACACCGATGCCCTCAGCGGCACCGAGGTGGCCGCCGTTTTGGGACAAGACCCCTTGCAGGTATTTAAGACCTTGGTCACCGTAGGCGCATCCAAGAAAAACTATGTATTTGTCATCCCCGTCTGTGGAGAACTGAATTTAAAAGCAGCAGCCAAAGCCGTAGGCGAAAAAAGCATCGAAATGCTCAAATCCAAAGAGCTGCTGCCCCTGACCGGCTATATTCACGGCGGTTGCTCCCCCATCGGTATGAAGAAGCTCTTCCCCACAGTCTTCGACCGCAGCGCGGAAAGCTATGACACGATTATGTTCAGCGCAGGAAAAATCGGCTATCAGGTGCAGCTTTCCCTCTCCGACCTTCAAAAAGTTATTCCCTTTACCCTCTTTGATATTTGCGATATATAAAATCCGGGTGCGCCGCACCCGGATTTTATCCTATTCAAGTTCCTCTACTACCGCAGAAAGACGGGCATTGACGGTATCAAAATCTGTCACAATGTCCATCAGCTTTTCTCCGGTGCGATTCTTTCCGCTTTCCTTCAGAGAGACAGCAAGATCGTATAGTTCCTGCGTGTGAGAGTCGTTGTGACTGACCATAAATTTCATAAGGGCCAGCATCTCTTCCGGTGTGGTTTCTTCCCGCTCGGGGCAGGCAGCGGCCTCACACTTGCGAACACCGGACACCTGATACATCCGGTCTGTGGAAATAATCACATCCACATCAAACCAGCGACCGAAGATCGCCGCCAGCTCCTGCTCATGCAGCAGATCAATGGAGACATTGCTGGCTCTGCCGGAGTGATGAGCAGTCAGCGCGTCACGGCTCATACCGTGGGCAACGGACAGCCTGCCGCCGGGTTTACACAGACCGGCCAGGACAGAAATCAGACGCTTGGGGTCAGGAAAATGCGGGAATGCATTATAAACCATAATGCAGTCAAACTGCCGATCAAATTCTGTTTCCTCCACATCGCCGCAAATTACTTTGATTTCCGGAAATTTAGAAGCGGCGATCTTTGCCATCTCCGGAGAAATGTCGATGCCGGTGACAGAAGCTGCCCCACGGCTTAAATAATCGGGGAACAGCACGCCAGTGCCGCAGGCCACATCCAAAACCTCCACGCCGGGTTTTATGCCGCCGCAGGTCAAAATGGTCTGAATGATATCCTCATTGCGAATCATATCATCATCCCACCAAGGGGCGCATTTGTCAAAAAACTCCGCGATGGTCTTTTTTTCCATAGTTACTCCTGGGTTGCAGAGATATAGCGGGCAGGAATCAGCTTTGCTTTTTCCAGAATCAGCACCAGGGCAGGCAGTACAACCAAGTGGGCAATAATGCCGGGGAGTGTGCTGACAATATAGCTTGTGACCCAAAGGGAGACAGTAAAGACCTGACCGCCACCGATCACAGTAACCACCAACCACTGGGCAATACCGCCGATTATACGACCAACCACCATTGCAGTAGCAAGGGCAATATAAATGTCCGCCACCGATTTGCGGGTATGGACAAGGTTCATCATAAGACCGGCTACGAGGCCGTAGACGCACAGCTCAGGCGCCATATACATCAGTCGGGTCAGTGGGGGCATACCGGTAAGTACACTGGCCAGAACCGGTCCTACGACGCCACAGACTGCGCCATAGATCGGACCTAACAAAAGGCCGCACAGCAGTGCCGGGATATGCATAGGAGAAAAGGCAGTGCCCAGTCCAACTGCGTGGAATGCGGTGGGCAGAATACAGCAAAGAGCGATACAGATCGCGCAAATGCAAAGCTTTTTCACGGGGGTCATTTTGTTCATAGGAAGAGCCTTCTTTCTTTTTGTTTATGCTATCTTATCCTAAGAAAGCCCACTTTTCAAGCCCCCCGGGGGGTTAAATTTTTCACTTTTCTCTTTTCACTTTTCTCTCTTCTCTATATTTGCGGATGCTGCAAATCCCGCTTTTCATAATTAGAAATCTAAGCAGCGGACAACAAAGAATGTGCATTTTATATATCTTCAAAAACAGCTTAATACGCAGCTTTTTCGTGGCTATTTTGTAGCTTTTTAAGGTCTTTTTCGGGTCGTCGCAAAAGGCATCGGCTAAGTACTTGCCGGATAGGAATGCGCTGCTGATGCCCTCAAAGGAACTGGCGCTGACGAAGCCCGCCGCCTCACCGATCAGAAACACGCCATCTTTCCCTAACACAAAGTCCGATATAGACCGGGGACTGGTCAGCAGGCAGGCTTCTGTTAAAATAGGCGCTCCAAAGGATTCATCAAGATGCTTTTGTAATCTCTCTTTTTGCTTCTCATAGGCATCCCTACCGCCCTCTTGGGGAAATGCGCCGCCGAAAATCACCCTGCCGTCCTTACGGATGGTCCAAGAGCAGGAATCGGAGGTCTTGGGGTCATAGATGCAGGAATAGCTGGGCGCGTCAGAGGTGTCATCTATGAAGTGTTCTTGAATGGCGATATATTTCTTTTTGCAAGGGCGGAAAAAATTCCGCCGTACAATAGACGATGCACCGTCTGCACCCACAATAAATTTCGCCCGGATATTGCCCGAAAATGCACCGATTTCCACCCAATATCCGCCCTTTTCGCA
>JAZQUL010000125.1:0-18707 GCA_045631285.1 Faecousia sp. | reverse complement strand
TTGTAGGCTTCCTCCAGCTTCTTAACGGTCTTCTGCAGGTCGATGATGTAGATGCCGTTACGCTCGGTGTAAATGTAGGGAGCCATTTTGGGGTTCCAGCGACGGGTCTGGTGACCGAAGTGTACGCCGGCCTCCAACAGTTGTTTCATAGATACGACAGCCATTTTTGTTTTCTCCTTTTGTTTTGTCCTCCACCCCGTTCATTCCGGCCGCCCGTCCGATTAGGGACACGGGAGCGACAGGTCCCCGGGTGTGTGGTGTAAAAATACTACGGAAAATTTCCGTTCCGAGTTATTATAATGCAAAGGTTTTTATTTTGCAAGTGTTTTTTTAAAGAAAATGCCGTTTTTCTTACTTTTTTTATAGAAATAAGCCCAATTAGCAGGGAAATCCCAATCGTGGCCGGGAAATGCGGCATTGGTCGGGCTTTATGTCTACCAAAATGATGTCCGGGCCAATCTTTTTGATACATTCCCAAGGGATCAGGTACTCATCCCGATGCCCAAACTGGGGGAAGCGGATGGGGGCGGGAACCACGATAGACAGCACCCGCCCCTCCGGAATTTCAATCACCGCGTCGGAAACAAAGCCCAGCCGCCGTCCGTCGCAAATGCAGATAACTTCTTTGCAATGGAGTTCTGTGAATTTACAAGCCATAGTCATACCTCCCGGATTATACTAAAAAACTGTATGCCTTCAGGGAAGAAGATATGCTATGCAGGTAACGGTTAAGACTTGTAGGGGTCGGCGTCCTCGACGACCCGAAATAAAACCGCTGCTCGATGCGGCGGTTTTATTCAAGCAGCGGACGACCAATGGTTGCCCCTACGAGCGCATCATCGAAAGAGACCGCAGGGGCGGTTATTAATCGCCCGCAAGCCTTACAAGCACGGTGATGGGTAGGTTCTTCGGTTTAGCTAGGCAAAACCTGCTTTCGCATAGCGCTGATAGCGCCTTTTTCCAGCCGGGAGACCTGGGCTTGGGAGATGCCTACCAAATTTGCTACCTCCATTTGGGTTTTGCCGTCAAAAAAGCGCAGCGAGAGGATTTGCTTTTCCCGCTGCCCCAAAGCCTGAAAAGCATCCCGCAGCGCAATGCGCTCCAGCCAGTTTTCGTCGGTGTTTTTGGTGTCCCGTACCTGATCCATCACGGTCAGAGGATCGCCGCCGTCGGCATAGACCGGGTCGTGGAGGCTCACGGGAGCGCAGACTGCATCCAACGCCTCGCTGACTACATTTTCCGGCATTTCCAATTCTTTGGAAATTTCCTCGAGAGTGGGGTCTCTGCCTAATTTTAAGATAAGGGCTTCTTTGCATTGGAGTACCCGATATGCCACATCCCGGATGGAACGGGAGACCCGGATGGCTGCGTTGTCCCGCAGATACCGCCGCACCTCACCGGCGATCATCGGCACACCGTAAGTGGAAAATTTCACCTGCTTCGTGGGATCAAAATTGTTAATGGCCTTCATAAGGCCGATACAGCCTACCTGAAACAGGTCATCGGGGCTTTCTCCCCTTTTTTCAAAACGCTGAATGACCGACAGCACCAGCCGGAGATTCCCTTCGATAAGCTGCCGACGGGCAGTTTCACTGCCGTTTTTGGCCTCAAGCAGGAGCGTGTCCATTTCTTCTGTGGATAAAACCTTCAGTCGGGCGGTGTTCACACCGCAGATCTCTACCTTTCCCTGCATCGTGTCCCTCCGTTATTTTTATCTGTGGTAAAAGGAAACCGCTACCGGCTATTATGCCCGGTAGAGGGAAAAACATACAAAAGGGAGTTTTTGTGGAATTTTCACAAAAATTTACGACATAAAACCGGCACGACCCTTTTGCTTTCGGATTAAATCCCTAAAAACCGAACTTTTTATAGGATTTTCTTCAAAAAACAAGGAAAATTCTATGGCGACATAATTTTGAAATTACAGGGAAAAATAACCTTTATGCAGTGACGCTGTATAGACTTTTTCACAGGCGGTAAAAGGGTGAGGGCTGGTTTTTACTATGAAAACAGTGGACTTTTCCACATTTTCCACAGGGTTTTCCACAGAGCACCTTTGAAAAACCGGTGCATAGACCTTATGCAATTTGGTTTACATAATTAAATTCGACAAATTCCAACATTTTTCGTTTTTTAATTTTGCCGAAAAAACGAAAAGGAAACGGCGCGCGCACAAAAAATAGTACTTGACAAGAAATTTTGCCGGGATTTTTCGCCTTTACACGGGCCTGTGGAAAAACAAAATTGGAAAAACAGAAAAAATTCGAAAAAACTATTGATTTTCTCAGAAAAGAGAGGTATAATTGGACAGCGCATGTACCGAATATACGAACAGGAGGTGGAACAATGCCCAACATCAAGTCCGCTAAGAAGCGCGTGGAACTGTCTAAGGTTGCATACGAGAAGAACAAGGCTGACAAGACCTATCTGAAGACCGTCATCAAGAAGTTTGAGGCCGCTCTGGCCGGTGGTGACCGTGCCGCAGCAGAGGTAGCATACAAGGATGCTGTCGTTGCTGTTGACAAGGCTGAGCAGAAGGGTCTTCTTCACAAGAACAACGCTGCCCGCAAGAAGAGCAGCATGGCTCTGAAGATGAACAAGCTGGCCTGATTTCTCTGAAAATATCGCCTTCCGTCTTATTTCGGAAGGCGTTTTTTCATTTTCTGGCAGCGGATCCTTTGCCGTAATCGTGCACATTGAGGCATCACCATACACAAAGTATGGCTTTCAGCCTCAATGTTTCTCTTCCGGCAAAATCTCTCGCTGCCAGCGGATCTTCCAAATTGACAATTGTGGTATCGCTCTGCGATTATTTTTATTTTGTCCGCTTGCGGACACCTTAATTGTCAATTGTCCATTGTCAACTGTCAATTTATTATGATATAATATATAATAATGAAGGAGGTGAGGTCTTATGGCATATCTTTCTGACCCTATTACGATATTAAAAGGTGTTGGCCCAACCAAGGCGAAGCAATTTGCCGCGCTGAATATCTATACCCTCGAAGACCTCATCTGCCATTTTCCCCGGGGTTATGAGGATCGGACGCGGATCGTCTCCATCGCGGATATGGAAGTAGATAAGCCTGCTTGTTTCAAGGCGGTGGTGATGAACACGCCCCGTACCCATCATATAAGGAAGGGTCTCGATATTACAAAGGTGCAGGTGGCAGACCATTCCGGACGGCTGAGTTTAACCTTTTTTAATCAGAAATTCACAGCCGAGCAGCTAAATTACGGCGAAGAATATATCTTTTACGGCACTCTGACCGGTGATTATACCGGCTATCAGGTAACAAGCCCGTCTTTTGAGCGGCTGGACAGCGCGCCCATTGTAACCCGCCGGGTGCTGCCAATCTATCCGCTGACCGCCGGCCTTTCCAATGCCACGATGCTTAAAACCATCCAGCAGGCAATGGCCATCTGCGACACCCCAGCAGAAATCATTCCGGAGGAAATCCGTCAGCAGTACGGTATTTTGCCTGCAGAACGGGCATATCAGGCCATCCATATGCCCGCTTCTATGGAAGAAGCGGAGCTTGCCAAACGGCGGCTGATTTTTGAAGAGTTTTTCGTATTCTCCGCAGGACTGAGCTTAATGCGGGCGAGCCGTCAGCAAAAGCGGGTAAAACCCTACAATAACAGCGGTTTATCCGCCTTTATCGGTGCATTACCGTTTCGCCTTACCGGCGCGCAACAGAGAGCAATCGATGAAATAAAGGGTGACCTGTGCAGCGGCAAGCCTATGAACCGCCTGCTCCAGGGTGATGTGGGCAGCGGTAAGACGATGGTGGCGGCAGCGGCGGCGTACTTAGCCGTGCAAAACGGTCAGCAGGCAGCGTTGATGGCACCTACGGAAATACTTGCCGAGCAGCACTATCAGGGACTAAGCAAAATCCTTTCTCCTTTGGGTGTTCGTTTACAGCTGCTTACCGGCGGTATGACTGCAAAACAGAAAAAAGAGGCCAGAGATGCAATGGAAGCCGGGACGGCAGACTTGGTTATCGGTACCCACGCCCTGATTTCTGAAAGGGCCTCTTTTGCAAACTTAGGTTTGGTAATTGCAGACGAACAGCACCGTTTCGGTGTTGCCCAGCGGCAGGCCCTTGCCTCAAAAGGCGATGCGCCCCACTTGCTTGTGATGTCGGCAACACCCATTCCTCGGACGCTGGCGCTGATTATGTACGGCGATCTGGATGTATCTATACTGGACGAACTGCCTCCCGGACGGCAGAAGGTGGATACGTTCCTGGTAGGCGAAAATATGCGCGCCCGGATCAATGCCTTTATCCGCAAGCAGGCGGAGGAGGGTCACCAGAGCTTTGTGGTCTGTCCGGCAGTAGAAGAAACGGAGGAGCTGAACATCAAGGCGGCTTCTGTTTGGGCGGAGACCCTGCAAAAGACGGTGTTTCCCGATTTGCGTATTTCCCTTGTTCACGGACAGATGAAAAGCGCCCAAAAGGAGGAAGCTATGGCGGCATTTGCCGCAGGGCAGGCGGATATTTTGGTAGCCACCACGGTTATTGAGGTAGGTGTGGACGTGCCAAACGCCACTTTAATGGTCATCGAAGATGCCGACCGCTTCGGCCTTTCCCAGCTTCATCAGCTTCGGGGCCGCGTGGGCCGCGGCAAAGCGAATAGCTTCTGTATTTTAACCTCTCACAATAAAAATCCCGAGACCCTTTCCCGGTTGAAGGCCCTTTGCAGCACCAATGATGGCTTCCGCATTGCGGAAGAAGACCTGAGGCTTCGTGGCCCCGGTGATTTCTTCGGCTCTCGTCAGTCGGGTCTGCCGGTATTCCGGGTGGCGAATTTAGCCTGTGACCTGAAAACCCTGAAGGATGCCCAAGCCGCTTCCGCCCGCTGGATCGAGGAAATGGGCACGGAAAACACCCCGGAGGGGGAGGCGCTTCGCCGCCGGATCGGTGAATTGTTCCGCCGCAGCGAGGGGACGATGAACTGATTTTGGGGTAAATAATGGAATATTTTTATACAATTCCCCGTCAAAAGTGGCTTTTGACGGGGAAACTTTTGCTGTATTGGCTAAATTTACAAAACAGCAGTTGCAAAATTGATTAAAATGATGTAAAATAATACGACTGAAAGTATGCACATTATATTTTACACATAATATTGGAGGACTCCGTTTATGGAAAAACCGATTGTATTAGTCATTATGGACGGCGTAGGTAAAGGCGACGGCGGCAAAGGCGATGCCGTAGCCGTTGCAAAGACTCCCACGCTGGACCATTTGCTTGCCACCTGCCCCCACACTTATCTGAAGGCCCACGGCACTGCCGTCGGCTTGCCCTCCGATGAGGATATGGGTAACTCCGAGGTTGGTCACAATGCGCTGGGCTGCGGCCAAGTTTACTCTCAGGGCGCAAAGCTGGTTGGCGAGTCTATTGAAAACGGTGTGCTGTTCGCATCCAACACCTGGAAGGACTTAGTAGCCAACGCCAAGGATGGCAAGGCGATGCATTTCCTCGGTCTGCTGTCCGACGGCAACGTACACTCTAACATCTCTCACCTGATGGCGCTTTTAAAGCAGGCAAAGCAGGAGGGTGTCAAGAAGGTATACTGCCACATTCTGCTGGATGGCCGTGATGTGCCTGCGACCTCTGCACTCCAGTATGTGGAGCAGCTGGAAAATCTGCTGGATGAGCTGCGTGAGGATGGCTTTGATTACGCTATCGCTTCCGGCGGCGGCCGTATGCAGGTGACCATGGACCGTTACGAAGCAAACTGGGCAATGGTAGAAAAGGGCTGGCGTACCCACGTGCAGGGCATCGGCCGCCAATTCTCCTCTGCCGCAGAGGCCGTTGAGACCTACCGGGCAGAAACCGGCTGCATTGACCAGGACCTGCCTGCTTTTGTGGTAGCAAGAGATGGCGCGCCTGTTGCCGGAATTGAAAATGGCGACAGCGTAATTCTCTTCAATTTCCGGGGCGACCGCGCCCAGGAAATTTCCCTTGCTTTCGACCGTAAGGACTTTGATAAGTTCGACCGGGGCGATTACACCGGCGTAAAGTTTGCCGGTATGCTCCAGTACGACGGCGACCTGAACATTCCCGAAAACTATCTGGTGCAGCCCCCTGTCATCACCAACACCTTGACTGAGGTTCTCTGCACAGCCGGTATTTCTGAGTATGCGGTATCCGAGACCCAGAAATACGGCCACGTGACCTATTTCTGGAACGGCAACCGTTCCGGTAAGGTCTGTGAAGCGCTGGAAACCTACGAGGAAATTCCCTCTGATGTCATCCCCTTTGAGCAGGCGCCGGCTATGAAATCCAAGGAGATCACCGAGAAAATGCTCGATGCTATGGCCTCCGGTAAGTATCAGTTCCTGCGCTGCAACTTCCCCAACGGCGATATGGTTGGCCATACCGGCGTGATGGATGCCGTTGTTTACGCAATGGAATGTGTAGATAACAGTCTGAAAGCCATTATGGAAGCTGCCGACAAGTACGGCTATACGCTTCTTATCACCGCTGACCACGGCAACGCCGACCAGATGGTGGAAATCAGCAAGGGTAAGGAAGCAGTTCGTACTGCCCACTCCTTAAATCCTGTACCTTTTATCATTTACGACAAAGAAAAAACCTTCTCTGTAAAGGACGGCGCCTTCGGCCTTGCTAACGTGGCGCCTACCGTTGCAAAGCTCTTGGGCCTTGCAGCGCCGGAATGCTGGGAAGAAAGCATTATTTGAATCCCCCGCGAAAACGAAATTTGGAGGAATCACAATGGTGAGTCAAAACAATGAAAACGGCAAGATCAGTGTCAGCACAAATGTGTATGTGGACATTGCCGGTACTGCCGCATCCAACTGCTTCGGTGTAAAGGGTATGGTTGCCCGTTCCGTCAGCGACGGCCTGTTCCACCTGCTACGCAAGGAGTCTATGGGCAAGGGCGTCCGGGTGGAGTTCCACGACGATGAAACTATCTCCATTGATCTGCACATTATGGTGGACAGTGGCATCAATCTGTCTGCCGTAGGCGCATCCATCATTTCTGAGGTTCGTTATGTAGTAGAAAAGTGTACCGGCACTCAGGTTCGGGCAGTCAATGTCTACATCGACTCTATGATGGCAGGCTAATTGTACGGAGGTAGAATCAGTGAGACAGACAATGAACGGTTCCGATCTGCGCAGACTGATTATCAGCGCTGCAGCATCCATTGAGATTAATAAGCAGAAACTCAACGAACTGAATGTATTCCCGGTTCCCGACGGTGACACCGGCACCAATATGTCTATGACCATCAATGCGGCTGCCAGCGACCTGCGAAAGGCCGATGACCCCTCTTTGGAAAAGGCTGCGGCAATGGCAGCTTCCGCAATGCTGCGGGGCGCAAGAGGCAATTCCGGTGTTATTTTGTCCCTGCTGTTCCGTGGCATCTCCAAGAAGCTCAAGGGTGCTGCCGTTTGTGACGGTGTTCTGTGGGCAAATGCCCTGCAGGAAGGTGTCGATGCGGCTTATAAGGCAGTTATGAAGCCGGCAGAAGGCACGATTTTGACCGTTGCCCGGTTGGCAGCCGCTAAGGCATTGCAGGCAGCGCAGGAAAATAACTATATTGAGTTCGTCCACGAAGCTGCCATTGAAGAAGCCAAGGTGGCGCTGGCCAATACCGTCAATCAGAATCCTGTGCTGAAAAAGGCAGGCGTTGTAGATGCCGGCGGTAAGGGCTGGCTGTTGGTGCTGGAAGCGATGGCCGCAGCGCTCCGTGGCGAGGACATTGTTGTGCCCGAGGGCGGTGTTGGCGATACCAAGGAGCAGGCAGATTTCTCTGACTTTGACACCGAGGATATCACGTTCACCTACTGTACCGAGTTCATTATCTCCCGCGAAAACGATATGGACCCCGAAAAGCTGCGGGAATTCCTCAGCAGTCTGGGCGACAGCCTGGTACTGGTGGACGATGAGGAGATCATCAAGGTGCACGTGCATACCAACGATCCCGGCAAGGCGCTCCATGAGGCAATGGATTACGGCAGCTTTGTCACCGTTAAAATTGAAAATATGCGCCTGCAGCACACCGAGAAGGTGCTCAGCGAGCAGGAGCTTGCCCCTAAGATTGCAGAGCCTGAAAAGCCTGTTGGTGTAGTGACTGTCTGCGCCGGTGACGGACTTAAGGAGGTATTCTCCAATCTGGGTGTGGACGGTGTTATTTCCGGCGGTCAGACTATGAACCCCAGCACCCAGGATATTTTGGAAGTGGTCAACACCGTTCCTGCGGAAACCGTCTTTGTTCTGCCTAACAATAAGAACATTATTATGGCGGCAGAGCAGGTCAATGCCCTGACCCCCAAGAATGTAATCGTAATTCCCTCCAAGACCGTTCCTCAGGGTGTGACCGCAATGCTGTCCTTTAACCCCGATGGCTCTGTGGAGGAAAACACCGAGGCGATGACCGAGGTGCTGGGCACGGTGGATACGATGCAGATCACCTATGCGGCCCGGAACTCCGATTTCGACGGCTACGACATCCACGAAGGCGATTACCTTGCCATTTACGGCAGCGCCCTGTTCGGCACCAGCAAGGACATTAAGGTGTTGCTTCGCGCGCTGGCAGAAAAGGTTCGGGATGAGGGTAAAGAGTTTATCACCATCTACTACGGCCAGGACATTCAGGAAAAGCAGGCCAAGAAGGCACTCGACCTGTTTACGCAAATTTGCCCCGATGCAGATGTAAATCTCATCTGTGGCGGTCAGCCGGTGTACTATTACCTGATCTCCGCAGAATAAACTAAATAAAAGAGACCGACCGATAGAGAGCGCTCTGCCGGTCGGTTTTTTTCTTGGTAAAAAGGGGTATTTTAATAGGAGGGGGTGCGAGATGGTATATATCAAAAAGCTTTATGTGGCGATTCGCTATGTTTTGACTCTACGCATCCCGGTGTATGCCTCTTATGCCGGGTACTTCCTTATTTTATCCGCTTTTCCGTCGCTGATTCTGCTGCTGAGCTTACTGCGCTACGCAGGACTGGAGGTGGAGGTGCTGACCGGAGCGCTCCGGGAGATTGTGCCGGAGGCGCTGTTTCCGGCGGCAAAACGGCTCATTGTCCTTGCCTATCAAGGCACAACGGGGGGGATTCTGTCTTTTTCCGCAATTACTGCCCTTTGGTCGGCAAGCCGGGGCGTGTATGGTCTGCTGACGGGACTTAACACCATCTACGGTGTCCGGGAGAACCGGGGATACCTGTGCACCCGCACCATCAGCATCGTCTATACCTTTTTGCTATTGCTTGTACTGGTGGCGACTATGGCGCTCCACGTATTCGGTACGGAAATTTTGTTTTTAATCCCTGTTTTGGATATATTAAACGGCTTTTTTGACCTGCGTTTTTTCCTTTTGCTTTTTTTACAGACAGCGGTATTTACCGGGATTTTTATGGTACTGCCCAACCGACGCAACAGCTTTATGGACAGTGTTCCCGGGGCGTTGCTTGCGGCCTCCGGGTGGTTGGTGTTTTCGGATATTTACTCTGCTTATGTAGCCCATTTTTCGGTTTATACAAGCATTTACGGCTCAGTTTACGGTGTTGCGCTGAGTATGCTGTGGCTTTACTGCTGTATCAGTATTGTCTTTTACGGCGGCGCATTAAATGCCTATCTTATAAAACTTAAAAAAGAATAAAAAGTTTACCCCTTGTTCATAAAGCTATGTTATGATATAGTAAAAAATGGAAAGGGGTGGCAGTATGTTCGGTTTTGTAATGGCAGACATTAAGGAACTGCCCCGCGAGGAGCAACAGCGGTACGGCAGCATATACTGCGGCATTTGCCGTCGTATGCGGCTGCGGGCCGGCAAAACTGCCCGGCTGGGGCTGAGCTACGACGTTACTTTTCTGTCAATGCTGCTTATGAGCCTTTATGAGCCGGAGGAAGAGACCGGCAAGCGGGCGTGTAATATCCACCCTATCCGTCCCCGGCCTTGGGTAGATAACGAATTTATTACCTATGGCGCGGATATGAATATTGCTCTGGCCTATTATAACGCGCTGGATGATTTAGAGGACGAGGGAAAGGCATCTGCCAAATGGGCGAAAAACATTTTTGGCAGAGAAATGGAGACGATCCGAAATCTTTACCCTGAAAAATGCAAGAGCATTGAAGAAAATTTGGCGCAGCTCAGGGGTTTGGAAAAAGAGAACTGCGCCGACCCGGATAAGATGGCTGCCTGCTTCGGTAGGCTTCTCGGTGAACTGTTTGTATATAAGGAAGATATGTGGGTAGACAGGCTGCGGGGTTTGGGCGATGCCCTTGGCAGATTTATCTATTTGGCGGATGCAGCGATAGATTACCGAAAAGACGGGGAAAAAGGGCAATATAACCCCTTTATCGCTGCAAAAATGACACATAACTGGGATGTGTTCGAGAACATATTGGTGTCGCTGATGGAGCGGTGTACCGGCTATTTCGAGCAGCTTCCCTTGGTGCAGGACAAGAAGATACTGGATAATATTTTATACGGTGGGATCTGGCTGCAATACCGGCAGAAGCAGCGCCAGCAATCCCGGGGAGGAAAACAATGACCGATCCCTATAAAGTGTTGGGGGTAAGCCCTGACGCCTCCGATGAGGAGATCAAAAAAGCATACCGCCGCCTTGCAAAGCAGTATCACCCGGACAGAAACCCGGGAGATGCGGAAGCGGCAAAGAAGATGCAGGAGGTCAATGCGGCCTACGAGCAGATAAAGAACCCGGAAAAAGCCCAGCAAAATCAGGGCGGTTATAACCCCTACGGCAATTATAATCCTTACGGTGGGCAGGGAAGTGCGTCCTATTCTCAGATTTTAAGCGGCGCGTATCAATACATTATGTATCACCAGTATTATCAGGCGCTGCAGCTGCTCCAGTCCACTACCCAGCGCACGGCCCGTTGGTATTACTTATCCGCGCTGGCAAACAGAGGACTTGGCAATCAGGTGACAGCCCTTGAGCATATCCGCCGGGCAGTATCTATGGAGCCGGACAACCGGGAGTATTTGCAGGCGCTGCAAGCCATAGAAAACGGCGGCACGGTATACCGGGAGCAGGCGGGTCATTATCGGGGCTTCTCTTTTAGCGGCAGCCCCTTGGCATCTCTTTGCCTTTGCTATCTATGCCAATGCTTCTGCTGCCGCGGCAGATTCTTCTGGTGTTAATAAGACCGTTTTAAAAGAAAACCGGTGCGTGATGCACCGGTTTTTTTAATGATAGATTCCTTCTTTTTCGTAGGCATCCGCGCAGGCAGCTTGCCAACGTTTGTCGTAGAGATTATGGATTTCCTCTGCCGCAAGAGTCCATTTAATCAGACAGCGGTCCTTGTCGTCAGGGAAAAGCATATAGTAATCGTTGTTGTGGTAAAACTCCAGAAATCCCTTTGTGGAGAAGGTGAGGGAGTACAGGGAGATGGCGGGGAAGTCAAAATCCGCACTTTTCCCGTCAAGTGTGCCGGAGAAAAAAAGGCCTTTGTTCGTTAGCCGCGCCGTTCCAATGGATAAAAGAATTCGGTTTTTGGGGGCTTTTTCCAGTTTATCAAACCGTAATGTGCAGAGATTGCCGCTGAGTTCCATTGCGAAATCCCTATTTTGGATTTCTTTTGCAACGCATCTGCGCTGCCATTTATACCACTTATCAATATCGGCAGGACAGCCTTTCCCGCAGACGGGCACTAAATCGTAATATTCATTGATCTGCGCCCTGAAGCCGCAGCTATCGCATACTACGGTGTCGTTATCCACGCGCAAGGTGTGCTCGCTTTCGCAGTCCGGGCATTTGTAGAGGATTTTATCGATGCCGCAGGCGTTGGGCTTTTTGCCGATGTATTTATGGCGGGCGGATTTATTAAAGGCGAAATCGTTATAGCTGATTTTTTCTAATAGCATACGGTAGATTTGCTCTTCAGTAAGGGTTTCCAGCATTTCGGGGGTGAAAACCAGACTGTAACTTACGCCAATATAACCTTTTTTGCGGTTGGAACAGTAGCGGTTGGTGGCCAAGTACGCGCCTTTGGTGGTACATACCACAATGTTTGCCTTACTGCGCTTAATAAAAGCGGTGGTGGCGGGATTGATGGGGTGGGTGCTTCCGCTGGTGGATTGAATACCCTCGGGGAAAAGTCCGATGGCGCCATTACGCTTGAGCACCTTCAGCATATTTTTTACACACATAAAATCGGGCTGGTATAAGTACTTGGAAATCACACCAAGGGCCATAAACAGTGGGTAAAGACCTTTTTGGAGGATGTTCTGGAAACCGCAGACAATGTTGATGTCCTTACGCTTGAAGCCGTAAATGGTATAGAGAAATTCCAGTCTTGCGGCGTGGGAGGAGAGCAAAATGGTGGGCTGATTCTTAATGGATTTGGGGTCGTAGTCGTAGCTGAACTCCACTTTATACAGCTTATTCATAATTCCCAACGCCCACATAGCGATTGTCATAAGGATAGGATTGGGCCTCTTTATTTTTCTGTTAATCAGCTTTGCTTTCAAGTCCTGTTTCATTGGCAAAATTCCTTTAAGACAAGAAATGGGGAAATGCGCGTCTTTATTATACTGCAAAATGCTGGAAAAACCAAATGTTTTTTTGGAGAGATTTGCACAAAGAAGTTTGGTCTGCGTGTACATCCGTACCGGATGCATCTGCAACGCAAAGGACTCTTCCGTAAGCTAATATTATTGCGGGCAATGGGACTCATCAATCAAGGTAGCCACCAGTGTTTGCACTGGCTTTTCGTTCCGGGGCAGAATCTGGGGCGAAAGAAAGCACCTGGTTACCCCGAATTGTAACCAGGCGCAGTGATGTATTTGGGCGCGTATTTTGCCACGGTTACCTCGCGGTATCTGCCATTGTTTTAGGTGTACCAACGGCAAGAGAATGCGGCTCCTTGAAGAGGATGCCCTTTCTTTTTACAGTGTTACCTTAAAACCAATGTGATGCGCGTCTTTTCGATAAGCGGTGATTTCGCCTTTGTGTTTTTCTGTGATAGACTTGGCCATAGACAATCCAATACCATAGCCACCGGTAAAGGTGCGGGCTTTATCAGCACGGTAGAAGCGGTCGAACAGACGATCCAGCTCCAATGCATCTACCTCTGCGTAAGTGTTTTCTACTGTCAGGGTAATATGCCGATTGCGTCGGAGGGCAACAAAAATCTCTCCCCCTTGGTCGCAATACTTTATTGTATTGTCCATCAGGATGCCCACAAGTCTTCGCAAAAGCGCTTCGTCACCCAAATACATAATATCTGCATCTATATCTGCGCAAAGGTTTTTGTTTCTTGCAGCAGCAAGAGGTTCAAATTCGGCAATGATCTCAGAAACCAGCTTGCCTAAGGGTACATCGGTGCGATTTAAGCTATGATTTTCCTCGTCCATACGGGAAAGCGCCACAAGCTGATTTACAAGCTCGGTCATCCGGTGACCTTCGGAACGGATATCACTGAGCCATTCATTTTTACCAAGCTCGCTCTCTGCGATGTCCAGATTGGTAAGGATCAAGGTCAGCGGTGTTTTCAATTCGTGACCTGCATCGGTAATAAACTGCTTTTGCTTTTCGTAGCTTTCCGCAATGGGCTTCACTGCCTTTTTGGAAAGCAGGATAATAAGCGCCAAAACCAGTACCGCACAGGAAAACAATACAATACCGGCAATGGCTGTGGACTGCATCATCGCCGCGCGGTTCATACTGCCGTCCACCAATACAACGCCATAGCCCATTTCGGTAGAAAAAACTTTATAGCGGTAGTTGAATATCCAGCCTCGGTTACTTTTTTCAGCCATTGCCTTTTCGGCATATTCAATTCCCTTTCCCTCCGGAATGGAAAATATCGATTCCATGAAGGTTTTCTGTACTTTTCCGTTTTTATCGAAAAATACCGTAAAATGGCGCGTAGAGAAAGGCGTTTCCGGACCTACAAAATCAAAGCTCGGCTCATTTTTCGGGGGTGTTTTATCGGGATGGGGTTTTTCTTCCATGGAGCCGGGGAACTTGCCGCCGCCTTCAGATACGCGATCCGTAAGCATATCCATATTCTGATTTAGTGAGGAGATGTTCAGCGCAAAGATCACGCCAAAAACCAAAATAATAACCGAAAGCACCGAAACGGTACAAATCAAAATAAATCTGCGCTGAAGCTTATAGATCATACTGCTGCCTCCAAAACATAGCCTACGCCTCGGACAAACCGGATGGCACCCGGGGCGGAAAGCGCATCTATTTTCTTTCGGATATTGGAGATATGCGCCCAAACCACGCTGGTGTCCACATTGGCATCCCAACCCCAAATATGGGTGATGATCTGCTCCGCAGTGATGATCCTGCCGGAGTGCTGCATCAGCATCTCCATTACCTGAAATTCCTTGCCGCTGAGAGGTTGGGTGCTTCCGCCACAGGAAATTTCGTAGGTAGAGCGATTAAGTGACAGATTGCCAAAGGTTAATATATCCGGGACAAAGTTATCCTTTCTGCGAAGCATCGCACGGACACGGGCAAGCAGCTCTCCCGTTTCAAATGGCTTGGGAAGATAGTCATCCGCGCCGGCATCCAAGCCTTCGATCTTTTGGTAAGTCTCTGTTTTGGCTGTCAGAAAGAGCGCAGGTGTGGTGATGCCCTTTTGACGAAGTTTTTTCAGTACGGTCACGCCGTCCATACCGGGCATCATAATATCAAGCACAAGACCATCGTATTCACCGGTGGAAGCGTAATCAAAGGCTGTGCTGCCATCACTGACACCGTCAATAATATAATGGTTTGCCTCAAAAATGTGCACAAGACTTTTGAGGAGTTTGGGATCATCTTCTGCAATTAGCAGGCGCAAGCGCAACGCCTCCTTTCAAAAAAAAACTACGGATATTATAGCAAAATTCCTTTCTTTTGGCAAGGAACAGCCAGGTGTCCTAATGCCACGAAACACCGTTTTGGTCAAGTGCTTGTGCGGTGGTGCTTTCGGTCTTGGTGCTGGGCGAGTTGTCTCCAAGTACGATAACAAGAGCAGAAGAAATGGATGCAGGCATTTTTACCGTTGCGGTCGTATTCCCAATCTCAGCGACGAGATAGCTGCCCGCAGAGAGAGAAAGCTGTGACGACTTGCCGATACTTGAGAAGTTCTGACAATGGGTCGCTTCGCTGGACATTCCGCCACGAGGCATAATGGCGATCACTGCGCCCCCCGTGTATTGATATCCCTGCTCAGAGTCGATGGCAGAATTACCGTTTGAATTGGAAATCACCACCGTATTGCCGCCGGAGAACACAATGCCGCTATAAGATGCGCGGCTGTTGGAGTCAATGCCGTCGCCTGTACAGTAAATATACACCGTTCCGCCGCTGATCTCGATTGCGGTTCCCGATGTGGCTGTGGCATTGATACCATCGTCTTTGGAACATACAGAAACATAACCGCCGGAAATATTGACCTGCGTTCCCTCAATTCCTTCGTAAGCATTTGTTACGCTGACTGTGCCATCCTTAATGGAAAGCGTTCCGTCTGCGTGAAGTCCGTCATCATTGGAATAAACGGTGACGGCACCACCGTTTATCGTCACGTTACCGAGCGGTGACGCACCATTTTCAAGGCTTCCGTCGTTGTTTGCGTGAATGGCATCGTCATAGGACTTGATGCAGATCGTTCCTTCATTGATGATGATCTCATTTGCTGCCTTGATGCCCTTGGTAGAGTGATCGCCTTTATCTGAATTTCCGTCACTCATTCCTCCGGGCCCGCCAAAGCCGCCCTCTTGGATTTTGGTGGTATAATTCGTCCATTCGTAATAAAGTCCATTATAGGAGTTCGTCAAAGCAAAGGTATCGCAGGTGTCGTTTGGTGTCAGGTAATCGGATTTAACGATATATTCTACTTCCTGACCGCACTGGGCTTCGGTCTCGTAGATGAAGAATTGCTGCTTGGCATAATCGGGCATTTTGGGATAGGAATAGTAATAATAGCTGGTTCTGTTGCCGGAAACCTTGGAGTGGTACGCCGCATTGACCCAGACATAGTCGCTGTCGGAGTTATAGTATTTAACAGAATAATAATACCGATCGCTTGTAAAGCGGATAAAATTCGCATCCGAGGAAGTATCTGTTACCTCATTGGAATAGTTAGAATATTTGTCGGTATAAATATTCAGCACCGTAGTACTATCATCAATAACTACATCATAGGCGGCATCTATGCCGTCGCAGGCAGCATAAAGGGTATGCGTACCACCCGCAATCACGACACTGCCACGCTGATTTCCCTTTTCGGAAATATCGCTGTTCGTCGTTTTCATGCAATCGCCGCTTGACGCGATCAGGGTTGTGCTGCCGCTCTCAATTTCCACACTGTCGTTGCCTTTCAGGGCATTGTCTATGCAAGCTACAAAGAGCGTTAAATTCTTAACCTGCAAATCATCCTTGGAGTGAATGCCGTTGTTATTCTCGGAGATAACGGTCAGCTCTCCTTTACCGCCAATCTCAAGATCCACATCAGCGTGAATAGCGCCCGAATAAAGGGTTTCCTCTGTAGCGTCGATCGCCGGTCTCGTATCGTAAATATAGTTCTTGGTATCCTTTTTTGCTTTGATGGCAACCTCGTCACCGCTTTTTACGGTGATGGGATTTGTAGAATCACAGACCAGCGAGAAACCGTGCAGCTCTAAATCAAATTTGTAACTGTCGCCAACATCAATAATAATATTTCCGCGAAAAGTTCCCGAGATCGCATAAACCGTTTCTTCGGCAATCGCTGTAAAGGTCAGGGTTGTTCCCTCAATTTTATAAGCGTTTTGCGTTCCGGATACACACCCAACCACAAAATCTTGAGATTCGTTTTCAAAATAGCCGTCATATGCGCCGGTGTCTTCCAAATCTTCGCCAAAGGACTGATCGTCATTCCCAAGGTCCGGAACATCTCCTTGCATTGGTGGATGTTTTCCGCCGCCGCAGCCTGCAAAAAGCAGGCAAAGGCATAACAAAAAAGCAGTTAATCTTTTCATAATGTCCTCCCTTTATCAAAGCTCCGTGATTTTCGTTTCTTGCTTTGATACCATTATTTCCAGGTTGCCATTGCGTGTACGGATTTTGTCGAGCATCTCTTTTTCTGCTTTGGCATCCTTGAGTGTTATGGTATAAGTCAGCCTGAACATACTGCCCATATTGGTAGTCTTGACCGAAATAAGCTCATTTTTGTTTGTGTAATATTCGAAAATATCGTCAAAAACGCCGGTGTAGTCTAAATCCTCAGGAATGGTGATTTTGAGGATCTTATTTGCTTTTTCGTCATCTGTCTTGTTTGCCAAAAAATTGTACAGCAGAAATACTGCGCACATAATTACCGTGAAGAGCGCAGCAAAGCCAAGATAGCCCATACCGGCGATCAGTCCTGCACCCATGGCAAGAAAAATGGTGACAATTTCCTTTGCAGAACCGGGTGCAGAGCGAAAACGCACAAGGCTGAATGCGCCTGCCACCGCAACACCTGCGCCAATATTCCCGTTGACCATCATAATGACCACGCAAACCACCGCAGGCAAAAGCGCCAGCGTTACAAGAAAGCTCTTGGTATGCTCGCTTTTCCACATATAGGCTGCTGCCATAATAAAACCTAACACAAGGGATACACCAAGGCAGAGGAGAAAATCTCCAACGCTTATGGTCTGCGCCATCCCGTTATCAAAAATGCCATTAAAGATTGCTTCCATGTGTCATAATCTCCTTTTGCTTCTTGTAGTTTTTGGGGAATATCAGGTTGCCGTACGCCGTACCGTATTTTGAAAAAGAGGTTCTGTAGATGCGCTCCCTGGACAATACCTCCACCATCCATAGAGGAATACCGCCAGCACATTTTACTTCCATCAGCACCTTGTCCTCCGGAAGAATTGGTGTGCCGTAGATTGGCGCGCAAAGATCTATGTCGGTCTGTCTCACTAAAATGTGCGCATCAAAGGTCACGCGGAGGTCTCCGCCCCCTTTGTCATAATAGGCTTCTCTTTCATAAGAGAGAAACACTGTGGGTTTTAGCTTGCTGTAAAAATCCATAAAATATTGAATTTCCCTGGAGATCTGCGTATCAACCGGACAAGCCTTTTCATGGCACGTCCACGCCATCGCATCTGCTTCACACAGCGGGAGTCTCCGCTTGTAAACGACTCTATCATATTTCTTTTTTAGCTCTACAAACACAGTGCTGTCAGCAGTTGCTTGCGTGTAGCTCCGTATCCGTAGCTTTTCTTTATAGGCAGGTTTCTCAATAGAACGCCGGATGAGTCTATAGTCATCTGTGTCGAAATAGATATTTCGGATTGTCGTCCGTCCGTACCGGTCGGGCGCCATGTGCGAAGCCATTGCCGCAAGTATCGTTTCCTTTTGCGCCAGCGTCAGCATATATTTTAGCTCATAGCGACGAAATACCGTCTGAAAGGCCATCGGATCCCTCTTTCCATATTTTTAGAAAATTATATCACCGTAGGCTAAAGGCAGGCTAAAGTTGCATAAAAAAGTTCCGATTTCAAGAAGAAATCGGAACTTATGGGGTGGGTAATGGGACTCATTAATCAAGGTTCGCCAAGTCGGAGGCCAAGCGGTCTTAGGAAGACAAGACCTTATAACAACTCCTTGGCTCACAGAACGACATGGCTACGATCCGACTTAGGCTAAAGTTGCATAAAAAAGTTCCGATTTCAAGAAGAAATCGGAACTTATGGGGTGGGTAATGGGACTCATTAATCAAGGTTCGCC
>JAZQUL010000124.1:0-2334 GCA_045631285.1 Faecousia sp. | reverse complement strand
ATCCATAACATAGGAGGACTAGCTATGTTTACAATCGCATTCCGCAATGGATCCAACGGCACTCAGGCAAACGGAGCCGAATCTGTTTACAATGAGGAATACCTTCAGGATTCATATAAAAACATAAACTTGCAGGCGCAGGTCGGCCAGACCTTCATGGACTTTATTTCCATTAGCGGAAACCTTGCCGACAGCAACCACCCGTACATCCAACTTGCTGATGGTGCGGAAAGCATATCCGATAATCCCTGGTTCTTAAATCAGCTGCGCCGGTTTCTTGATCTCGGTATTGATAATGAGGCCTTTTTCTCGATGCCTTGTTTGATGTATTTCCTGAACCTGACGGGTTTGCAGATCCCGCCGATCTACCATAAATTGGTGAGAAAGAAAGGCCACGAGGATGATTGTCTGGAAGACCGCATCGAAGAAACAGAGGGTATGGATCATTTTGAACACAGTATGCGCGCTTACCTTGCTGCAGGGGCAGAAATTTATGATTCTCCTCTAACTGTGTACCAGTGTGAGTCCATCGAGGATGTTTGCATTGCCTCGTTGCATTTTCTGATCACGAATCAATATAACATCCGCAAATGCAAAAACTGCGGCAAGTACTTTGTTGCCTATCTCCGCTCAGACGCAGAATACTGCACCAGGGTGAGTCCGCACAACAATAAAAAGACCTGCAGAGAGGATGGCCCCAAAAGAACATTTGAAGCAAACGTCAACGGAGATGTTGTAAGGAAACGGTTGCAGCAGATAGAGAGTGCCAGACGAATGCGGAAACACCGAAATCCGGACAATTGGGATATCCAGGCTGAATTTGATGAGTGGCAAATTGCAATGAATCGGTGGCGCGACAAATACCAATCCGGCAGCATTTCTGCAGAGCAGTTTCTGACATGGCTGGAAAATCATAAGGCGTACACCGAAGATTGGGATTACGAAGAGAACTATATGTAACAAAGTATTCAATTAATAAATTCATACACATCCATCTGTTTCGTGTGTATGAATTTTAGTTCATAGAAAAAAGCCAAGACGATGCCGTTGGGCACGTCTTGGCTTTTGCCTTTTTGCCGCACAGGCAAAGTGCGTGCGGCAAAAAGGTTCACTATCGCTTATGTTAGATCGATGTGGATGTCATAGCTATCGATATCCCTTTGCCGTTTGTACGCTGTCTCAATATAGGATGCCGTATTTTCAATGAAATCACACCACTTTATGCTACGGATGTATGAGAATTCACCATGCCAATTGACGAGTCCGATGGCACAGACTTGCTTGTCTGCGGATTTGAGATTAAACATATTTTGGGCAATAACGTTGAATGTTTTATTGGTGTGATGCGTTATACAGCCTCCTGGACAGCAGTTCTTGCTTTCAAGGAAATAACTGTAAGAGTCATTTGCATCTGGTAGAACTACGGCCAGCATGGCATTAGGGCCACTGGTGTAAATATCTCCAGTTTCTCTTTTTCGCCTTGTGGTGCGCAAGGAAAAAGAAACTTCCCATGGGATCCACTGATCCTTTTCTGCAACACCAGATTCTTTCATCCGAGGGGAAATAAGTACAATTGTCATCGTACTATCAAAAATCCTATCCCGCAGTTTGTCTTCAATGGTGTCGTCCTTCAATTTTGACAGATCAGTGCCATCAGGCTCCGCCTTGCAAATATGGCCAGCAGCGGACAATAGTTCTGCCAACTTGTTTACATAGTCACGAGCGATGGAATTCCACTGACCGGGGAGATTGGCGACCTGGTCGTCGGCATACTTGTACGATATGAAAATTTTATGTCCCATCAATTATCCTCCAATCACAAACATTACGATAAGCGTTGATACAATAAGCGGAATGTAGGTAAGTAGCATCGTGATTGAGAATAGGGCCTTCGCAAAGAGGGCGATATTGCCTTTTTCACGCTTAAGGGAGAACTGCTTCAGCTGCTGTGACAGGTCAATGTTCTTATTGAACAGATCGCGGTATTGCCGCTCCATCATCAGAAAATATGCGTCCAGGAACCAAAAAACTGCGATAGGGATATAAGCTATTAGTACAAACCCATGGTTTGAGCCGCTAGCGGCAAGAGCCATCAGTCCAGCAACCAGGGACGCAGCCCATCCTTTGAGGATAAAGGATATATTGGAGAGACGGTCAACTACCCGCTGTATTGCTTCAAGATACCTTATTGTGGGAAAATCTAAACTTTTGGATTTTCCTACAATGCCAACTACGGCGGAATCCCTCCCACTCCTTATATCTTTCTGTATACATTGAATTTGTATTTAGTAAAATGCAGACAACACCACGGATCGGCTTTTGGTTGGACAATTC
>JAZQUL010000123.1:0-4828 GCA_045631285.1 Faecousia sp. | reverse complement strand
TGTCTGCAAAACCCACACGCCAAAGAAGCCAAGTGGCAACGGTGACCAGCATACCACCGCCGAAAACCGTAAGACCCCGTTTGACAGGATGTTTGCCCAAGGTGGCGCAGATGCCGGACAGGGTAATAAATAAAATACCTGTGTAATTGGTTGTCCATTCGAACAGACCGCCGTCATTGACCGTGGTAATCTGAAAGAGCATTGTCAGGTCATATACAATATGACAGTAAAACATAAAAAACAAACAGAAGCCACGAAAGGCATCCAATTCCCAGATTCGTTGTTTCATACGGGTATCCTCCTGCATTTTAGGGTTATTATACCAGTATATATTTACAATTTCCAGTACTTTTGTAAAAAATACACTTGGCAAGGCGAGAAGTTAGGAGTATAATAGGAGGAAACATATCCTATGGAGGGAAAAAATATGCTGATTATTTTGTGTCTGCTTGCGGGCGGCGGTTTTTCTTTGGGTGTTTGCCTGGGCGCAGATGCGTTTTTAAGTCTTGCCTGGCTGTACCTCTTGCCGCTGAGCTTCTTAGGCGGTACGCTCTTGGCGGTATTGCTGGCGGCGGCCTTTTTGTGCATCGCCTGCGCGGTTGTGGATATGAAGGTACTGCCGGATAAGGACAGTAAGTTTTACCGCGCCATGACCTATGTGTACATAGATGCGATTAAAACTGTTTTGGGATTGAAAATTGAAACCGAAGGCTTGGAGAAAACCCCTGCAGACACCCGCTTTTTGCTGGTGTGCAACCACATCTCCGATTTAGACCCGGTGGTGCTGTTTTACTGCTTCTATAAAAGCACATTGGCTTTTATCTCCAAGCGGGAAAACGACCAAAAGCCCTTTGTCGGTCAAATTCAGAGAAAGATTTTATGTCAGCCCATCAACCGGGAAAATGACCGGGAGGCGCTGAAAACCATTTTGCGGTGCATCCAGCTTATCAAAGAGGATGAGGTTTCCGTCGGCGTTTTCCCGGAGGGTTATACAAGCCTGGACGGCAAGCTTCGCCACTTCCGCAACGGTGTTTTTAAGATTGCCCAAAAGGCAAATGTGCCGGTGGTGGTCTGTACCATTCAGGGGACGCAGGAGTCTATGAAAAGCCTGTTTAAGCTAAAAGGCGGCTATGTAAAGCTGAAGCTGCTGGAGGTCATTCCGGCAGAGGAAGTGAAAGCGATGAACACCGCTGAGCTTGGTGAGCGTGTGTACACGCGGATGGCAAAGGACTTAGGGCCGGAAAATGTATACGAATACGGGGAAAATCCTTGATTTTACAAAGGAAACTCGCTATAATACCTTTTATAATTTGTTCGGAGGAATCAAAAGATGAAAAACAGCGAAAAGACATTGGATATGATTGTAAATCTCTGCAAAAACCGTGGCTATGTCTATGCCGGCTCCGAAATTTACGGCGGTCTGGCAAACTCTTGGGACTACGGCCCTCTGGGTGTGGAGTTTAAGAATAACGTCAAAAAGGCCTGGCTGAAGAAATTTGTGCAGGAATCTCCCTATAATGTAGGCCTGGATGCCGCTATTTTGATGAATCCCCAGACCTGGATCACCACCGGTCACGTGGGTTCTTTCTCCGACCCGCTGGTGGACTGTAAAGGCTGTGGTGCCCGTCATCGCGCCGATAAGCTGATTGAAGAGAGCGAGTCCGGCAAGGGTGTCAACGTGGACGCAATGAAGCCTGCGGAAATGAACGATTTCATCGCGGAGCACGAGGATGTGGTATGCCCCAACTGCGGCAAGCATCACTTTACCTCTATCCGTAACTTTAACCTGATGTTCCAGACCAAGATCGGTGTTACTGAGGATTCTTCCTCCACCTGCTATCTGCGTCCGGAAACCGCACAGGGTATTTTCGTTAACTTTGCCAATATTCAGCGCACCACCCGTAAAAAGCTGCCTTTCGGCGTTTGTCAGGTAGGTAAGGCCTTCCGCAACGAGATCACCCCCGGCAACTTCACCTTCCGTACCCGTGAGTTTGAGCAGATGGAGTGCGAATTTTTCTGCCAGCCCGGTACTGACCTTGAATGGTTCGCTTACTGGAAGGATTTCTGCAAGAACTGGCTGATCTCTTTGGGTATTAAGGAAGATTCCCTGCGTCTGCGCGACCACGAGCCTGCAGAGCTGGCCTTCTATTCCCGCGCAACTACCGATATCGAGTACCAGTTCCCCTTCGGCGGCGGCTGGGGCGAGCTGTGGGGCATCGCTGACCGTACTGACTATGACCTTGGCCGTCATCAGGAGGCCTCCGGCAAGAGTCTGGAATACTACGATCAGGAAAAGAACGAGCATTACATTCCTTACGTCATTGAGCCTTCTCTGGGCTGCGACCGCGTAGCGCTGGCATTCCTGTGCGAAGCATACGACGAAGAAGTGGTCGGTCAGGATAAGAATGGCAAGGACGATGTCCGTACCGTTCTGCGTCTGCACCCCGCGCTGGCGCCCTTTAAGGCTGCTGTGCTGCCTCTTTCCAAGAAACTCTCCCCCAAGGCAGAGGAGATTTATGCAGAGCTGCGGAAATACTTTATGGTGGACTTTGACGATGCCGGTTCTATCGGCAAGCGCTACCGCCGTGAGGACGAGATCGGCACGCCCCTTTGCATTACGGTGGACTTCCAGACTGTGGGTGATGAGAACACCCCTGCGGATGACTGCGTGACTGTCCGTGACCGTGATACGATGGAGCAGGTACGCATCCCCGTTAGCGAACTGAAAAACTATATTGAAAAGAAGTGTGAATTCTAATGAGAACCTTTGGAAAGGCAGATAAGCTGGAGAATGTGCTCTACGACGTGCGCGGTCCTGTGTTGGAGGAAGCTACACGGATGGAAGAGCGCGGTATGCGGATTCTGAAACTGAATATCGGCAATCCTGCGCCCTTTGGCTTCAATGCGCCGGAGGAGGTCATTCAGGATATGCGGGACAATATCGTCAATTCTCAGGGTTATTCTGACTCTCGCGGCATTTTTGCGGCCAGAAAGGCCATTATGCAGTATGCCCAGATTAAGAAGATACCCAATGTGACGATGAAGGATATCTACACCGGTAACGGCGCCAGCGAGCTGATTCAGCTTTCCCTCAATGCACTGCTGAACAATGGCGATGAGGTTTTGGTGCCCTCCCCGGACTATCCGCTTTGGACAGCTTGTACCAATCTTGCCGGCGGCAAGGCGGTACATTACATCTGCGATGAGCAGTCGGAGTGGTATCCGGACATTAAGGATATCGAGAGCAAAATCACCCCGAAAACAAAGGCGCTTGTCATTATCAACCCCAATAACCCCACCGGCGCGCTGTACCCCAAGGAGATTTTGGAGCAGCTTGTAGATGTTGCCCGGCGGCACGAGTTGATACTATTCTCCGACGAGATGTATGACCGTCTTGTTATGGACGGCTTGGAGCATATCTCTACTGCATCCCTTGCGCCTGATCTGTTCTGCGTGACCTTCAGCGGTCTTAGTAAATCCCATATGGCTTGCGGCTTCCGGGTGGGTTGGATGATCCTCTCCGGCAATAAGGAAATAGCCAAAGACTATATGGCGGGCATCAATATGCTTTCCAATATGCGCCTTTGCTCCAATGTGCCCGGACAGTCCATTATTCAGACAGCCCTGTGGGGTTACCAGAGTGTAAATGAGTACATCGTTCCCGGCGGTCGTGTCTATGACCAGAGAGAGTATATTTACAAAGCGCTTAATGACATTCCCGGCATTTCTGCCGTTAAGCCCAAGGCAGCATTCTACATCTTCCCCAAGATCGACACCAAAAAGTTTAACATCTTGGACGACCAGCAGTTCGCGTTGGATTTCCTCCGGGAAAAGCGGGTGCTGATCGTGCCGGGCAGCGGCTTTAACTGGAAAGAGCCGGACCATTTCCGGGTGGTCTACCTGCCCCAAATCGAAATCTTGGAAGATGCCTGCGAAAGCCTGCAGGATTTCCTCAGAACCTACAAACAGAAATGACAAAATTACCGCGTCGGCAAAAGCAGGCGCGGTAATTAATTTAATATATAATGTATAAACGGTTCAATCCTTGCCCATAATATGGGAAAAGGAGGTAAGCATATGAAAGTAAGGGAACTTATGACAGCTTCTGTTGTGGGTATCCACCCGGAAGAAAGTGTGGAGGTGGCGGCAAGAAAGCTGACCAATCACAATGTGGGCGTTTTGCCGGTATGTAATGACCGGGGGCAGATATGCGGTATGGTCACAGACCGGGATTTGGTAACCCGCTGCCTTGCGGCAAATAAGCAACCGGGCGAAACGAAGGTTCGTGAAGTGATGACTGGGCAGGTGCTGACGATAGGCCCGGATATGGATGCGGGCGTAGCGGCGCACTTAATGGGCCGGCAGCAGGTGCGTAGACTCCCTGTGGTTGAAAACGGGAAACTGTGCGGTATGTTCTCCCTTGGAGATCTCGCAAGGACAGAGGACGGCATTATGGATGCGGCGGATGCGCTGGGGGATATTTCACAAAATATCTCAGCTCGCTGAAGAGGAAAGGAAAACAGCATTTTGTGGCGAAATCAAAGGAAAAATACAAGATTTCGATTCCCTGAAAAAACAATAAAAAAACATTGAAATTTTTCAAAAAAAGCTATTGACAAATGGGCATTTGAGTGGTATCATATGCAAGCTGTCTGATGAACGGCGCGCAAGCGACGGGAGGGCGGCAGGATGTACCTTGTAAATTGAATAACGCAAAGACGAACAAGAACACCTTGAACAACAAACAATGGATTGTTTAAGCGTAAGCGAAAGAAACAGCCAACGAAATTCTTGAGTAATAAATTGCTAAGAGCAAATTATTCAAAAA
>JAZQUL010000122.1:0-2203 GCA_045631285.1 Faecousia sp. | reverse complement strand
TACTTTTCGCCGCGGTCGTAATAAATTTCAGAGCAGGGGCCGCAGGGACCGGAGCCGTGCTCCCAGAAGTTGTCCTTCTTGCCGAAACGGAAGATATTCTCCGGTGCAATGCCGATTTCCTTGTTCCAAATCTCAAAGGCTTCTTCGTCGTTTTCGTAGATAGAGGGGAAAAGACGGTCCTTTTCAAGACCTACCACCTCTGTCAGGAACTCCCAGCTCCAATGGATGGCTTCCCGCTTAAAGTAGTCGCCAAAGGAGAAGTTACCCAGCATCTCAAAATAGGTGCCGTGACGGGCGGTCTTACCGATGTTCTCAATGTCACCGGTACGAATGCACTTCTGGCAGGTGCAGACTCTGCGGCGGGGCGGCTCTACCTCGCCCTTGAAGTAAGGCTTCATAGGCGCCATACCGGAGTTGATGAGAAGCAGCGATGCGTCGTTCTGCGGGATCAGGGAAAAGCTGGGAAGGCGCAGATGATCCTTGCTCTCGAAGTAAGAAAGGAACATCTCACGCAGTTCGTTTAAGCCGTAATACTTTGCCATAAAAATAACCTCCGTAAAATTAAAAACCGCCCCTACAAAAAGTAGGGGCGAAAGAAACGCGGTACCACCCTAATTCACCGCAAAATGCGGTATCTTAGATGCCCTGTAACGGGAGCGCCCGTCCCGGTCATCCCGGGCCGCTTAGAAGTGGCTTATAGCTTTGCTACCAAAGGGGCTTACACCTAAATCCCCTCTCGCTCTGTGGGCAAAAACTATTTGGCTTCCGCAATGCATTTGCATATCGGAAATATTCTATCATATTAATTAGAAAAGTCAATCTTTTTCTATAAAAACCGTAAAACTCTCATAGAAATTGTAGGGGCGGCTATTAGCCGCCCCTAACATTTTAACACTGCACGATATCGTGGTGCGGCACGGGCGGATGATATCCGCCCTTACACCTTTTCTTCCAGCCAAGCTTTCATAGCGGTTCTGCCCTCTTCGGTCATAGGAAAGACTTGCTTTTCTTCCACGGTGCTTTTTTCGTAGCATAATTCACCGTACCAATATTCTGCCTCAATGGAGCTGGACGCCATATCCACTTCCTTACCGCCGTTTTTCTCCACCTTTGGCACGATGCGGAAACGAAGATTTCCGTGAGAACCGGTAAAGATATTGTTCATAGCAAAGCTGTGGAGTGTAGGCAGGTAGATCATTCCTCCACCAAGCTTTCCATTTCGTCAAGCAGCTCGCCGAAAAGCTGAGGCGCCTGCTCCACGGGTGCCGGGCTTTCCATATCCACACCTGCATCCCGCAGCAGCTCGATGGGGCTCTTGGAGCAGCCGCCGGAGAGGAATTTGATATAATCCGCAACTGCCGGGGCGCCCTCCTTCAGGATACGACGGGACAGAGCGATGGCGGCGGAGTAGCCGGTAGCATACTGGAAGACATAGTAGTTATAGTAGAAGTGCGGGATTCTTGCCCATTCCATTGCGATCTGCTCGTCGACCACCATATCGGGTCCGAAGTACTGCTCATTGAGCTTGCGATATTCCTCGCACAGAAGCTCTGCAGTCAGGGTATTACCCTCAGCAGTCAGCTTGCCCATAATCAGCTCAAATTCCGCAAACATCGTCTGGCGGTACAAGGTTCCCTTAAACTGCTCCATAAAGTGGTTAATGAGGTAAGCGCGTTCCTTTTTGTCAGTGGTCTTATTCAGCAGGTACTCCATCAGCAGCGCTTCATTGCAGGTAGAGGCCACTTCCGCCACAAAAATCACATAATCCGCATCAATGGGATTTTGGTACTTATTGGAGTGGTAGGAGTGGAGCGCGTGACCCATTTCGTGGGCAAGGGTAAACTGGCTGTCCAACGTGCCCGTATAGTTCATCAGAACATAAGGATGGACGGATGCGCCGGCAGAATATGCGCCGCTGCGCTTGCCCTCGTTGGGGTAAACATCCACCCAGCGGTTATTGAAGCCTTCCATTAAGATCTTGCGATAATCCTCACCCAAAGGTGCAAGGGCATCGTACACGGTCTGCTTGGCTTCTGTGAAAGGAATGTGCTTGTCTACGCCCTCCAACAAAGGAGTGTACACATCGTAAAAATGCAGTTCGTCAACGCCCAACAGCTTTTTACGCAGGCGGACATATCGGTGCATCTTGTCCATATTCTGATGGACAGCCTCAATGAGGTTCAAATACACGGAAGTGGGCACA
>JAZQUL010000121.1:0-5207 GCA_045631285.1 Faecousia sp. | reverse complement strand
ATCCCGGCATATGGTATCTACTCCACCAATATAGGTATCATTTGTCAAATTAAAGGAGGATAAAGCCGTTATGACTCACGGTGCGGCATAGTGGAGACATGTCGTAAAGCCTACGCTGTTATACCCGGCGCAGGTGAGAGCATACGCGAGGAGTCGGTATGCTTAGAGTTAAGAAAGTATGTCAACTGTAACCCTGAAGAACATCAAAAAGATCTACCCCTTCACAGCTGAGGACGCAAAGGAAAAGAAGAAGCTCAGCAAGAAAAAGAAGAATGAAGAAGTGGTAGAGGAAGGCAAGGAGAAGGTAAATCTGCAGATTACTGAGCAGGGCGTAGTGGCCGTTCAGGAATTCAATCTGGAGATTGCCGACAAGGAGTTCGTGGTACTGGTCGGACCTTCCGGCTGTGGTAAGTCCACCACTCTGCGTATGATTGCCGGTCTGGAAGAAATTTCCGAAGGCGAGCTGTATGTCGGTGACCGTCTGGTCAACGATGTAGCGCCCAAGGACCGTGACATTGCCATGGTATTCCAGAACTACGCGCTGTACCCCCATATGACTGTGTATGACAATATGGCATTCGCAATGAAGCTGCGTCATATGCCCAAGGCAGAGATCGACCGCAAGGTTCGTGAGGCTGCAGAGATTTTGGACATCACCGCGCTGCTGAACCGTAAGCCCAAGGCGCTGTCCGGCGGTCAGCGTCAGCGTGTTGCTATTGGCCGCTGCATCGTCCGTAACCCCAAGGTTATGCTGATGGACGAGCCGCTTTCCAACCTGGACGCAAAGCTGCGTAACCAGATGCGCGCAGAGCTTCTGAAGCTGCGTGAGCGTATCGACACCACCTTTATCTACGTTACCCACGACCAGGTCGAGGCTATGACCCTGGGTGACCGTATCGTCATTATGAAGGATGGCTTCATCCAACAGGTAGGCACACCTCAGGAAGTGTTCAGCCACCCCTATAACCTGTTCGTAGCAGGCTTCATCGGCTCTCCTCAGATGAACATTTTCGACGATGTTCAGCTGAAGAAGGTAAACGGCAAGTACGCCATTGAGCTGCAGGGCCATACTGTTGTCCTGTCTAACGACAAGCAGGAGCGCCTTGCAAAGAACAATGTAGCTGAGCAGAAGGTGAAGCTGGGCCTGCGTCCTGAGCACATCACCCTGTCCACCGACGGTACCGGTGTAGAAGGCGTCATCTCTGTGCACGAAATGATGGGTTCCTCCATCCACCTGCATATGACTGTTGGCAACAAGGACATCATAGCCATTGTTGATATTTCCAATATGACCTTTGCGGAGGTTCAGGAGCTGCACGCCGGCGTGACTGTGAAGCTGGTATTCGGCGGCAACAACTGCCACGTATTCGGCATTGAGACCGGCATCAATCTGGAAGCTTAATTTCTTACATAAACGCCCCACGGCATAAAGCCGCGGGGCGTTTTTCCTTTTTAATGAATGTTGTTGCTATTTCATAATGGAAGCTTTATATTCCCGGGGTGTCATATTGGTAAAGCGTTTAAAGCATTTGGAGAAATATTGGGGGTTATCAAAATGGAGCAGGTCGGAAATTTGGGAAATGTTATAATGACCCTCCCGAATCAGTTTCCGCGCCTCTTTGATTTTGAGAGAATTATAGTAGTGCATAATTCCTTCGCTGTAATATCGGGCAAATAGCGCCTTTACGGCGCTTTCACTTTTTCCGGTATGATGCACAACATCCTGAATGGTAATTTTATTATAGATATTTTTGCGAAGATAGTCCAAAATTTCTTTTACGGGGTAGGGGACATCCATACCGTCTACAAGATAGCTTTGGCGCATTTTCTTGGTAAGCACATCGGTATGACGACACAGGCGGATTAAAAAGACCTCCAATAAATTTTTGGTCATCTGACTGCTGCCATAGGGGGAAGACTCCAGTCTAATGAGGTTCTGCAGAAGCGGATTCTGTTCATCAATCAGACGATAGCAGGAAAGTCCTTCCGTAAAGAGCGTGGAAAGTAAAGCTTTTTCCTCTGAATCCAGCTTGAAGATTTTCCCTTCGAAGTAGCGCATAGCGCGGCTGTGGCATTCAAAAGTGATGATGCTTACATTGGGGGCTACGGTATTGTTTCCGGACAGATTATGAAATTCGTTGGGCTTATGAAAGGTCATTTCACCGCTTTTGAGGACAAAACGGTTTTTGTCAGCGGTGCAGATCATTTCGCCTTTGTCGATATACACCATCTCCCAAAAGTCGTGTTGCTCACCTTCGTAGGCAAAGCTTTTGGAAAGCTCCATATAGAAAATCGTAATGATTTTCTCTACATTGATTACTTTTTCAAAAGAAAGACGTGTAAAATTATCTCCCATAAGAGCACCTCTTTGGCTGAAATTACAAGTATCATAACCGATTTTGCACTCCTTTGCAAGAGGAAACTCGGTATAATTATTTTGGAATATTTGTAAAGGAGGATTTTTATGTACACTGTATTAGCTATCACCAGCCATCCGGACGATATGGAGATTGCCTGCGCCGGCACACTGCTCAAATGCAAGCAGCGGGGTGACCGGGTAGTCATTTGCCATCTCTCCAGCGGTAATCTGGGACACGTGGTGATTCCACCGGACGAATTGACGGTTATGCGGGCGCAAGAAGCGGAGCGTTCTGCCCAAATGGCTGGCTTCGAGATTATCCACAGCCGCTTTGATGATCTGGCAATCTATGACAATAATAAAGAAGCCAGAGACAAGGTGGTGGATGTGATCAAGTCCGTAAATCCCGACTTTATCATCACCCACGATCCGGATGACTATATGCCGGACCACACAGCAGTATCCCGACTGGTCTTTGATGCCAGTTTCACCGCGACGCTCCCCAATTATCATACCGGTGTTCCCGGCGCAGCCAAGATGGTGCCTATCTACTATATGGACACACTCTGTGGCGTTAACTTTAACCCCACAGAATATGTGGATGTGACAGAATTTATTGACACCAAACTTGAAATGCTGGAGTGCCATGAATCTCAGGTTGTGTGGATGCGGGATCACGACGGCATTGATTTCCCGGATATGGTCAAAACCTGCTGCCGTTACCGTGGCTTCCAATGCGGCGCGGATTATGCGGAAGGCTTCCGCCAGTGTCAGGTCTACTTAAAAGGTACAACTAAGCGTTATCTGCCGTAATCAATTAAAAAGGAGAGTAAATTTATGAATTTCAATTCTACTGTAAAAGGCTCTGCCCTGGAGGGCTTCTATCCCGCAGGTTGGGATTTTGATAAGATCGATGCTTGCATCGATGCTCCGGAAACAATTTGCGACCGTCAAAACCATTGGAATCCCGGTTTCACCCCTGTAAAGTGCGATAATCTGGGCGAATTTGAGACCTATATGGGTCACGAAATTGCTATGCAGATCAAGCTGGCAGCGGACCGCAATGAAAAGATTGCTTTCATCCTGCCTGTTGGCCCTATGGGTATGTATAAGTGGGTCGTTTACTTCCTGAAGGAGTGGCAGGTTTCCTGCAAGCACGTTTATACCTTCAATATGGACGAGTGGGCAGACAGCGAGGGCAATACCCTGGCATCCGACAATCCTGGCGCATTCCAGTATGCGATGGAGCAGGCGCTGTTTAATCCTCTGGGCGAGCTGACTGTACCTAAGGAACAGAGAAACTTTGCAACAAAGGACAATCTGCCGACCTATCCTGAAAAGATCGCTGCCCTGAAGGCAGAGGGCGCTAAGTTGGTGCTGGTGTACGGCATCGGCAGAATGTGCCATATCGCTTTCTGGGAGCCTACTTTTGCTGCTGACTACGCTACCGCTGAGGAGTGGGAGAAAGCGCCTTACCGGATTGCGGCGAAGATCCATCCCCTGACTGTAGAGCAGAACGCGCTGACCAGCTTCAAGTCCAGAACGACCCTTGTGCCTTGCAGAGCTAACAGCATCGGCCCCGGCTTGTTCCTGCAGGCTGACTACGCCATCGGCGGCGCAGACGGCACGCTGGGCAGAGGTATGCAGTGGCAGGGTATGTCTCTGTGGATGACGCTGCGTCACGAGAAGACACCTTGGATTACTTCTACCTATATTCCCACTTTGGCCGGCAGACTGTTCTTCCTGAAAGACCTGGCAGGTCCTCTGGAAGCAGAATGTAACTAAGCTATGGATAGCGGTGAAAAGACCGGCATTATTGTTGCCGGTACGGTAATCGTTGACAAGATCAACGAGATTTCCGCGTATCCCAAAAGCGGTGAACTGACACAAATCCGGAGCATTCAGACTGCCATAGGCGGTTGCGTTCCCAATGTGGCGCTGGACTTAAAGCGAATTGACCCTTCTTTGAAGGTTGGCGCGGTAGGTACTATTGGCGACGATGAAGAGGGCGCGTTTGTTACTGAAACCCTGCAAAAGGGTGGCGTATCCACAGAGGGGCTGGCGGTGCTGCCCGGTGAAAAAACCAGCTTTACCGATGTTATGAGCGTTTCCGGTGGGCAACGGACATTCTTTACCTACGCCGGCGCCAGCGCGGAATTCGGCAGCGAGCATATGCATTTTGAAAGCAGTCGCCCCCGAATGCTGCACCTTGGTTATTTCCTGCTTTTGGAGCGGGTGGATAATGGAGAGGGCCTCAGGATTTTGCAAATGGCAAAGGATTTGGGAATCGAAACCTCAATTGATTTGGTCAGCGAAAATTCGGATCGTTATAACCTTGTGACTCCCTGCCTGCCTTACACGGATTATTTGATTATCAACGAACTGGAAGCAGGAAAGCTGACAGGTATTGCGCCTTGTGCAGATAATTTGGAAAAGATGGCGCTGCGACTGAAAGAAATGGGCGTGCAGAAGAAAGTTATCATCCATATGCCGGAGTGCGCTGTTTGCGCTGGGGAAGAGAGCTGTATCTGCGTACCTTCCTATGAGTTGCCGGAGGGATATATCCAAGGCACAACCGGCGCGGGTGATGCATTTTGCGCCGGTGCGCTGACCGGAATTTATCACGGCTGGAGTAATGAGGAGATACTATCCTTTGCTTCTGCCAGCGCGGTAATGGCTTTGGGCAGTCCTGACGCTACCAGCGGATTACGCACGATGGACGAGATACGGAAGTATTGCAGCCAGTTTGCCCGCAGATCGTTATAAAAGAAGGAAAAGATATGAAACAAGCAGTAATGTATGGCGGCGGCAACATTGGCCGTGGCTTTATCGGCGCGCTGCTGAGCCA
>JAZQUL010000120.1:0-11317 GCA_045631285.1 Faecousia sp. | reverse complement strand
ACACGGGTAATGGCGATTGTCTGCCGGGGTGGGCAGGAATTGGAACGGATTCCCCTTTATATCCACCGGGTGGAGCAAAACCCGGAAAACCATAGCTGGTGCGGTGTCATTTGGGACGAAAAGCCCTTTCCTTGGACAGATAAAGGTTTTAAACCCAAGAAACGGCTCTTCATCTATGAGTGCCATATCGGTATGGCCCAGGAAGAGGGGAAATTAGGCACTTATAAGGAATTTACGGAGAAGGTGCTGCCCCGCATCCGTAAGCTGGGCTATAATACGCTGCAAATTATGGCGGTTATGGAGCATCCCTACTATGCCTCTTTCGGCTATCAGGTCACCAATTTCTTTGCGGCTTCCTCCTGGTTTGGTACGCCGGAAGACCTGAAGGCGCTGATTAACACCGCCCATAAGCTGGGCATTTCGGTACTACTCGACGTTGTCCACTCCCACGCCAGCAAGAACACCCGGGAGGGCATCAACGAGTTTGACGGTACCGATTATCAGTTCTTCCACGCAGGAGACCGGGGCGACCATCCCGCTTGGAACACCAAATGTTTCAATTACAGCAAGCCGGAAGTACTCCATTTTCTGCTGTCCAACCTGAAATATTGGATGGAAGAGTACCATTTTGACGGTTTCCGCTTCGACGGTGTCACCTCAATGCTCTACCGCGACCACGGTCTTGGCAAGGCTTTTACGGGCTACGATTCTTATTTCTCGATGAATACGGACGTGGAGGCGGTGACCTATCTGCAGCTTGCCAACCTCTTAATTCGGGAAATTAACAAAAACGCCATCACCATTGCAGAGGATACCTCTGCGCTGCCGGGACTGGCACTGCCGGTAAGCTGGGGCGGTGTGGGTTTTGATTACCGCCTTGCCATGGGTGAGCCGGATATGTGGATTCGGCTGCTGAAGGAAACCCCGGACGAATACTGGGACTTAAATAATATCTACTATGAGCTTGCTATCCGCAGACCCAAGGAAAAGGTCATCGGCTATTGCGAGTCCCACGACCAGGCGCTGGTGGGCGATAAGACCATTATGTTCCGCCTCTGCGACAAAGAAATGTACTGGGGAATGGAAAAGAGCAGTCAAAATGCGGTGGTAGACCGGGGTATGGCGCTGCACAAAATGCTGCGGCTGCTGACGATGAGTCTGGGCGGCGAGGGCTACCTTACCTTTATGGGCAATGAGTTCGGTCACCCGGAATGGATCGACTTCCCCCGGGAGGGCAACGGCTGGAGCTATCACTACTGCCGCCGGCAGTGGTCTTTAGCGGACAATCCTAACTTGCGGTATGCATATTTGAACGATTTCGAAAAGGCAATGGTTGCCCTTGGAAAGCGGCAGCGCGTGTTTACCGGGAAAGACCGGCAGCTTTATGTGGACAATCAGGGGAAATGGATGGCCTACCAAAAGGGCGCCGGCGTATTCGTCTTCAATTTCCATCCCACACAGAGCCATACGGGCTGCTTTGTACCGATGCCGGAACCGGGCAAATATAAAGCTGTTATGTCAACCGACGATTTTTGCTTTGGCGGTCAAGGTCGGGTCTATCACCAAACCTATGAAACATTCACCCAAAACGGACAGCCGGGACTTCTGCTCTATCTGCCTAGCCGCACCGCCCTCGTACTGGAAAAAATATAAAAAAAGCTCCCTCGTTTGAGGGAGCTTTTTGTAGGGGGCGACGTCCTCGACGCCCCGCTTTTGTGATGTTTATTTTAGTTCTGTCATTTTGGGAGGGGTAACTTTTTTTGCGGCCTGAGTAATGAAGAACACCACGCCGATGGCGGCAAACAGCAAGCCTTGGAAGAAATTGCCGTAAACAGCGGCAGAGTATTCCGCGTTTTCTGCCATCTCAATAAAGAAGATTTCCGGAATATTAGCGTAAGTAATTTCGGGGATAAAATAACCTTCGTCAATTAAGCCGGCCAAGCCGATAAATTCAGCAAGAACTGTACCAACGGCAACACCAAGAACCACGGAGATAATGAGGGTTACAACCTTACCCTTGCCTTGACGGCCCTTCAAAATGTCGTAGCCTTTGTCTGCCAGGAAAGCAATCAAAAGGCCGATGATAGATGCCACATAACCGGCGCTCAGCACAAGCGCCCAAACCACAGCGCCAAGGAGCGCGCCGATCAGCGCGCCGACTATACCGCTGATATATGTACCGTTGTCTGCTTGAGCCTTAGCTTCCTGTTCGTCTGTAAGTTCCTGAGAGATTTTTTCCGCGCAGGGAGTATGATAGCGGCCGGCAATATCGGAGACCATTCTCCACACACCGTCACTGTCTATCGCTTCACCGCATTCCGGGCAAATATCTGCGCCGAAAGCGTCTGCCTCTGTCAGCAGGGGGAAGAACCAGTCTGTAAAGGCTTCAATTTTTGCCATTGTGCCGGGATTGTCAAGAAAACGAATGACAATGCCGCCGGTTGTAAAGTTTAGCTGCTGCACCCGGTAATCCTTTTGCAGGTTTACACTGTTGAGGGTTGCTTGCAGGGCGTTAAGCTTTTCCACATCGGGGAATTTGGTATTGACGACTATCTGCTTAAAGCCGGAGCCTTCGGACAGGGTGACCTGAAATCCCCGAAGAACACCATAGCCGATGCCACTACCGACGGAAAGACCGTTTGCCTGCGCGAACTTTTTTAGACCGGAACCGATCATATAAACACCTCTTTCTTTGTATTTGTGCGGGTTTGCGCATATATATTTTATCATACGCAAAAGTATATAGCAAGAAAAAATTCTGTTGTGGAATTTGACAGCCGTGGTTGTTTCTGTTACTATACGATTAAGACTATGCCCATCTGGAGGCTTTATGGAAAATTATTTTGAAATGCATATGACAGCGCAGCAGGTGAAGGAAATTTCCAGCCTTGGTCTTGCCCATATGGGCGACGGGGTCTATGAGCTGCTGTGCCGTGCATATCTGTGTGAAAAAGGCGGGAAAAAGGTCATTAACCTCCATAAAAACGCCATTCAATTAGTCAATGCGGCCTATCAGGCAAAGGTAGTGGATAAACTTTTGCCTGTTCTTACAGAGGAAGAGCAGGATTTTTACCGTCGCGGTAAAAATGCCCACACCCACGCCGCGCCCAAGTCTGCTACACCCCAAGAGTATGCAAAGGCTACGGGCTTGGAGGCGCTTTTTGGCGCGTTGTACCTGCTGGGAAGAACGGAGCGGCTTAACGAATTGTTCCGCTTGGGAATGGAGGAAGAAAATGGCATTTGACGCATTTTTTCTGCGGGCTGTATTAGGAGAAGTGCAGGAGGCCGTGGGCGGTCGTGTTGAAAAGATCCACCAGCCCACCCGGGATACGGTGGTGCTGCTGCTGAAAACCCCCACCGGGCGGCAAAAGCTGCTGTTTGTCATCTCTCCTACCGCGCCCCGGCTTCATTTTACGGAGCAAGCGATGGAAAATCCTGCCCAGCCGCCCATGTTCTGTATGCTGCTGAGAAAGCACTTATCCGGTGGCAGACTGACGAAAATCGAGCAGCTTCCTATGGAGCGCTGGGCGAAATTTACCTTCGACTGCATCGACGAGATGGGCGACCCTACGGAAAAATCTCTCATTGCAGAGCTGATGGGCAGAACCTGCAATTTGTATTTGGTGGACAAAGAGGGCAGAATTTTAGATTGCCTGCGCCGTGTGGGACTGGACACCGCCTCCGGACGGGCGGCACTGCCGGGACTTTACTATCAGCACCCTACGCCTATGCATAAAGAAGACCCTGCGTCTCTTACAGAGGCGGACTATCTGCGGATTTTGACCCAGCCGGGCGCAGACCGGCTTTGTGACCGGCTGATGGACAGCCTTGGAGGTCTTTCGCCCCTTGTTTGCCGGGAGGCGGCACTCTATGCCTTAGGGGATACCGATGCCCGGTTGGAAGATGCAGATCTCGAAATGACAGCCAAAAAAGTAAGCGAATTTTTCACAAAATATATTTCTCAGCCCATCCCGTGTGTCTATGAAGCGCCTGACGGCACGCCCAAACAGTACGCCTTTTGCCCGGTGACCCAGTATGGCGCATATCGGGAAAAAGAGAGTTTTTGCGCCCTTTTAGACGGCTTTTACAGCCAAAAAGACAAAAAAGAGGCGATGGCGCAGAAAAGTCAGGCTGTCCGTAAGTTGGTGCAAAATCTCTGCCAGAGATTACAGCGAAAGCTTGCCATTCAGGAAAAGGAGCTGCAGGAGACTTACGATCGGGAGCGGCTTCGGCAGCTTGGCGACATCCTCACCGCCAATATCCACAAAATGCAAAAGGGTATGACAAAGGTGCAGGTAGAGGATTTTTACGACGAGAATATGCCTACCATTGAGGTGGCAATCTCGCCACTCCTGTCCCCCCAGCAAAACGCTGCCAAATATTATAAGGATTACAGCAAGCGGAAAAACGCGGAAAAAGAGCTGACGAAGCAAATTGAATTAGGCGAAACAGAGCTAAGTTATCTGCAAAGCGTTCTCCACGAACTGAACCGGGCGGAATCCGAGCGGGAACTGGAAGAAATTCGGCAGGAGCTGCAGGATGGCGGTTATCTCCGTCCTGACGGCAGCAAAAAACAGATGAAAAAAGGGAAACTGCCGCCTCTTAAATTCGAGTCTACCGACGGCTACACCATTTATGTGGGTCGCAACAATCAGCAAAACGAGGAGCTGACCTTCCGTTTTGCCCGCAAAGACGATATTTGGCTCCACGCCCAAAAGGTCCACGGCAGTCACGTTATCATCGCCTGCGGCGGCAGAACCCCGCCTGACGATACGGTGACCCAAGCCGCTCAGCTTGCCGCCCATTATGCGGAAACCGCCGGCGGTCAGAACATCCCGGTGGATGTGAATCCCGTGGGGAAAATCAAGCGCATTCCCGGCGGCAAACCCGGTATGGTCATCTACCACAGCCACCGTACCGTTATTGTAAACCCCTATCCCGACATTGTAGTCGATGCCCTGAATGCAGAGAAAAAGGAGAGCTGAAAGGCTCTCCTTTTTGCTGTCTTGGATGAAAAGCCAAAAAATTCATATATTATTCAAAAAAGGACTATTGACTTTTTTAGCACTCTAGTGTATAGTGTGCTTAGCACTCGAAGAGAAAGAGTGCTAACACGAAAGGAGGAATCTCAATGGAGATGACCGAACGGCAAAAAAAGGTACTGCGCTGTATCGTAGACCTTTATATTCGTACCGCTGAGCCGGTAGGCTCCAAGGCAATCGCAGCGCTGCCGGATATGCAGTATTCCTCCGCCACCATCCGCAACGAAATGGCAGAGTTGACCACAATGGGTTATCTTGACCAGCCCCACACCAGCGCAGGCCGTGTGCCCTCCGCTGCCGGTTACCGGATCTATGTGGATGAGCTGATGCAGGATTACCGCCTTTCGCTGGATGAGACACAGTCCATTAACGAGGCGTTGGAAGAAAAGATGCAGCGTGTGGATAAACTGATGGAAATGGTGGCAAAGCTTGTTTCCCAAGCGACCGACCTTCCGGCCATTTCTGCCGCATCCCGGCAAGGTGGCGTAAAGGTTCGTCGGTTTGATTTGATTCTCGCGGGTGAGGGCAGCTTTATCTTGGTGGTAATGCTCTCAAACGATGAAGTGGTCAATAAGCTTATTAAGCTGCCGCTGAGCATTACAGAAAGCGACTTACAGCTTCTCTCTGCACTGCTCAATGCCACAATGACCGACTTGACCCGGGAAGAATTTACCCAGAGCCTCCTTGAGAAGGTAATGCGCTCTGCAGGTTCGGCTTCCAGCTTGGTGCCGGTGATTGTGGAGTTTACCGCCGATACGCTGCGTCGGCAGACGGATACCAATATGGTAGTCACCGGACAGATGCGACTGCTTACCCAGCCGGAATACCGGGATGTGGACAAAGCCCAGAAAATAATGACCAGCTTGGATGAAGAAGCGCTGTCTAACCTGCCTGCGGTGATGCAAAACGCAAACGGCACGCAGGTTTTGGTAGGCCCGGAAAATGTGGCAAGAGAGCTGAAGGACACCAGCGTGGTTATGACAAAATTTGACATCGGTGACGGTATGCAGGGTATGATCGGTGTGGTTGGCCCCACCCGAATGGATTACGCAAAGGTCACCGCCCGGCTGAGCTACTTTGCAGAGAGCCTGTCCCGGATGTTTGCAAAACCGGAACAGCCCCAGCTGACCGGGAAAGCGGATGAGGAGGCATAAACGTGGCCAAAAAGAAAAAAGATGAAGAAGTAAATGTTACCCCTGCCGAGGAAACGGTAGAGGAAACGTTAGAAGAAACCCCGGTAGTTAACGAATGGGAAGAAAAGTATAACGCAGAGCGGGATGCCCATTTGCGGCTGGCTGCGGAGTACGACAACTTCCGCAAGCGCAACACCAAGGAAAAGGAGCTGCTCTACACCCTCGGTAAAGCTGAAGCGGTAGAAAAGCTCCTGCCGGTGTATGATAACTTAGAGCGGGCGCTGAATCAGCCTACTGCTGACGAGGCCTACAAAAAGGGTGTTGAGCTGACCATGACCGAGCTTATTAAGATTTTCGGCACGTTGGGTGTGGAGATCTACGGCGCGCCCGGTGACATATTTGATCCCAATCTTCACAATGCAGTGATGCATATCGATGACGAAGCTTTTGGTGAAAACACCATCGCCCAGGTGTTCCAAAAGGGCTTTAAGGTAGGCGAAAAGATCGTGCGGTTTGCAATGGTGCAGGTCGCGAACTAAATTGACAATGGACAATGGATAATTGACAATTATGGTATCTTCCAAGGGGAAGAGGATTAAAATAAGTCCGCAAAGCGGACACCTTAATTGTCAATTGTCAACTGTCAATTGTCCATTCATTATGTAAATAATTTAAGTTTATATAGGAGGAAATTATTATGGGTAAAATTATTGGTATTGACTTGGGTACAACCAACTCTTGTGTTGCAGTTCTGGAAGGCGGCGAGCCTGTTGTTATCGCCAACGCTGAGGGCGGCAGAACCACTCCCTCTGTTGTTGCATTTGCAAAGACCGGTGAGCGTATGGTCGGTCAGGTGGCTAAGCGTCAGGCTGTTACCAACGCAGACCGCACCATCGCTTCCATCAAGCGCCATATGGGCGAGGATTACCACGTAAATGTGGACGGTAAGGGCTACACCCCCCAGGAAATCAGCGCTATGGTGCTGCAGAAGCTGAAGGCCGACGCTGAGGCCTACTTGGGTCAGACCATTACCGAGGCAGTTATCACCGTTCCCGCATACTTCACCGACGCACAGCGTCAGGCTACCAAGGATGCAGGCAAGATTGCCGGTCTGGAGGTAAAGCGTATCATCAATGAGCCTACCGCAGCTGCGCTGGCTTACGGTCTTGACAAGGAAAACGAGCAGAAGATTATGGTTTATGACCTTGGCGGCGGTACTTTCGACGTTTCCATTCTGGAAATCGGCGACGGCATCGTAGAGGTTCTGGCAACTGCCGGTGACACCCGTCTGGGTGGCGATGACTTCGACCAGAGAATTATGGACTACCTCGTAAACGAGTTCAAGAAGGCAGAGGGCGTGGACCTGAAGAACGATAAGATGGCTATGCAGCGTCTCCGTGAGGCAGCTGAGAAGGCAAAGAACGAGCTGTCCGGTATGACTACCACCACCGTAAACCTGCCTTATATCACCGCTGACATTACCGGCCCCAAGCATATGGACATCACCATCTCCCGCGCCAAGTTCAATGAGCTGACCGCAGACTTGGTAGAGCGCACCTTAAAGCCCGTCCGTCAGGCAATGAGCGATGCAGGTCTTTCTGCTTCTGACCTGAATAAGGTTCTGTTGGTTGGCGGCTCTACCCGTATCCCTGCTGTGCAGGGGGCCGTCAAGAACCTGACCGGCAAGGAAGGCTTCAAGGGCATCAACCCCGACGAATGTGTTGCGCTGGGCGCTGCCATTCAGGGCGGTGTGCTGAGCGGGGACGTAAAGGACATCGTTCTGCTGGATGTTACCCCCCTGTCCCTGGGTATTGAGACCATGGGCGGTGTGTTCACCCGACTGATTGACCGTAACACCACTATCCCTACCCGCAAGAGCCAAATCTTCTCCACCGCTGCTGACGGACAGACCTCTGTGGATGTTCACGTCCTGCAGGGCGAGCGCGAGATGGCGGCTTATAATAAGACCTTGGGCAACTTCCAGCTCTCCGGCATTGCCCCCGCGCCCCGCGGTGTGCCTCAGATCGAGGTTACCTTTGACATCGACGCAAACGGCATCGTAAAGGTTTCCGCTAAGGATTTGGGTACCGGCAAGGAGCAGCAGATTTCCATCACCGCTTCCACCAACCTCTCTCAGGAGGATATCGACAAGGCTGTCCGCGAGGCTGAGCAGTTTGCCGCTGAGGATAAGGCCCGCCGTGAGGAAGTGGATACCCACAATATGGCAGACCAGACTATCTACCAGACCGAAAAGACCCTCTCTGAGCTGGGTGACAAGATCTCCGAGGAGGAGAAGCAGACCATTCAGAGCGCTGTAGATAAGCTGAAGGAAGTCAATAAGGGCACCGATGTGGAAGCTATCAAGGCCGCTACCGAGGAAGTGCAGAAGGCTTTCTATGCTGTCAGCGAGAAGCTCTACAAGAATGCCGCGCCTCAGGGCGAAGGTCAGCCTGCTGACGATGGAGTTGTAGACGCAGACTACGAGACTGTAGACTAAACAAAACCCCAAAAGGGCGGCATTTGCCGCCCTTTTAGGTGCATTTCCCAATAGCCTCCCTTTGCAGGGGAGGTGTCAAAAATCTTTGATTTTTGACGGAGGGGTTGTCAATCCCTCAGTCACGCTGGTCGCGTGACAGCTCCCTTTACACAAGGGAGCCTTTATGTGTTGTACATTGAGGTGAAATAATGGCAGAAAATAAGCGCGATTATTATGAGGTGCTGGGCGTTGAGAAAAATGCCAGCCCCGAGGATATAAAACGGGCGTACCGAAAACTGGCAGGTAAATATCACCCTGACAGAAACCCCGGTGACAAGTCCGCGGAGGAAAAATTTAAAGAAATTGGCGAAGCCTACGAGGTGTTGTCCGACAGCGATAAAAAGACCCGCTACGACCAGTTCGGCTTCCAGGGCGTTGATCCCAATTTCGGCGGCAGTCAGGGCTTTGACGGCTTTGGTGGGTTTGGCGGCTTTGGAGATTTCGGTGATATTTTCAGCGATTTCTTCGGTGGCGGACGGAGAAGTACTACGAGAAACGGCCCAAGCCGAGGTGAAAATGTGGCAATTCGGGTAGAGGTGACCTTTGAAGAGGCCGCATTTGGTGTGGAAAAGGAGGTCTCTGTTCCCCGGATTGAAAACTGCTCTGCTTGCAGCGGCACCGGCTCTGCCGATGGCGCAGTGGAGACCTGCTCCTACTGCCGTGGCAGCGGTCAGGTTCGCACTACCCAAAATATTATGGGTATGGCAATCCAGTCTACCACCACTTGCCCTCAGTGCAGCGGCCGCGGTAAGGTTATCAAGAATCCATGTCAGACCTGCAAGGGTAAGGGCAAGGTACGCCGCACGCAGAAGGTCAAGGTCAACATCCCGGCCGGTATCGACCACGGACAGAGCGCCCGTGTACGGGGCGAGGGTTGCGTAGGCAACAACGGCGGTCCCTCTGGCGATTTGCTGGTAGAGGTCTCTATCAAACGGCATCCCATCTTCAAGCGGGACGGCGCGGAGGTCTACTGCGAGATTCCCATTACCTTTACCCAGGCGGCTTTGGGCGCGGAGATCGAGATTCCTACTTTGGACGGCAAGGTGAAATACGAAATTCCTGAGGGTACACAGACCGGCAAGGAATTTGTTCTTTCCGGAAAGGGTGTTCCCCGTGTCAATGACCCCCGTCGTCGCGGCAACCACCATTTCTCTGTGGTGGTGGAGACGCCTACCAAGCTGACGAAGGAGCAAAAAGAGCTGCTGCACAAGCTGGACGGCACGATGGATAACAAATCCACCCCAAAAATGAAGAAATTCTTTGATACGATAAAGGATATTTTTGATTAAGTAAATCCGCACTGCGAATGCAGTGCGGATTTCTGCCTCTTGCGCTATGCAAAATAATGTATTATAATGGGGAAAAAGTAAGTGGAGGCGGAATATGAAGAGAACGGATTATATTAGCTGGGACGAGTATTTTATGGGCATCGCAATGCTGGCGGCAAGGCGCAGTAAAGACCCCAGTACCCAAGTGGGCGCCTGTATTGTGTCTCAGGACAATATCATCATCTCCACCGGCTACAACGGTATGCCCAAGGGCTGTTCTGACGATGAATTCCCCTGGGAGCGCAGCGGTGAGGAGACAAAATATCCTTATGTTGTTCACGCAGAACTGAACGCAATTCTCAACGCCAATGGCCGTGACCTGCGGGGCAGTAAGCTCTATGTGGCGCTGTTTCCCTGCAACGAGTGTGCCAAGGCCATCATCCAAAGCGGTGTGCAGGAGGTTTTTTATCTGTCCGATAAATATGCAACTACCCCAACCACGCTTGCCTCCAAGCGGATGTTTGCCGCTGCCGGTGTAAAATGCACCCAGCTTCGCACCAATGTAAAGACACTTACCCTGGACTTTACCCCAGAAGAAGAAAAATAAAGTATGGGAGGGGGAACCCTCCCATTTTTGTGAGGATGTTATGGATTATCAAAACTGTACCCTCTGCCCCCGGCAATGTGGGGTAGACAGACAAGCGGGGGAAACCGGTTTTTGCGGCTGTCCTGACACGGCTTTGGTGGCAAAAACCATGCTTCATAAATGGGAAGAGCCGGTGCTGGCAGGCAGCGGTGGCAGCGGCGCAATTTTCTTTGGCGGCTGTACATTGGGCTGTAAATACTGCCAAAACCGGGCAATCAGCTGTAAACCCACGGGCGTGCCGATGGACAGCAAGGCGTTACGGGCTGAAATGGAAAGGTTGATTGCCCAAGGTGCGGAAAATATCGACCTTGTAACGCCAACCCAGTATTTACCCACCATTATTCCTGCTTTGTCTCCCAAACTCCCTGTGCCGGTGGTCTATAACTGTGGCGGTTATGAACGGACAGAGACCATCCGCGCCCTTTCGGGGTTGGTGGATATTTATCTGCCGGATATGAAATACGCAGATAATCAATTGGCTGTGCAGCTTTCTGGTGCGCCTGACTATGCAGAAACTGCTCTCACAGCTATTCGGGAGATGGTAAATCAGGTAGGCCCGGTGACCTTTTGCGGTGAGAAAATGGTCCGGGGCGTTATTGTCCGCCATTTGATTTTGCCCGGACAGGTGGAAAATTCCCTGAAGGTGCTGGATTTGCTGGGGGAAAGCTTTGCGCCCGGAGAAATCCTCGTTA
>JAZQUL010000119.1:0-6488 GCA_045631285.1 Faecousia sp. | reverse complement strand
TCTTTTATGATGGAGAGACTGTTATCGGCGGCGGCACGATATGTGAAATAAAATGAGCACTGAAAAACCAGTGCTCATTTTATTTTCGTATTGGGGAAATACTCTTCTACAAATTCCACCTTGTCCACTTGGAAGGTCTTCCCGTCCAAGTAGGACAGGATGCCTGCGTCTGTGGAGAATTTAAAGGTCAGCTTATAGGAATAAAGCGCCTGAAAATTCCGGTCGTAGTTTTTATTCAGCTTGCCGTATTTGCCGTCTCCCAAAAGAGGGTGGCCTGCGTGGGCAAACTGAGCGCGAATTTGGTGGGTGCGGCCGGTAATCAGCTCACATTCCACCAGAGAAAGTCCCTGATTCGATGCAATCACCTGATAATTGGTCTGGCAGGATTTTGCGCCGGTTTGAGGCGTATCGGTGACGAATACCCGGTTTTTCTTGGCGTCTTTGAAAAGGTAGCCCTTGAGACTACCCTTTTGGGGTCTTGGCGTTCCCTCCACAATGGCAAGATACCGCTTGTCCATCTCCCGGTCCTTGATTTTTTGATTGATAATCCGCAGTGTCTCCGCGTTTTTTGCAGCGATGACGATGCCGCCAGTATTGCGGTCGATGCGGTTACATAGGGCAGGCGCGAAAGAATTTTCGCCCCGGGGACTCCACTCCCGCTTCTGATACAGATAGGCCTGAATGTGGTCAATGAGAGTTCTGCCGTATTCCGCGCCATCGTGGGGATGGACCGCAAGGCCGGGGCGCTTGTCCACAAGAATGATATTTTCGTCCTCATAGACCACCGTCAGCTTGGGGGTAGCGACGGTGAGGTAAGCGTTATCCTCCCGGGGTTTGTCGAAAAATTCGTCGTTGATATAGAGCTGGAGCACATCCCCCGCCTGGAGTCGCTGATCCCGCTCTGCCCGGGTGCCGTTACATTTGATTCGCTTGATGCGGATATACTTTTGGGCAAGAGAGACGGGCAGTAAGGGTACCGCCTTTGCCAAAAAGCGGTCCAAGCGCTGATTCGCATCGTTTGCGCCAACGGTCAATTCTTTCATTTTGCCATACTTTCCTTTTTCTCCTGGGCGTGACGGTCTGCCCGCTCTGTAAACTCCAGCGCAGGATTATAGCCCATCTTCCGCTGACGGTTATTCATAGCCGCCACCTCCAAAATCACCGCTAAGTTTCGGCCGGGGGTAACAGGAATGGTATTGACCGGGATGCGGACGCCTAAAATTTCTTCAAATTGGGCCTCCACACCCAGCCGGTCATAGGTCTGGTTCTTTTCCCACGGCACAATACGGACAATGAGGTTAATTTCATTTTCCGCCTTGACTGCGCCCATACCGAAGAGATTCGCAACGTTGACGATACCGATGCCACGCAGTTCCACGTAATTGCGAATCAGGTCAGGGGCGCTGCCCACTACGCTGCTATTGGATATCTTCCGAATTTCAACAGCATCGTCTGCAATCAGCCGGTGACCGCGCTTAAGAAGCTCCACAGCCGTCTCGCTTTTACCGATGCCGCTGTCGCCCACCAGCAAAATGCCTTCGCCGTAAACCTCCACAAGGACACCGTGGACAGAGGTATGGGGTGCCAAAGCGGCTTTTAAGTAAGCAATGATGGCGGAGACCACCGTACTGGTGGCTTCCTTGGTAGAAAGGACAGTCACATTATGCTTTTTTGCCATCTGCAGGCACACCGGGTCGATGGCGTTGCCCCTAGCAACCAACAGCGCCGGGAATTTATAACCGAAGAGGCGGTCAAAGGTCTTCTCCTTTTCTTCCTCGCTGAGTCGCTCGATATAGCTGGCCTCCACATTGCCCAGCACCTGCAGGCGCATAGGCTCAAAGTGGTCAAAATAGCCGGCAATCTGGAGGCCCGGACGGGATACGTCCTCCACCGTCAGGCGAATTTTATCATAATCTGTGGACGAAAAAACCACATCCAGCTGGAAATCGTTTACGAGAGTGCTCAGCAGCACACTGTGCATAGCGATCATACTATCACGCTCCCTGATGAATTTGCCTCTATTATAGCTGTTATAAAGCGCAATAGCAATCTTTTTTTGAAAAAGTCAAAATTTTTTCTAAAAAGTACTTGCTTTTTTTGTAATTCTTTGGTATCATACTGGGGCGACTGCGTAAGTCGTCTTAAATTGCGTTTTATGCGGATAGGAGGTGCAACGTATGGCAAAGTGTGATTATTGTGGCAAGGGCGTTACTTTCGGTATCAAGGTTTCTCACTCTCACAGACGCTCCAACCGGACTTGGAAGCCCAATGTAAAGCGGGTCAAGGCCATTGTCAACGGTACTCCGTGCCACGTGTATGCTTGTACCAGATGCCTCCGTTCCAATAAGGTCGAACGGGCCATTTGATCGCATACGAAAAAAGGTGTCGCTTAGGCGGCACCTTTCTTTTTTTGTAAGGAGCAGGAGAAATGTATCCGGGTCGTCATAGGCGCCGACCCCTACAATTTCTTTCGATAATGCATATATAATTGTCCACTGGCAACTGTCAATCAAAAACAGGAGGGTCTCCCCTCCTGTTTTTTAATGTTCATAAAGCGCTTCTGTGGCAACAGGGCGCGCCAGCATATCGATCAGTTCCCGTCTTGCGTCGCCGCCTTCATAGAGAACCTTATAGGCAGCAGCGCAAATAGGCATCTCCACACCGTAGGCATTTGCCAGCTCATACGCAGATTTTGCCGCATAGTAGCCTTCCACCACAGCGCCCACCTTTGTCATCGCTTCTTGGGCATTCATACCCTGACCAATGAGGATGCCGGCCCGGCGGTTTCTGGAATGCATAGAAGTGCAGGTAACAATCAAGTCGCCAATGCCGGCAAGACCGAAGAACGTCTCCTGCTTGCCGCCCATCGCGATGCCCAACCGGGCAATTTCTGCCATACCCCGGGTCATCAGCAGCGCCTTTGTATTATCACCGTAGCCCAAACCGTCTGCCACACCGGCGCAAAGGGCAATAATGTTTTTCAGCGCGCCACCCAGCTCCGCACCCACGATGTCGTCGCTGGTGTAAATGCGGAACACATCGTTACAAAAAGCCTTTTGGACAAATTCCGCCTTTTGGATGTCGCCGCAGGCAGCGAGACAGCCCGTAGGCATTTCCCGTCCTACTTCTTCCGCGTGGCTGGGTCCAGTGAGGGCAACTACCTGCCGTCCGGTCTCCTCCTCTACGATTTGGCTCATACGAAGCATCGTACCGGATTCCACGCCCTTGACAACGGTGGCCACCACCGCATCTTTTCCCAAGTAGGGCGCAACCATACGGCTGCTGCTGCGGACAAAGACAGAGGATGTGGCAATAACCACAAGGTCACAGTCTTTTACGCAGTCTGCCTCCGAAGATGTGCAAAGCTTATCGTTAAGCGGAACGCCCTCCAGCATAGGATTGACGCCCTTTTCCCGCATTTCTCGGGCAAGGGCAGAATCGTGACACCAAAGGACGGTGTCAAAGCCGTTTTTACACAAACAATTTGCCAACGCTGTGCCCCAGGCACCGCATCCAATTACTGCTGCTTTCATTGCTTTTTCTCCTTTGAACCCAAAGAAAATCTCCGCTCTGTGCCACTAAGCAAGCGCTTAATATTCTCCCGATGCATCCAAATGGCAAAAATGCCGATCACCGCTGTGCCGATCTGCAAAGAGGGATTTCCCCAATAACGCAGCACAAAGCTGATGCTAAAGGATGCAGCAACCAAAATGGAGCTGAGAGAAACGTACCTTGTAATAAAGAAACAGGTAAAGAAGATCACTGCCAGTATCACAAAGACGTGCCAGTCCAGCACCGCTGCAATCGTTGCACCGCAGACGATGCCCTTACCGCCCTTAAAACCAAAGAGAGCGGGAAAATCGTGACCGAGACTGACGGAGAGCGCGCCCAAAACCTTACCTTCCGTGGTAAGACCGTAAGGTGCGAGGAGCGCGCCGCCCAAAAGGCAGGCCGCCACTGTCTTGCCTACGTCCAATAGTATTACAAAGATTGCTTTTCCCGTACCGAAATTGCGGACAAAATTGGTAAGGCCGGCGTTGCCGCTTCCCTTCTCCCGCACATCCTCGTGGGCAAAATACCGGGCGGTGAAGATAGCGCCGTTTAAATTACCCAAAAAGTAGCCGACTACGGCGGTGATAATAACTGCAAGAAGCATTTTACTCCTCCTTGTCACCCTTCTGCCGGATGGTGATCCGCACGGGTGTGCCTTCCAGACCAAAGACTTCCCGGATCTGATTTTCCAAATAACGCTGATAGGAGAAATGGAACAGCCGGGCATCGTTACAGAAAATTACAAAATGGGGGGGCTTGGTGCTGGCTTGGGTCATATAATAGATCTTTAAGCGGCGGCCTTTATCCGTAGGCGGCTGCACACGGGCAGTGGCATCGGCCAGGACGCTGTTCAGCGCGCCGGTGGTGATGCGGCTGGTGTTCTGCTTGTGCACATCCTGAATAACGTTAAAGAGTCTGTCCACCCGCTGACCGGTCAGCGCGGAGAGGAATACCACAGGGGCATAGGTCATATAGCTAAGACCGTCACGGACTGCCGCTTCCTTATCCCGCATTGTGTTGGTCTCCTTGTCCTCCACTGCATCCCACTTGTTGACCACGATGATGGCGGCTTTGCCAGCTTCGTGGACAAGACCGGCGATTTTGGTGTCCTGCTCGGTGACGCCGTCGTTGGCATCCACAAGGATCAAGCACACATCTGCCCGTTCAATGGCGCTGATGGTACGCATATTGGAGAATTTCTCAATGGCATCGTCAACCTTGCTCTTACGGCGCATACCTGCCGTGTCGATAAAGCAGTACTTACCGGTCTCGTTTTCAAAATCGCTGTCGATGGCATCCCGGGTGGTGCCGGCAATGTTGGAGACGATAACGCGCTCCTCGCCGAGAATACGGTTTAAGAGGCTGGATTTTCCTACGTTAGGCTTGCCCACGATGGCAACCTTGATGGTGTCACTTTCCTCTTCCTCCCACTGGAAGTCACCGAACTGCTCTAAGCACCAGTCCAGCAGGTCGCCTGTGCCGTGACCGTGGATGGCGGAGACTTCAAAGAGATCGCCGATGCCAAGAGAGTAAAATTCATATACATCGGGATTGACCGGGCCAACAGAGTCGCACTTGTTGACTGCCAGGGCTACGGGCTTGCCGCATTTACGAAGCATTGTTGCCACATCCACATCGGCAGCGGTCAAGCCTGTGCGGACATCCACCACCATAATGATGCAGTCTGCCAGTTCGATGCCAATTTCCGCCTGACGGCGCATAAATTTCAGCATATCGCTGTCTGTACCCGGTTCAATACCACCGGTATCCACCAAGGCGAAGGTCTTGTTGCACCATTCGCAATCTCCGTAGATCCGGTCCCGGGTGACGCCGGGCGTATCCTCAACGATTGAGGTCCTGCGACCGGTGAGCTTATTAAAGAGCATAGACTTGCCCACATTGGGGCGGCCTACAATGGCCACCAAGGGTTTTGCCATAGCCGTCACTCCTTTCTTTCAAAAACACTTTTCCATATTATGCCACAAATTCTGCCGTAAATCAATAAATAAAATGTAAAGAAAAAAGGGAGGGTATACCCTCCCTTGATTTTCTTGCCTTAGTCAGCCTTGGCAGCCAGGACCTGACGGCCATTGTAGTTACCGCAAGCCTTGCAAGCCCGGTGGGGCATTACGGGCTCACCGCACTTAGGGCAAACAGAAACACTGGGAGCGGACAGCTTCCAGTTGGAGCCACGACGCTTATCGCGACGAGCGCTAGACACTTTACACTTAGGAACAGCCATGGTTGACACCTCCTTGGTCAAATCTGCTTGGGCAGCATCATTTTATTCTTTATCGAGAAGCTGCCGCAGGGCAGCAAAACGGGGATCCGGCTCTTTCTGACAACCGCAGGGACCGTCGTTCAGATTTTTACCGCAACGGCAGCAGAGGCCTTTGCAATCTTCACTACACAGAAGCTTTGGGTCCATATTCAGTACAAATACAGTACGGACGATGTCTTCTAAGTCAGCGCTGTCGCCATTTAAGAGGAATACCCATTCGTCTTCGTTTCCGTCATCGGCAAGCTCTGTTACCAGCACCACATTAAGAACCATATCCACATCACGGGTAAATTCTTCCGCGCAACGGTCGCAAACGCCGTGAATGGTGGTTTTAATACTGCCTGACATTTCGAGAACGCCCGCTGTATTGCGGACAGTGCCCACCGCCAGGACCGGCTGAGACACCGGGTAGCAGTTGCCATATTTCAGGTCGCTCAGATCTACAACCGCCGAGAATGATACGCTCTCACCGGGACAGTTAATAATCTTTCCAAGTTCCAGCAGCATATTTTACGCCTCCTCGCAGTCGTACTTTGCTATTATAACGGCTATATGCCAATTTGTCAAACATTATTTTATGAAAAATCAGGGAATTTTCCGTACTTCCATATTGACATACTATGTATAGATGTTACAATATAAATGAAGATATAAA
>JAZQUL010000118.1:0-8326 GCA_045631285.1 Faecousia sp. | reverse complement strand
GAAAGCGGTGAAAAAGGCGTTTTTGTTTACGACACGGAGGAAAAATCCCTCCGTTTCCTCCCCTTGGGACTGCCCGCCTTTTACGACCTGACCGCCCCGGTGGTCACCACTGCCGCAGACGCCATTTCTCGGTGTCTCCCGGCTGTGGGGGACGAAAACTATTACCGCATTACTCTTACCGGGCACAGCGAAACGCCCTTTCTTCCCGCCCTCCGGGAAGAATTTTCCCAATTCCCCCACCTGACCCTCCGGGACCAAACCCAGCCGCCCCTGGACATTTGGAAGGATTTGGGAACTGACAGCTTCTCCGGGCAGTACTTTTCGCTGCTGAAAGAAAATATGGAAGCTGCCGGAGAGGAAGACAAGCCCCTGTATGCCCTGGCCGCCAAGCTCTCCCGGGAAATCTTAGACGGTGAGGAGGTGCTGCTGCCGTGAAAATTTACAGAATGACAGCCACCTTTGGAAAGCTCCAAAATGAAACTTTGGAATTAACCTCCGGTCTGAATATCATCAATAAGCCCAACGAATGGGGCAAGAGCACTTGGTGCGCCTTTTTGGTTGCGATGCTCTACGGTATCGACACCGGCGAGCGGGAGAAAAACGGGATTCTCCCGGTAAAAACCAAATACGCCCCCTGGTCGGGACTTCCTATGTCCGGCTCTATGGACATCTGCTGGGAAAACAGGGACATTACCATCCAGCGCGCCCCCACAAAACGGATTCCTATGGGTGATTTCAAGGCCTTCGAGACGAAAACCGGCCTGCCCGTGCCCGAATTAACTGCCGAAAACTGCGGAGAACTGCTTCTGGGCGTGGATAAAAACGTGTTCCTTCGCACCGGCTTTTTAAAGCTTACCGACTTGCCCGTAACCGACGATGCGGCGCTCCGTAACCGCTTAAACGCCCTCGTGACCACCGGTGACGAAAGCGGCGCCCAGACCCTCCTTGTGGAAAAGCTGAAAGACCTCCGCAACAAGTGCCGCCATAATAAGACAGGCCTTCTCCCCGGGGCGGAAGCCCAGCGGGACGAGCTGCTGTCTAAAATTCAGAAAATCGATACTTTAAATGCCCAAAAATCCGCCCTTTCCTCCCAAATTGAGGAACTTACCCAAGAAAAAGCGGAACTGCAAAACCACCGCCAGCACCTCTCTTACGAGAAATCCCAAAGGGAATATTCCCATCTCCACACCGCGCAGGCGGCAACCGAACGTCTTCGCCAGCAGGTAGCGGAACTGGAAAAAGAAGCCGCCTCTCTCCCGCCCGAGGAGGAGACCCGCTACAAGCAGACTGCCCTTTCTGACCTTCAGAACCAGTGGGCGCTGTTGCAGGAAAAGCCGCTGCCCCAAGCCCCCGCCACCCCGGAGTCGCACCCCATTTTCGCAGGTCTTTCCGGTGAGGAGGCCCTCCGTCGGGCGCGGCAAGACTGGGAAGTTTGGGAAACGCTGCAAAAGCCCCAATCTCCCCTCTATCTTATCATCGCCATCGCCCTGTTTGTCATCGGCATCGCAATGGCCTTTGTCAATCCCGTGTGGATTGCCACCTTTACAGGCGTGGCGCTGCCCTTTGTGGTACTCCACACCCAGCAGACCAAAGCATACGTCAAAAAGGCCGAAGACCTGTGCCGCCCCTATGGCGATCTGTCCCCGGAGGACTGGATTTCTGCGGCAGAAAGCTACCGCCAGCGCCTTTCTGCCTATGAAAAGGAACAGGAGACCTACCGCAGCGCCATCACAGAAAGGGAACGGGAAAAAGCCGTCCTTTCCGCCAAGCTCAGCCAGCTTACCTTGGGAAAACCCATCTCGGAAGCGATGGAACTGTGGAACGCCCAGCTCCATCTCCGGGAAGAACTTTCCCGCAAAAAAATCGCCCTCCATCAGGCAGAAAGCCACGAAGAAACCCTCCGTTCTGTCCTAAAGCCTGTCCCCGCCCCGGAGACAGAGGATAGGCTTTCCTATACGGAAGAAGACACCAATCTCCGCCTTTCCCGGGCAGAAATATCCCTTGCAAACGCAGAAAATCAGCTTCAGCAGCTTTCCGGTCAGCTTCAGCTTTTAGGGGAAAAGGAAACCTATACCCGGGAACTTTCCGCCATTTCCCAGCGAATTTCGGACTTGGAGGCACATTACGCTGCCATCACCCTCGCCTTGGAGACAGCCCAAACCGCTTCGGAAAACCTGCAGCGCCGTTTCGCGCCCGCCATTTCCCGAGAAGCGGAAAAACTCTTCTCGTCCTTAACCGGCGGACGGTACGAAAAGCTGCTGCTCAGCCGCGACTTTACGCTGCAAGCCGCCGCAGAGGGAGAAACCACCCTCCGCAGCAGCCGCTTCCGCAGCGACGGCACGGTGGACCAGCTTTACATCGCCCTCCGGCTGGCGGTAGCCAAAACCCTCTCCCCCACCGCCCCCCTCATACTGGACGATGCCTTAGTACGCTTCGACGACACCCGCCTGAAAGCCGCTTTGGAACTGCTCAAAACCGAGGCAGAACAAAAACAGGTCCTCCTGTTCACCTGCCAACAGAGGGAGCAGTTGATAATGGATAATGGATAATTAAAATGTAGGGGCGGCGCCCACGACGCCCCGCTACGCAATATCTCCTTGAACAAAATCGCCCCATCGAGGGGCGATTTTATTTCGGGTCGTCGTAGGCGCCGACCCCTACAATTTGTAATTTATAATTTGTAACTTGTAATTTGTAATTTACTTATGCTATAATGAGAAAAATCCCCAAATTTCGGGAGGCATCTATGAAAATCATCATCGCCGGCGTGGGCAAAATCGGTATGACCCTTGCCCAGCAGCTTACCAAGGAAGGCCACGACCTGACCATTATAGACCAGCGCCGCTCCGTATTGGAGGTAGCCCAGGAGCGGTTTGACGCAATGACGCTTTGCGGCAACTGCGCCTACCGCACCACCCTGCTGGATGCAGGCATCCGGGATGCAGACCTGCTGCTCGCTGTCACCGGCGCAGACGAAACAAATCTCCTTACCTGTATGACCGCCCACGGCCTCAACAGCAAACTCCATACCATCGCCCGTGTCCGTGACCCGGAATATTCCGAGCAGGTAATGGCAATGCAGCACATCTTCCCCCTCTCCCTGACCGTCAATCCCGAGCGGCGTACCGCCCAGGAAATCGAACGGCTTCTCAAGTACCCCGGCTTTCTGCGGCGGGACACCTTCGCCAAGGGCCGGGCGGAAATTGTGGAACTGCGTGTGGAGGAAGACAGCATCTTGCGGGATACCGCATTGTGGGACTTAAACAGCAAGCTGGGCTGTCAGTTCCTTGTATGCGCTGTACTGAGAGCCGGCACTGCCATCACGCCCAAAGGTAACTTTGTGCTGCAGGAGGGCGACCGTATTTTCGTCACCGCCCCCAAGAACCAACTCACCCGCCTGCTGAAAAAGCTGGGCATCCTCACCCGCCGTGTGCGAAACGCCCTGCTGTGCGGCGGTGGCCGCGTCAGCCGCTATTTGGCGGGCTTTCTTGCCGCCGACGGCATTGCGGTCACCATTTTGGAAAGCAATCCAAACCGCTGCCGGGAGCTGTCGGAGCTGCTGCCGGAAACCTCCGTCATTTTGGGCAACTGCACCGACAAGGCGACTCTGGAAAATCAGGGCATCCGGGAATACGACGCCCTTGTGACTCTCACCGGTCAGGACGAGACCAATATGGTCATCTCCCTCTACGGCGACAGCTGCGGCGTGCCCCAGATTATCACCAAGCTGAGCCACCGGGAGAATACCGCCATTGCCGACGCCATGAATTTGGGCAGTATGATTTCTCCCCGGGATTTGTGCGCCAACACCATCGTGCGCTACGTCCGGGCAATGGAAAATCAGACCGGCGCGGCCATCTCCGTCCATACCATTGCCGACGGGCAGGTGGAAGCGGTGGAATTTTTGGCAGACGAAACCACCAAAAACCGAGGCATCCCTCTGCGGGAACTGAAGCTGAAGCCCGACGTGCTTATCGCCTCCATCACCCGTGGCAGCCGCACCCAAATCGGCAGCGGTGACTCCACCATAGAAGCCGGCGACACGGTTGTGGTGGTCACCGGCAAGCGCGGCTCTCTCCAGCAGCTTGGCGACATCTTCGCCTGACCCCAACCCTCGTCCTCCCCTTTTGTAGGGGGCGGCGCCCACGACGCCCCGCATACCGCACTCACAAATTGTACAACAGAATAAAATCGACGCATCGAGCATCGATTTTATTTCGGGTCGTCCAGTGGCCGACCCCTACAATCCTCAACTATCCACTCTCAACTATCAACTATAAATTATGAACTACAAACTCATTGGGCGTTTTCTCGCCCGTATCATCTTAATAGAGGCCGTTTTCCTCCTGCCTGCCCTTTTTATCAGTGTGGGCTACGGGGACAATAGCGCCATCTCCGGCTTTTTGCTGACCATCCTCATCCTGCTGGGCATTGGTATGCCAATGGCGGCCCTCTGCCGCAACGCAGGCCACCGTTTCGGTGTCCGGGAGGGTATGCTCTGCGTCAGTATGAGCTGGCTTTTTATGAGTCTCCTTGGGGCGCTTCCCTTCTTCCTTTCCCGGGCAATCCCCAATTTCATCGATGCCTTCTTTGAGACCGCCTCCGGCTTCTCCACCACCGGTGCCTCCATCCTTTCCGACGTGGAAGCCCTGCCCAAAGGACTGCTCTATTGGCGCAGCTTTACCCACTGGGTAGGCGGTATGGGCGTTCTGGTCTTTACATTGGCCTTTTCCTCCGGTGAAAACGGCGCAGGCTTTACCATGCACCTTTTGCGGGCGGAAAGCCCCGGCCCGGACGTAGGCAAATTGGTGCCAAAAATGAAGCAGACCGCCAAAATCCTCTACATCATCTACATCGTAATGACGGTAGTAAACATCCTGCTCCTGCTCCTTGGCGACCTGTCCCTTTTGGATGCGGTTTGCCTTGGCTTCGGCACAGCAGGCACAGGCGGCTTCGGTGTCCGTAACGACTCCTTCGCCAGCTACTCCCCCTATATCCAAAACGTCACCACCCTGTTTATGTTCCTCTTCGGCGTCAACTTCTCCTGCTATTTCCTGCTGCTGATGGGGCAGTTTAAGAGCGTACTGCGTGACGAGGAGCTGCGGCTTTATTTCAGCATCGCAGGCATTTCTGTATTGCTCATCGGACTCAACACCTTTACCAACAGCTTTGACGGCAACTTCTGGGTGGCGCTGCGCCACGCGGCATTTCAGGTCTCCTCCATTATGACCACCACCGGCTACGCCACCGTGGACTTTGACGCCTGGCACAGTTTTTCCAAAGGCATCCTCCTGATGCTGATGCTGGTCGGTGCCTGCGCCGGCTCTACCGGCGGCGGCTTCAAGGTCTCCCGGGTGCTGATTCTCTTTAAAAACCTCCGGCGCAACATCCGGCAGGTGGTAAACCCCCGGAAAGTAATGGCAATCCGCTCCGGCGGCAGAATTATGGACGAGACGGTAGTCACCAATACAGGCGCTTACCTTGCCGCCTATATGTTCATTATGGTCATTTCCGTCCTTGCCATCGGCATCGACGGACAGAGTGTGGAGACCAACATTTCCGCTGTCTTTGCCTGTCTCAACAATATCGGCCCCGGCTTGGGCGCGGTAGGCCCTACCTGTAATTACGGTCTCTTCAGCGGTATTTCCAAGATAATCCTATCGCTGAATATGCTCCTCGGGCGCTTAGAGATTTTCCCCTTCTTAGTCCTTCTCTCCCGCTCCACCTGGCGCCGGAGATAATGGACAGTTCTCCTTGTAGGGGGCGACCATCAGTCGTCCGCAAAGCCTCCCCTGTAGGGGAGGTGTCAGCCGAATAGGCTGACGGAGGGGTTTGCAGAGAATATAACGCGGTGAGATTTTTGTTTTCTCCGTTAACCCCTCAGTCAAAAATCAAAGATTTTTGCCAGCTCCCCTGCAAGGGGAGCCTTTTCATTGTCAACTATCAACTAAAAAAGACCACCCTTTCGGGCGGTCTTTTCTATTTACTTGCTCTGTTCCAATGCAAGGGTAACCGTTGTGCGGTCGCAAACCTCGCTGGGTCCCCAGTACTGGATGGCACCGGGATAGACATAGCTTGTCTCCACAGCCCACTGCTCACGAACACCTGCAAAGAACTTGAACGGCGCGCCGTCCAGCTCCACAAGGGCCTTGCGGATAACGGGCTTATCGGCGCCGTGACGGCGCTCGATGTTCATCATCTTGGTAATCGGCATACCGCCGGCAACCCACTCTTCCGCAGGCGCGGACAGATTGGAAACCTTAGAAAGATAGCCGGTGTAGCCGTACTGAATCAGCATAAAGGCATTGTAGCCCAGGGAGTAGCAGTAATCCGCGTCAAAGTTAGAGGGGAACGCGCAGCGGCCCTCGTAGCCAAGGAAATGGTGCAGCGCAGAGAACTTGCCCTTATATTCGCCCTTTGCCTTGCGGGCAGCCAGCTCCGCCTTTACCATCTCGGAGAACAGCTTTTCAGACTCAATGAGGGAAACCTGCACGTTGCCGTGGGGGTCACGCTCCAAAAACAGCTGCTGCTGGATGGACTGGGGCAGGATGGCAAAGACAGCCATAGCCTCCTGAGACAGGCCGTTTTCGATGAAGGCATACTTTTCTGCCCAAGTGGCCAGCGCATTGAAGGCATCGGCCTTGGCGCCTGCCAGCAGCTCGTTGATTTCCGCAATCAGCATAGAGAACTCAGGCACGAACTCCACAATGCCCTCGGGGATAATGGCAACACCGAAGTTTTCGCCATTGTTGCCGCGAGTCGCCACGGAGTCAGCGATATACTTGGTAATCTCGGAAAGAGACATCTTCTTTGCGGCCACTTCCTCGCCGATAAGGCAGATGTTGGGATGGGTCTGCAGCGCGGTTTCCAGCGCCACGTGGGAGGCAGAACGGCCCATCACCTTGACAAAGTGCCAGTACTTTTTCGCGGAGTTGGCGTCGCGCTCAATGTTGCCAACGATTTCCGCGTAGGTCTTGGTGGCGGTATCAAAGCCGAAGGAGCATTCGATGTCCTCGTTCTTCAGGTCGCCGTCGATGGTCTTGGGGCAGCCGATGACCTGAATACCGGAGCCGTTGGCGGCAAAGTATTCAGCCAGCACGGCAGCGTTGGTGTTGGAATCGTCGCCGCCGATGATGACGGGGGCGTTGACGCCGTGCTTCTTGCAGGTTTCGGCAACAACCTTGAACTGCTCTTCGGTTTCCAGCTTGGTACGGCCGGAGCCGATGATATCGAAGCCGCCGGTGTTGCGGTAGGCGTTGATGTATTCATCGGTGAAGACGATGTTGTCATCATCCAGCAGGCCGCTGGGGCCGCCCTTGAAGCCGATGAGCACGTTTTCCTTGTCCGTTGCCTTCAGGGCATCGTACAGACCGCAAATAACATTGTGGCCGCCGGGAGCCTGACCGCCGGAGAGGATAACGCCCACGACCTGCTTCTTGGCAGGTGCGGTGTTCTGACCCTTCTGGAAGGTGATTTCGTTCTTGCCGTAGGTGTTGGGGAACAGGGCCTGGATCTTCTCCTGGTCGGCAACGCTCTGGGTGGCCTCGCCGTCACGGACGCAGATCTCGGAAATGCCGTTGCGGAGCATGCCGGGCAGCTTGGGATTATACTGGTAGCGAGCTACCTGAAGGGGAGAAATTTTCATAATCATACACTCCTTAAAGTTGTATTAAAAACACATCAAAAAGTATTATACTATAACATTTCCCAAAGGTAAATAGGTTTTTCCAATAATTTTTGCCGAAAAATAGCCCCAAAGCTGCCGCCGGATTGGTCACACCGATATATCTCCCCTACATCAAATATTTGTATTGAAAATTTAGAAAATTGTGCTATAATGGGATTTGTAAAAATGCGGAGCTTTCCGCTTAAATAAGAAAGGATTGATTCCAATGGCTCTTGTAACTACTACCGAGATGTTTAAGAAGGCTTACGACGGCGGCTACGCTATCGGCGCTTTCAACGTCAACAACATGGAAATCGTGCAGGCCATCACCGAGGCTTGCCGCGAGGAGAAGGCTCCTGTTATCCTGCAGGTTTCCAAGGGTGCCCGTGATTACGCTAACCCCACCTACCTGGTCAAGCTGGTTGAGGCTGCTGTGATCGAGTGCCCCGAGATCCCCATCGCTCTGCACCTGGACCACGGTGACAGCTTCGAGACTTGCAAGTCCTGCATCGACGGCGGCTTCACCTCCGTTATGATCGACGCTTCCTCCAAGTCCTTCGAGGAGAACATCGCCATCACCAAGCGCGTTGTTGAGTACGCTCACGACCACGGTGTTGTTGTCGAGGCTGAGCTGGGCTCCCTGGCTGGCATCGAGGACGA